>NZ_CP036266.1:6313247-6613247 GCF_007744075.1 Gimesia chilikensis | reverse complement strand
CATTGTCGTTCGTCCTGATGCGACACATATTTTCGCTTCGGAAAATTCAAATGTCGATAGTAGCCTGCAGGTTGATACGGTTTCACGCTCGGGCCACCAATCTCGGTCACCAAAAGTCCGCTGATCGCCAGTGCGTTATCGCGGATCATCTCAGCGGGCAGGCGGAAGCGAGCCTGGCGGTCGAGGCGTCTGTTGAAGGGATCTGCTTTCCGCTGTTCAGGAGTTTCCAGCGACGACTGACGGTAAGCGCGGCTCATGACGATGAATTTCACCATCTGTTTGATGTCCCACTCATCTTCGAAAAACTTGATCGCCAGTTGATCGAGCAGTTCAGGATAATGCGGGGGGCCTCCCTGGCCTCCAAAGTCATCGAGTACCGGGGCGATCCCACGACCGAAGAACAGATACCAGAACCGGTTTGCCATCACACGGGCCATCAGAGGGCCATATCCGTCTTCGGCTGAGAGCCAGTTGGTCAGGTCCAGACGCGTGGGACGCTCGTGGTCTGTTTTGATCTGCCCCATAAATTCCGGGATCGCAGGCTGGACCACAGGGCCGCTTTCATCCAGCCAGTTACCTCGGGGGAGAACTCGAATTTCGCGAGGTTTAATGGAAACGGTAATCATGGTTTTGACCGCACCGCGATCGATGGCCTCCCGTTCTTTTTTGAGAGGCCCCAATCGCTTGTTTAGCTCAACCATCTGTTTGAGCTTCTGCTCTTTTTCTTCCGGCGACTGTTTCTGGATCTCCGGACTGGAAATGGCTTTCAATTTATCCTGGATGGATTTGATTTTGGCGTCGAGTGTGGCAATTTTCTGTTTTTCCTCTTCAGAGTACAGAAAGATTTCCGGTTCACGGATCGTCGGAATACGGTCAGCTCCCCGTTTCAGATGCTGGTCTTCATCAATATCCGCGAAGAAAGCGACCATCGAATAAAAGTCTTTCGCGGTATACGGATCATATTTGTGATCGTGGCACTGGCAGCAACCCATCGTGGCTCCCATCCAGACTCCCGAGAAGTTGCGAATGCGGTCGGCAGCGTAGATCGCCAGGTACTCTTTTCGCTGGACACCCCCTTCGTGGGATGTCTGCAGAACGCGGTTGTATCCGGTCGCGATCTTCTGTTGTAAGCTGGGATCAGGCAGCAGGTCACCTGCCAGTTGCTCACGAGTAAACTGATCAAAGGGCAGATTGCGATTGAAAGCATCGATCACGTAATCCCGGTAAGGGGAAATGTGATGATCCTGGTCGCCGTGGTATCCCACCGTATCTGCAAAGCGGACCAGGTCCAGCCAGTACATCGCCATCCGTTCTCCGTAATGCGGCGATGCCAGCAGGCGATCAACCTGCTTTTCATATGCAGCGGGACTGTCATCCTTCACAAATGCATCGACTTCTGCCCGCGTGGGCGGCAGGCCGGTCAGGTCGAAACTCAGGCGACGGAGTAGAGTAATTTTGTCTGCCTCCGGCGATGGTTTCAGCCCCTGCTCTTCCAGGCGTGAGAGGACGAAATTGTCAATCCAGTTCACGGGCCACTGCTGGTCTTTGACTTGAGGGACCGGGTTGGCATGGGGTTTGACATACGCCCAGTGTTGCGACCATTGTGCGCCTTCAGCGATCCACTGTTTGAACAGCTCGATCTCTTCACTTGTCAGTTTCTTGCCTGAGTCGGCAGGAGGCATCACGGTGTCTGCATCGTGACTGGAAATCCGTGCGAAGAGCTCACTCTGGTCCGGCTGCCCGGGATGGATGATGGCCGAATCGGAAGTAGATTTCAGACCGGTTTCCTGATCGAGCCGCAAGTCGGCTTCGCGATGCTCCGCATCGGGGCCGTGACAGTGGAAACAGTTCCGGGAAAGAATCGGTCGGATATCGCGGTTGAAATTGACCTGGGGAGGTCCGGCGTTTGCCTGTACGGGGAGCGTGAATAACGCCAGCAGAGTGATGCCTGGAAAACAGCGCAAGACTCGCAACATGGTAATTCGCCCTCAGTCGAAAACACGAGAGAAGTGCCGGGAGGCAGTGGGCCCGGATTACCTGGCACATCAAACGCGAGGAAAACTGGTTTGGTGTTACCGGTCCGTAACGAATCGAGTTAACGGTAGCCGGACAAACAACATCCGGCAGGTAGGAACATGGTGGACAGAGAGAGGAATTTCTCTTGTCCTGACCTAATCATATCAGTCGCTCCGGGCACCTGCAACAAGGGTTCTCGGCTTTGCTGCCGAAAACCAGTGGGGCAAAACTTGACAATCGCCGGCGATCTCACGAACTTCAAAAGAGCAGCGGTGTCATAGCGGTATCGCTCACTCCCGTTAATCTCGTTCAACTCAGGTTCCGAAGATGCAAGCTCCAACGTTTCAGGATATCCAGGAGGCCCTCCCCCGTGTAAGAGAGGTGCTGGCACCCACTCCCCTTTACGAATGGCCCGGCTTGAGTCAGTTAACAGGCACTCGACTATTCCTGAAACACGAAAACCACCAGCCGGTCGGTGCGTTCAAAGTACGTGGCGGTATTAACCTGGTGAGTACCCTGTCTGACGCAGAGCGTGAAGCGGGTATCATGGGCTGTTCGACCGGCAATCATGGTCAGTCCCTGGCATTCGCGGCTCGCAGATTTGGTATCAAGTGTACGATCGTGGTCCCGCGGCATAATAATCCGGATAAAGTCCGCGCTATCCAGATGCTGGGGGCTGAAATCATTGAAGCGGGTGAAGACTTCAATGAAGCCAAGCACTATCTGGAAACCGAACTGGTCGATGGGAAGCGACGTTATGTGCACTCGGCTAATGAACCCAAGCTGATTGCAGGCGTAGGGACCCAGGGCATCGAAATTTTTGAAACCCTGCCCGATCCGGATGTGGTCATCGTACCGGTAGGGATGGGCAGCGGTGTCTGTGGTACGGGCATCGTTGCGAAACACCTGCGTCCCCAAACGGAAGTTATCGCGGTACAGGCAGAGAACGCACCGGCAAATCAGCTCTCCTGGAAAGCGGGCAGCCCGCAGACAACCGAGACCGCACAGACCTGGGCGGAAGGAGTCGCCACTCGCGCTGGCGCCGAGCTGACACAGCAGATCATGCAGTCGGTGGTCGATGATTTTCTACTGGTCGGCGAAGATGAGATGCGGCTGGCGGCTTACCACATTCTCCAAAAGACCCACAACCTTGCCGAAGGAGCCGGTGCAGCTGCACTGGCAGCTGTCTTAAAATATCCAGATCGGTTCGCGGGTAAAAAGGTGGTGGCCGTCTTCAGTGGTGGTAATCTGAATCTTGCTGAACTCCCGGAGATTTTGCGGCTCGGCTCCGAACAATCGGCATGAATTGAATTCTTTAACGCGCAATAAAACTAAAGCTCATTTATTTAATCCAGGCCCGCGAATTCGCTTCAGCGTTGGATTGGAATTCCCTCGCGGTAATTGTTACCGTAAATGTCAAACCCGGAGTGTCGCTGGACTATCCGGATTTGATCCTGCAAAACAGATCCTGCGAGGGAAAAAATGAGATTTCGAGATCGCGTCGTGATTGTCACCGGTGGCAGCAAGGGGATCGGCGAAGGCTGTTCCCGTGTCTTTTGTGCAGAGGGTGGCCACGTGGCGATTCTGGCCCGAGGCATTCAGGCAGGTCAGGCACTGGCTCGCGAACTGAACGAAGCCGGCCCCGGAAAAGCGATGTTCGTGCAATGCGATGTCGGTGAGCACGAACAGCTTCGCTCCGCAATCGAAGTGGTCGTCGAGCAATATGGACGACTTGACTGCATCATCAATAATGCAGGCGTGCATCCGCCCGCGATGTCCCTGGAAGAAACCAGCATCGAAGAGATGGAACAGCTGATGCGTGTCAACTTTCTCAGCACCTTCGCGGGGGCCAAATACGCGTTACCTCACTTGCGGAAAACCAAAGGGACGATCGTCAATATGTCGTCGATTACCGCAGTTCTGGGGCAGCATCACTCAACGGCTTACTGCTCCACCAAAGGCGCGCAGGTCAGCTTTACCAAATCACTGGCGATTGAGCTGGGTGAAGCAGGCATCCGCGTGAATGCGATTCTTCCCAGTAATATCGACACTCCACTGATGCACGACTGGGCAGCGACACTACCCGATCCCCAGACCGCCCTGAAACGAGTTGCTGATCTGCAGGTCTTCAAGCGGATGGGAACCATCGAAGAAATGGGTAAACTGGCTTTATTCCTGGCAACCGAGGATTCCAGTTTTATTACCGGACAGGCCATCGAAGCCGAAGGGGGCGCCAGCCTCGATTACTGATCGCGTTTTCTGTGAAAACTGCTTTCCGGGCCTCATCGGGCTCAGATTCCAATTACCGATTTTAACTCAATTCAAGATAGATTACAGGAGTGAAGTATGACCGGACTGAAACGCGTTTTTCGTGTACTCGTTGTTTTAATGTTTCTGGGAACCGCCTATCAAACCTACGCCAACCTGGTCGAAGAATATAAAAATGGTCTGATCTGGGAAGAACCCAAGGTCGTAGAAACGGCCCCGCATCAGCCTCCATCCGATGCGATCGTCCTCTTCGATGGGAAGAATATGGATCAATGGAAGGGGGGCGACAAGTGGAAGATCAAAGACGGGTATGTCGTCGCTGACAAACAGAGCATCGAGACCAAACAGTCATTTGGCGACTGCCAGCTGCACATTGAATTCGCGACTCCGGCCAAAGTCGAAGGCAACGGCCAGGGGCGTGGCAACAGTGGTGTGTTTCTGATGGGAAATTATGAAGTTCAGATTCTCGATTCGTATGACAACAAAACCTACTTCGACGGTCAGGCTGCTGCCATCTACAAGCAGTATCCACCGCTGGTGAATGCCTGCCGCAAGCCGGGTGAATGGCAGTCTTACGACATCATTTTCAACGCACCCCGCTTCAATGAGTACGGCCAGCTGGTCAAGCCTGCATACCTGACCGTCATTCAGAATGGCGTTATCGTACAGAACCACACGGAACTGCAGGGGGCAACTTACTACCACCAGCCCCCCTTCTATACGGCCCATGAAGACAAGCTGCCCATTGAGTTGCAGTTTCACAAGAATCCGGTCAAATTCCGTAATATCTGGATTCGCGAGCTGGCAGAGATTCATCCCGTCGGCTGTGTCTGTCCTGAGTAAAGCTGTATGCTGAGCCTGTCAGCAGTTTTCCGTTTCACTGCATAAGATGAACTGACCGAGAGAG
This sequence comes from Gimesia chilikensis, assembly GCF_007744075.1. Classification (NCBI taxonomy): domain Bacteria; kingdom Pseudomonadati; phylum Planctomycetota; class Planctomycetia; order Planctomycetales; family Planctomycetaceae; genus Gimesia; species Gimesia chilikensis. The sequence goes on along the minus strand of NZ_CP036266.1, from coordinate 6,608,056 downwards.
AAGGAACCAAAGCATGGCTGTTTTTCTGGGTGTGGATGTGGGAACCAGTGGTACCAAAACACTGGCGATGCAGGAAGATGGAACCATTCTGGCGTCTGCGACGGAAGAGTACCCGCTCTATAGTCCGCACCCCGGCTGGTCAGAGCAGGACCCGGAAGACTGGTGGCAGGCAACAATCAAGAGCATACGCAAGGTCCTCAAGACGGGCAAAATCAAAGCCGCAGACGTCAAAGGCATCGGGTTGAGCGGGCAGATGCACGGCAGTGTGTTTCTGAATAAGGAACATGAAGTCATCCGCCCTGCTCTACTGTGGAATGATCAGCGCACCGCAGCTGAGTGTGCGGAAATTGAACAGCGGGCCGGCGGTCGTAAAAAGCTGATCAAGCTGGTCGCCAATCCGGCCCTGACCGGTTTCACTGCGCCCAAGATTCTCTGGTTGCGGAATCATGAACCGAAACATTTCGACAAGACCGTTCAGGTACTGCTGCCCAAAGACTATATCCGTTTCCGCCTGACCGGCGAATTCGCGACCGAAGTCAGCGACGCATCCGGTACTCTGCTGCTGGATGTCAAACAGCGGAACTGGAGTCGTCCTTTGTTGAGTAAGCTCGAACTGGATGACAGTCTGCTGCCTGACGTTTATGAGTCCGAAGATGTCAGCGGTCATCTGACCGCTGATGCAGCCGGCCTGCTGGGACTCTCCAAGGGAGTCGCAGTCGTCGGCGGTGGAGGAGACCAGGCTGCGGGAGCCGTGGGGAACGGCATCGTCAAAAAAGGTGTGATCTCGGCGACGATGGGAACCAGCGGCGTGGTCTTTGCACACAGCGATGAAGTGCAGATCGATCCTGACGGACGCGTGCATACGTTCTGCCATGCGGTTCGCGATAAGTGGCACGTCATGGGCGTAGTTCTCTCAGCCGGGGGAAGTCTGCAGTGGTATCGCAATCAGTTGTGCGAACAGCAGGTGGCGGAGGCAAAACGGAAGAAGGTCGATCCATACGAACTGATTTCCGCCCAGGCAGAGCAGGCACCTCCCGGAAGTGAAGGCCTGTTCTTTCTGCCTTACCTGACCGGCGAGCGGACCCCCCATGCCGATCCCGATGCGCGGGCTGCCTGGATTGGGCTGAGCTTAAGACATGGTCGCTCCCATCTGGGGCGGGCAGTCATGGAAGGCGCCACCTACGCGATGCGGGACTCGCTGGAAATTATCAAGGAACTGAATATTCCGGTCAGGGAAATTCGACTCTCGGGTGGTGGTGCCCGCAGCCCCTTCTGGAGACAGCTGCAGGCGGATATCTACGGTCAGAAGGTGGTGACCATCAACGCGGAAGAAGGACCAGCTTATGGGGTGGCGCTGCTGGCAGCCGCGGGAACCGGGGCCTATAAAGATGTAGTCGAAGCCTGTTCATCCACCATTCGGGTGGTGCAGAGTACGAGCGTAAACTCAAAGGCGAAAAGCATCTACAACAAAGCCTATCCCGTTTTTCAGGGGCTCTACTCCTCGCTTAAGGAGGATTTTCCCCGCATTAATCAGCTCTTAAAGTAGGCTGGTGTCCACTAAGTCTACGGATTCCCGCAACTGAGAACAGTTTACCCAATCAGGTCATCCGACTTGGGAAACACCTGTTTCGCAACTATTTTACGTAAGTTCAATTGTGTAACTGAGGCGAAACAGTTAGTTTAAGATGTGAATGGACGCGTACTTTGTGACGAGTCTTGATGTCTGTATTTGGCCAATCCCCACTTACAGAATAGAGTTCTTCCAAGTCTGGCTTAACGGATGCCGAAATAATCCATGACAGGTCCCCATACCCGACTGGATCAATATTGGATAGAGTGGTAGAAAAAGTCAGGCGACCTCCACTAATCCACATGCCTTCCCCAAGACAAATACAGAAAAATCGATTATATTCTTAACGCTTCAGCCAGGTTGAATGCATCAGCTTACTGAAGGCGGGCAACACCACGACAGGCAGGCGTTGAATTGCGTTGATTAAGTGTAGGACACTCTCTGCAGATGACCAAACAATCGGTAAATAAAAATGGATCGACCCAGGGCCCGTTTTGCGTCTGGTCCGGCATCGATTTTGTCAACTTCGTCAAACTGATGCGGTTACGTCCTACTATTCGCTGGTCCGGTATTTACCGTTTGATTTCTTCAGGCGTTCTGAGTCTTTCCAATTCCTGTTTGAGCGGACTCGAAAGTCTGATCTACAGTCGCAAAGTCAAGCAGACAAAACTCGAATCACCGGTCTTCATCATCGGTCACTGGCGGAGTGGCACCACGCTGCTGCATAACCTGATGTCGATGGATCAGCAGTTTATCTATCCCAATATGGGAGCCATGCTGTTTCCCTCACACTTTCTGCTGACCGAACGCGTGCTGAAACATGTCGTCAAGCACCTGATTCCCAAACAGCGGCCGATGGACAATATGCCTGTCACCTGGGACCTGCCACAGGAAGATGAAACATCGATCCTGTTACTGCACCTGATGTCCCCCTACCTGGCGATCGCCTTTAGTGATCAGCCTGAAGTCTATGACCGGTTTTATGAACTCGATCAGCTGACTCCCAAAGAAGACAAAGTCTGGCGGGATACCTTCCGCTACTTCATGCAGAAACTGACCTATCGCTCTGGTGGTAACAAGCGTGTGTTGTTGAAATCACCGACACACACGTTTCGTATCCGCTTCCTGCTGGATATGTTCCCCGATGCCCGGTTCGTCTATATTCACCGTAATCCGTATAAGGTTTACAATTCGACATTGCATCTGCGAAAGACCATGTTCGGCGATAATGGCTTTGCTCCGCTCGACATGGAAAAAGTCGAAGAAGATATGTCGAACATTTACGTCAATCACCTGCACGTTTACGAGCGGGATCGCCAGATTGTTCCGGAAGGACAATTACACGAAGTCAGCTTTGAGGATCTCACTGCCGATCCAGTGAGTGAACTGAAAAAAGTCTACGAGCATCTGAACCTGACCGGGTTTGAAGACTTGGAAAAGAACATGCAGCCGTATTTGAAGGATCAGAAATCCTACAAGAAAAACAAATACGAAATGGATGCTGCCCAGGAAAAGAAAATCTACGAACGCTGGCAGAAAGCGTTCGAGATGTTCGGCTATGAACGGCTGCCTTCCGATGCCCTCATTAAGAAAGCCCGTGTCGCTTCCTGATCACGCGTCTGACTGATCGTTGTTCTCTTTCTCAGACGACTCTGATTTGCGGTGCTGTTTCTGTCTGAGTTCTGTCAGCTGCTTTTCCAGGATCCGCTGCTGGTCCTGAATCCGCGAGATCAACGTCGTCGAGCGTACGCGCGACGCACTCATGTCAGCAATCGCGCTCAGAATTACCCAGAATGCGATCAGCAGGATACCGCCCCAGTAGACCGCGAACAGCCCCGGGTAGGTCTTCCAGGGCATGTACGGAGCGTCGCCGATGACGATCAGGAAACCAATCAGGATCAGCAGTCCCGAGGTTTGCATCCGCCTGCGATATTGTTTGGAGAAGAACTGGTAGTCATCATCGCTCAGTTCATCGTCATGCTGACGATGAAACCAGGAAGTGCGATGTAACTGAATCAATCCTGCTCCGAATAAAACCAGGAGTGTGCCGACAATAATGCCGGGAATTGTATCTGCCACAATGGGTACATCCTTGAGTGTTGATGGGGGAACCCCCTTGATCTGTTGAAATGTCGCCATTCCAATCTTCCCGTCTGCTCAGTTTCAAGTCTAACAAATTCGGTTTCAGATGAAACGCGTCCAGCGAAAATTTATTGTGTAGACCGGCTGAGGGAGGAAACATGGAGAAAACGGCGAAGCAGACATTTTGTCCGGATTGCAAACGGGCTGACTGGGATGCAGGGATATGTTGTTTTTCAGCAACATTTCCCTGCGCTTCTGGGAATCGTAGCTGATGCGGACAGCGATCCTTCCGAGTGAGTTTAATGGTCGTCGGTTGCTGCAGCGGAAATGACTTTCGGTAGTGAACGAAAGAGGATCGTGAAATAAACGCCGACCAATATGATTCCGGGAATCCACCACCAGAGGGTGACGGCCAGCTTTTCGGGAGACGGCGACGTGTTATAAATCGTCAGATGATGCTCCGGATTCAAACCGGGTAGCAGGTTCGGGTAGAGTGCAGCTGTGCCACCAAAGATGAACAGATAAATAAAGCTGACCGAACACAGGAACGCGAACATCGGGCGATCCAGTCTGCGGAGTAACAGCGTGCCTCCCAGTGCCACGAATGCCAGAGCGGGCAGAGTCCAGATCCACGGATGATCAGAGAAGCTGGCCTGGGCGTGTGGCTGGACCAGGTAACAGGCGGTGAGCATGATCAGCGTGAGCAGCACGGAGCCTCCCCATAGCCAGTTGGCACTGGTTTGCGCCCGTTGTTGAATAGCGCCGTCTGTTTTGGCAATCAACCAGAGTGCACCATGATGCAGCAGAATCACTGCAGAGGTGATGCCTCCCAGAATCGTGAACCAGTCCAGAATGCCTGTCTGCTTGCCGATTCGGAAATTGGTCCACAACGGTTCGAAGAAGTCACCTTCTGCATTGAGGGGGACGCCGCGAAAAACATTCGCCATTGCCGCTCCCAGAATGATGACCAGCAGTCCGCTGGAGACAAACAGCATCATATTCCAGAAATGGACCCACAGGGAATCTTCGAGAAAGTGTGGCAGCTCAATACTGATGGCCCGGAAGATCAACAGCCAGACGACCATCGTCAGGGGAAGATAGAAGCCGCTGAACATCGCACTCATGAAGCCCGGAAAGGCCATCATCATGGTGCCACCCGCGGCGATCAGCCAGACTTCGTTTCCATCCCAGAGCGGGGCGATGGACTGCATAATCTGTTTCTGTTCCGAACGATTTTTGGCCAGGATCAGATGCAGAACGCCGATTCCCAGATCGAAGCCATCCAGCACGACATAGGTCGCAATCATAAAGACCAGTAATATTAACCAGAGTGTTTCCATCTCGCTTATGTACCCTCTCCAGTAGCGATTTCAGCGTCAACTTGTGGCAGTCTGTCCGGTCCGTGGGCAATCAGGCGGGTGGCCAGGAAGAAATACAATACGGACAACAGCAGGTAAAGTCCCAGAAAGCCCAGCAGGGTAAACATCACGTTCCCTTCCGAAATATTCCGGGAGGCGCCGTCTGCGGTTTTCATCAATCCATAAATCAACCAGGGCTGCCGACCGATCTCAGCGGTAAACCAGCCTGCCGTATTGGCGATGAACGGAAAGGGCAGCGAAAGCATCAGCAGCCAGAGCAACCAGCGCGTGGTGTGCAATTTTCCTTTAAACAGCATCAGGCTACTCAGCCCCATCAGCGCGATGAAGATCGTACCTAAACCGGCCATGATGTGATACGAGAAGTAAAGCAGTTCAATATTGTCCGGCCAGAGATCGCGATCGTAGGCGGTCAATCCCTTCACTTCTGCATTCCAACTGGCATAGGTCAAAAAGGAAAGCACGTTGGGGATAATGATCGGGTTATCGATCTTAAGTTCATCCAGGTTGGGTTGGCCGATCAAAACCATGCCGGCACCATCTTCGGTATGAAAGTGGCCTTCCATGGCTGCGAACTTGACGGGCTGATGCTTCAACACCTGTTTCGCCTCCCAGTCTCCGGTCGGCATGACGGCGATCAGACTGGCTGTAAATCCGACGATTACGGAGACCTTCAAATACTTCCTCGAAATATCCACATGCTCTCGTTTCAGCAGATGGTAGGCGGCGATCGAAGACATGGTGAAGCTGCCCGTGATCACGGAGCCGGTCATCGTGTGCAGATACTGTTTGAGAGCCCAGGGATTGCTGAGCAGTGCCCAGATGCTGGTGAGGTGGTAGATGCCGTTCTCATCGATGCGATAACCTACCGGATGCTGCAGAAACGCGTTGGTACAGATAATGAAGTAGCCACTCAGCCATGTGCCTAGCAGTAAGAGAAACGAGACACCCCAGTGCAGTTTCTTACTGAGTTTCTTCTCCCCAAAGATCAACAGGTACAGAAACGCCGATTCCAGGAAGAAGGCGAAGATTCCCTCCATCGCCAGGGTCTGGCCCAGAATCGATCCGGTGGACTTCACCAGTTGAGACCAGTTCGTCCCGAACTGGAATTCAAGTGGAATCCCGGTGACCACCCCCATGACAAAGGTCAGTCCGAATATTTTCAGCCAGAAGCGAGCTGCGACATCGGCCCAGGCATGGCCGCGCAGTCCCAGTGTCTTGAGAATAAAAATCAGCAGTGCCAGGCCCATTGTCAGTTGGGGGAACAGATAATGAAACGAGGCGGTAAAAGCAAACTGCACGCGATGTAACAGGAGTGAATCCAGCATTCCTCTGATATCCAGACGCTGTGATCAGGAGGTGGCTTTCGCCACGCGCCCTGGTTCAAGTTTAGTTTTTAACTTCGGGAATATTTTGTAGCCAGTAAATCATGACTTTGCCTACTTTTTCCAGGCTCGCACCCGAGCAGGCACGGGGAACATCCCGTGTGGTATGCCAGGCCGGGTAATCGAAGTCGATGATGTCGCAGGTCGGAATCCCCGCGATTTCATTCAAGGGTAAATGATCGTCGCGGATCTCAAATTTTGCCTGGGGGATGAACTGCCTGACCCCCACTTTTTGTGCTGCCAGCCAGATGCTGCGCGTCAGCTGTGGAGCATACTTGATACTGTTCTTTTCCATGTAGATCGCGAGATTTTTATCGGCAATCATGTCGAACAGCACGCCGTATACGTATTCGTAGTCGCGCGGTTCCGATTTATATTGGTTTGCGAAATACTTGGAACCCAGAAAATAGGGATCGTTCTGTCGGTAGACCAGCTCTTCGCCGTCAAAGAAAACGAAATCGACTCCGTAGCCATGGCTGATTTTGAGCTCGGACATCAGGTTGCCGAGTTCCATCAGAAAGGCGACGCCGCTTGCACCATCGTTCGCACCGATGAACAGACCCTGCGGGTTGTAGCGGTCGCGATCGGGAAACGGACGTGTGTCGTAATGACAGGCCAGCAGGATGCGTTGTTTGGCATCCGGATTCCAGCTGACGATCATGTTGTTCATCCGCACGGGAGTGCCCCGGATGGGATGCGGCGCATCGAAGGACTGAAACTTAACCTGGGCCTTCAGCTCGCGAAAATGTTCGGCGATCAGTTTCTGCTGTTCCGCCATGCCGGTCGAACCGCTGACCCGCGACTTCAGGCGGCAGATTTTCGTGAGGTAGCCGAATGAACGGGAGGCATTGAATTCAGGCTCGGCGGCACAAGTGTGGTTTACCAGACAGAAGAAGTACACAGTCCCGATCATCAACGGGAAAAAGAATAAGAGAACGCGTCTGCCTGCCTGGGTAAATTGCATTTCCTGCCTGCTATCTGAAAAATCCGTTCAAAAATAGTCATCCCGCGAAGGTAGATTCTACATCAATAATAACCGGATCGACATACAAACTATAGCCACATACAGCACCGTGCGTATGAATGACTCTCCTTTACTCACCGCCAGGTGTGAGCCGATCCAGCCCCCAACGGACATCCCTACTGTCAGGTACAATCCGGTTGCCCAGTATATTTTACCCTGCCAGGCAAAAATGCCGATGGCGGCAATGGTGTAAATTGCGACGATGAAGACCTTATGCATGTTCGTGCGGACCAGATCGATCTTCATCAGGTTGTTCATGATCGCAATCAGGATAAACCCGATCCCTGCCTGAATGAAACCGCCATAAAAGCCAGCCAGTACCATCAACAGGTGTCCTGCCACCGAATGGCCTGTGGATTCTGCAGGCTCGGTTGCTACCGTACTCGCTTCCTGTGAACCGGCGGTCGGTTCCTCAGTGACATTCTGTGGGGGCTTTTTCTTTTTGCGTTGCCCCAGAATCATCGAGACCAGCACGCCCAGCATCACGGTTGCCAGGATACGGTTGAACCAGACACCTGTGATTTTGGTTCCCAGAAACGCTCCCAGAAAAGTACCGGGTAACGCACACAGCGCCAGGGAAAAGCTGAGTTTGAAGTCGGAAAATCCCTTCTGTCTGAAACCGGCGATCGCTGTGAGGTTCTGTCCCAGGATTGCCACGCGGGCCGTTCCATTTGTGACGGCCCCTGGAATTCCCAGAAAGATCATCGTTGGCATCACGATCAGAGAGCCACCGCCGGCCAGAACATTCAGCATACCTGCAATCACACCGACGCCAGCCAGTAATAAATTCTGCCACCAGTCCAAGGGATTGACTTTCTATTCTGTCTCGGGGGAATGAGTTACCGATGGTCGTCACCTGCATCGGGGGGTATAATGCATGCTATCGGCGTCTCAGTGTAAAAGTTTCCGCAGCAGAGTACCAAGTCAATCATGGTGAATTTACGGCAAACCCCCGTAATCTTTTTTGAGGAAAAGTCGTTCTGGACCACCGTTTTCTGTTCGACACTTCTGATATTGAGCTCTGCCTGCGAGTCGTCGGAATCGACGGATCTCACTGAGGCTGCTTCCCCTTCCCAGGCGTCCAATGAGTCGGTTACTCCCGTTCCGCTGGAAATCGGGGACTGGCGGCGTGTTGAAGAACTGATTCGAGAACACGCCGGCCAGATTGTTGTCGTCGATCTCTGGTCGACCTCCTGTCCCCCCTGCATACAGGAGTTCCCGGATTTCGTCGCTCTGCAGCAGCGGTTTCCTGAATCGGTGGTCTGCATCTCGTTCAATTGTGATTACTTCGGCGGGAAACGGCACTCGCCGGAATCATTCCGCCCTCAGGTGAAGCAGTTCCTGACAAAACAGCGGGCGCACTTTCCCAATATCCTGAGTAATGTTGCCGCTGAGGAATTCTTCCCTTCCATCGAGCTGGCTTCGATGCCCGCGACCTATGTTTATGATCGCCAGGGGAAAGTCGCTAAACGCTTTGACAATGATCATGGTTACTATGGCAAAGGGGGCTATACCTATCAGAAGGATGTGATCCCCTTTCTGAAATCTCTTGTCGAACAGCAGCAGACTAAATAACCAGGGCCGCGATCAGACCGGAGAGGACAATCCCGTCCCAGGTTCCCGCGCCACCAATGCTGATGGAGGGGGCTTCCAGTTTTTTGAAGTCATTCCAGTGCATCAGGTCAGCACCGATCAGGGGGCCGGAGATTCCAATCACGAAAGCAACCGGGGCACGCAGTGCTTCGAAGTCGCGACCGACTTCACCCGCCATCGGGGCGAGGATTCCAAAGCCCAGAATTGTGGAGCAGACAGCCACCAGCGGAGGGATGAAAAACGGAATCACAATTCCCATACCGGGTACCAGCCGCGAGGTGCGGTTGCAGATCAGAATATTCAATGCCATGCCGAAAATCATGGCCAGGGTGGGTGTCTGACCTCCTGCAAAGATGTATCGCGAGAGCCAGATCGCCAGCAGGACAGGAATGACACAGCCTCCCAGATTGACGGCCACGATCGCTTCCTGACGCAGTTTCTGCATCTGAGGCATGATCTGCACACCTCCCAGGGGGCCAAAGTAGGGAACATTCACCTCTTTATCCAGCGGGAAGCGGGCGATGGGGAAGTTGATCAGCGAACCGAAGATCATGCCGAACAGGACCAGAACCGCAGCCATGGGGCTCAAATGCAGGTTTCTCAGTGCGGTTTCTGCCAGATTCACGAACATCAGGGGCAGGATGCATCCCAGAAAGATCATCAGGCTGAACAGCATGCAGCCAGCGGCCTGGGCATTAGCGTAGGGATTCGGTTGCGGGCTCGACACGGGTTACTCTTTCCAGTCTATCTCTGCGACAGAGCGGCTTTTAGATACATTTACACAGGAGACCGGCGCGCCGGGCCGACTCCCGCGACATTTTAGCGGCTGAAGTCGCAATTCTGCAGGTTTTCAGCGGGAATATTCCGAACAATTCCTACCTTCTCGGTGAATTCGACTACCAGATACATCTGGTGAGGATGATTTTCCCCGACGTCCCGCTACAATTCAAAGTATGGCAGGAAATTCATTTGGACAAGCCTTTCGGATCACAACAGCTGGCGAAAGCCACGGTCCGGGCAACGTAGTTATTATTGATGGTGTTCCCCCGGGAATCCCGATAAGCGTGGAAGATCTGCTCGTCGACCTCAACCGGCGGAAACCCGGGCAGAGCAAGATCGTCACTCAGCGGAAAGAAGCCGATCATCCGGAAATTCTGGCGGGCGTCTTCGAAGGTGTGACCACCGGCACGAGTCTTGCCATCCTGATCCGGAACGAGGATCAGCGGAGCAAAGACTACAGCGATATCAAAGACAAGTATCGCCCCGGACACGCCGACTACACTTATGACGCCAAGTACGGTTTCCGCGATTATCGTGGTGGCGGGCGTTCCAGTGCACGTGAGACCAATGTGCGCGTAGCCGCGGGGGTGGTCGCCAAGAAAATCCTGCAGACGGCCTTCGGCGGACAGATCGTCGGCTATGTCACCCAGGTAGGGCATCTCAAAGCCGAGATCGCCGATCCCACCACGATCACCACAGAACAGGTCGAACAGTTTGCCGATGGGACACCGAATCCCGTGCGCTGTCCGGACCACGGTCTGGCACAGGAGATGATCTCGTTCATTGATCAGATCCGCAAAGACGGGGATTCAATTGGCGGTGTCGCGGAAGTCGTGGCTCTGAATGTTCCTCCGGGACTGGGTGAGCCGGTATTCGACAAACTCAAGGCAGACATCGCAAAAGCATTATTCAGCATCCCGGCCGTGCTGGGAGTCGAATATGGTTCCGGTTTTGGCTGTGCCACCATGCGGGGAAGCGAGAATAACGATCACTTTGTCGCGGAACAACACGAGGGTACGCCGGTCATCAGCACCGATTCCAATCGACATGGTGGTAGCCTGGGTGGCATTTCCACCGGACAGCCGCTGGTGTTCCGTGCCGCAGTGAAGCCAACCAGCAGCCTGCTGATTGAACAGCCCACCGTGACCCGCTCAGGAGAAGCAACGACGATCCGTACCAAGGGCCGTCACGATCCCTGCCTGCTGCCCCGGTTCGTCCCCATCGCGGAAGCCATGCTGGCCATAACGCTGGCTGATCACTGGTTACGCTGGCGGGCGCAGTGCGAAGCGACACCGGAGCGGCCCGACCACGTCTAACAGGAAGGAGCCTTATCTCATGGCCTGGATACAGAAACAGATCCGACTGCCCGCGCTGCCGCGCGGTTTTCATATCGTCACACGGGAAGTGCTCAGCGAAGTTCCTGAACTGTCCCAGATTGAAACCGGGTTGATGCATGTCTTCATCATGCATACCTCCGCCTCACTCTCGATTAATGAGAATGCGGATCCGGATGTCCCCGTCGATCTGGAAATGTCGTTCAACAAGATCGCCCCGGAATCGTTTCCCTATATTCATACCTGCGAAGGCCCCGATGACATGCCGGCGCATGTGAAAGCATCCATGATTGGAAATTCGTTGACGATCCCCATCAGCGGCGGGCGTCTCTGCCTGGGTACCTGGCAGGGGATTTATCTCTGCGAGCATCGTAACCACGGCGGCAGCCGACGACTGGTCGTCACGATTCAAGGCGAATAGGCGCTGTTGACCAGCGCCTGTCACCACAGCTTATTTGCCGACACAATACAGGTGCTTGTCCGAGCGGATAAACAGGTCGCCCCCATCGATGGCAGGTGAGGCGCTGAAATCTTCTTCGTCGGTTGTCAGACGATTGACGGCCAGCTGTTCCAGTTTGTCGCTGGCTTTAATCACGTACGTTTCACCGGAGCGGGAGACGAAATAGATTTTACCATCTGCAGCCACTGGCGAGGAATAATCACTGCCGCGGAAACCGCCGCCTCCCCGTCGTCCGCCAAAACCACCGCCTCTGGCGGGTTCTTCACTGGCCGTTAATCCGCTATCGGATTCCAGTCGGCCTCGGAAGATCCGTTCGCCCGTTTTGGCATCGATGCAGTTCACGATGCCACGCGAGAAGAAATAGATGCGTCCATCATAAAGGATCGGTGTTTCGATACGATTCGCATCCCGGCCCGACCAGAGCACGTTTGACTTGGTCACATCGCCACTGCCGTCTACCTTGACGGCGATCGATCCACCACCGCGTCCTTCGATGCCATACACCACGCCGTCCTTGCCGGCGATCACACTGGAACAGTAAGTGTCTGTGTCCATGGCTTCACAGTACCAGCGGAGTTTTCCATTTTCAGGATTCAGTCCCCAGATTTCATAAGGGACGCCGATCACCAGGTCGGTCCGCTCCTGGTTGACGGGGACAACGATGGGAGTCCCCCAGGTGGCGTTGAAACCCGTTGATTCCTGACGCCAGACTTCCTTACCGGTTTCATTATTGAGGGCCACCATGGCTTCACTCTCTGCAGAAGCAGTGACGATCAGCAGGTCTTTGTAGAGAATCGGACTGGAAGACGAGCCCCAGCGACGGGGATCAAGTTCATCTCCGATGATGGTCTGCCAGAGTTGCTTGCCTTCCATGTCGTACGCGACGGCTCCCGACTTGCCGAAATAGGCGTAGACGTGTTTCCCATCCGAAGTGGGAGTATGTGAGGCGAAGCCGTGTTCGGCGAACATTCCGGTATAGACATCTTCGGGCAGTACCGGTTTCACGCTGCGATCCCAGAGTACTTTCCCGGTCTTGCGATCCAGGCAGATCAGATGTCGTCTGAGATCTTTCTGGTCTCCGGGCGGCTCATTCCGGCTCATCCCGTAGCCCGACCAGCAGGTGACAAACACTTTGTCACCCACAATGATCGGGCTGGATGAACCGGGACCTGGTAGAGCCACTTTCCATTTCAGGTTTTTCTGACTACTCCACTCGGCAGGCGTAGCTTGTGTTTCGTCAGAAACACCCGATCCGTTTGGTCCCCGAAAACGCATCCAGTCTGCCTGAACGCTTGAGGAAATCAGCATCAACAAAGCGAAGACAGCAACGCGGGACTGCATAAAATCGTCCTTTGAAAAACAGGATGCGCTGGTGAACCAGACGGAAATAATGGGTCTTTAGTTATCAGAGTTGTCCGATTCGGGGCGTTTCGGGCGATCGCCGTCTGAGTTGCGACGTCCCCGATCACCACCACGGTCACCACGGTCTCCACCACGCGAACGGAAGCGAGCGTTGAACTGTTCTGCAGTTTTAGTCAGTTCTGCTTTATCCAGCGCCTTGTCCTTGTTGGTGTCGATGTTATCGAACATTCTCTGCATACGTTCGGGAAGCTCGTCCTTGGTAATTTTCCCGTCTTTGTTTTTGTCGTTGGCCATCATGCGTTCCACGAAGTCCCCGCCACCATCGCCATCGCGACGTCCGAAGCCACCACCGAATCCGCCACCAGGACCACGACGATCGCCATCACGACGACCAAAGTTACCGAAGTCGGGACGCAGTTCTTCCTGTGACAGTTTCCCGTCTTTATCTTTGTCCAGTTTCTTCAGCGAGGCAGTGGCGTTTTCCATCTCTTCTTTGGAGATTTCACCGTCTTTGTTGACGTCCAGGACGACGAAAATGGGGAGCATCATCATGAAATTGCCACGTCCGCCCGGACCACGATCACGCGGACCACGTTCACCATCACGTGGCCCACGTTCCCCATCACGGGGACCCCGTTCACGACCTTCGGGGCGATTACCACGCTCGGGACGGTCTCCTCCTTCAGGAGGTTGAGCTGAAAGCATGCTTGTGGCACTGATAGCGAGCAGGGTCGTGCCAACTGAAAGTAGACGAGTCAAACGCATCTGAGAGTCTCCGAACTGGAAATTAGAAATGTTAAGTTGATTCTATCAACAAGGTTACGGAAAAGACTGTCGAAAGGGGGCAGACGAAGCTCTGCCCGATCTTGCCAGTCTTAACGTAACTGCTGGAACTCAAGCTACAAAGATCAAACACGGAAGACGAGAAAATGTTTCGAAAAACTCGTCTTTCACCAGAATTTCATTAAGTTCGAAAGATGACTCCAAAGTCAGCTGATTGAAACAAAAAAACGCCCGCAGTCAGCCTGCGGGCGTTGGTCTCTGCGATTCGTGCTGAAGTGATCAGTGTCCTTCAGCTGAATCGGATTATTTAAAAGCGGTGATGCCCGGCATGGCGACGGGCGGAACCGGCATCGGGCCCCACTCGTAACTTGCGGGAGTCAGGTCTTCCTGCGAATTCATAGCTTCGTCCCAGGTAATGCTCTTACCGGTATAAGCAGCCATACGACCCATGATCGCCAGCATGGTGCTCTTGGTCATGTAGTCACCATTGTTGATCGGATTGCCGGAGCGGATGCTTTCGAAGAATTCATCGTGCTCGACCTGGTACATGTTTTTGCTTTTGTCGCGGAACTGCCAGGTCTTTTCCCCTTTGGGATCGTAGATACGATGCTTGAAGACATCGACGCGACCCTTGGTGCCGAATACGTGGTCTGATACATCGACAGCACAACCATCCTGCTGACGGCAGCGGCTGAAGCCTTTGACTCCGTTGGAATATTCGTAGACGATCGCGAAGTGGTCGTAAATGTGACCGTACTCTTTGCCGGTACGTGTCTGGCGGCCACCAGTACCACTGCAGGAGATTGGCGTCTGGTCGTTCATTGTCCAGGCCATTTTATCCAGGCTGTGGACATGCTGTTCGGTGTTGAAGTCACCAGACAACCAGGTGAAATAGAGCCAGTTGCGCATCTGCCATTCCATATCGCTCCATTCCGGCTCCCGCTTGAACATCCACAGACCGCGGGTGTTGTAGCTGCACTGGATTGCCATCACATCGCCGACGGCCCCTTCATGAATCTGCTTGAAGGTTTCCCGCATACCCTGGTGATAGCGCCAGCAGAGACCCGATACGATCGACAGGTTTTTCTCTTTGGCCAGCTTACAGGTTTCCATGACGGAACGAACACCCGGTGCATCGACGGCGACCGGCTTTTCAGCGAAGACGTGTTTTCCGGCTTCAATCGCGGCCCGCAACTGCATGGGGCGGAAGTGAGGCGGTGTGGTCAGCAGAACCACGTCCACACAGTCGATGACTTTCTGATAGGAATCAAAGCCGACGAATTTATGATCCGCGTCGACCTGCACCTGTTCGCCAACGGGGTTCTTTTTCAGGTTCTTATAACTCTTATCCAGATGATCGTAGAACGTGTCACCCATCGCGACCAGTCTGGCGTTTTTGTCAGCGGCGAGTGCCTGGGCGGCTGCCCCGGTTCCACGACCACCACAGCCCACCAGACCAACGCGGATTTCATCGCTGCCGGCGGCAAACACACTGGATTGCAGTGCGGCTGAGGGAGATGTTCCAGCAAAGACACTGCCTGTCAGAGTCGATGCAGCGACAGCTGCAGAACTGGATTTGATGAAATCACGACGCGTCGTCGACGCGGGAGTTGAAGTCTTTTCAGTATTCATAAGAGGATCCTGAGTTAATTAGTTTCATTACAAAATTGATGCTTTAGGATACCATAGCGGCTACTCTGTTTACGAGGCAAAAATGCGATCTGCTGGTAGTTTTTTGCAGAGCCTTGAACTCGTGAACAGATAACGCGTTGTTTACTGAGTGAGCCGGTCAATATGCTCGCGACCGAACCGCTCCAGGCTGGCCGCACCGAGATTTACATAATGCTGCCAGGTAGCCTGCAGGCGTTCCTGTTGTTGCGGCGTGAGGACTTTGATCTGGCGGGCAGGACAGCCGGCCCAGAGTGTCCCGGGGGGGACATGGATGCCTTCCCGTACCAGCGCCCCTGCAGCGATCAACGCGCCTTTTCCAATGACACAGCGGCTGAGGACCGTGGCGCCAATCGCGATCATGGCATCGTCTTCCACCACAGAGCCATGCACGATCGCCGCGTGTCCGAGCGTCACCCGATCTCCGAGGATACAGGGATGTCCATAATCGGTGTGCAGCACCGAGCCGTCCTGCACGTTCGTCTCTGCGCCAACTTCGATATATTCCAGGTCGCCCCGTAAGACACACTGATGCCAGATTGTGCTGCGGGCTTTGAGCCGCACGCGTCCCGTGACGATGGCATCGGGAGTCACCCAGGCGGTTGGATCGATGACCGGATAGGAGTGCAGCGCTTCCCAGTCACAGTCGACATCAGGATAAGGCAGTTCCGGAGGCGTCGGGATGCTATCTGCTTTGAGAGGCCATTCTGGTGATGATTCAAGGTTGTTCATGCGAGCTGACCTCCTGTTGCGTCGAGTCATCTGGTGACGTCTTGGAAAGTGAACTGTTGGGGATCGCGGGGCGTTTCTTCTCCATCAGGAACAGACCGCCGATCGTCAGCGCCGTTCCGCTCAAGAGCCAGACCGTCAGTTTTTCATCAAAAAAGAAGACGCCGGCAAACGCAGCCATCGCGGTCTGCGAGGCATTAAGCAGGTTGACGCGTGTGACCGTGAGGTGCTTCATGGACGCACCAATGGCAAAGAAGGCGATGGCATTCATGATGCCACCCACCAGCATCACCAGGTATTGCCAGGGAGTCGTGACCCACAGGATCTCGATGCCAAGCCGATAGAAGGCCACGCCTGTCAGGCAGACCATACCGGTCGTACTGATGAGTACCAGTGACGCGGAGATCGACATCTCTCCGCGCACGGTTCCACGAATCATGACCCCACCGGCTCCATAAGCGCAGCCAGCCACACAGGCAACAAAGATGGTCAGAGCAACCGTCACCATGGAGCGGGTATGGTGCTCCATGTGTTCGAATACAGATTCTTCCGCCTGATGCGCCCCCAGGCTGAGTACGACAATGGCAGCCGTCAGGATGACCATGGAAGCAAACATGCGCGGGGTAATCGCCTCTTCCAGGAACAGGCGTCCCAGGATGGCCCCGGTGGCGAGCAGGGTCGCAAAACAGAGCGGAACCGTGAAGGCAAGTCCACCGAGGCTCAGCGACCATTGGAACATGACGTTCCCGCCGAACTGCATGAGCAGCCCGGTCAGGATCAGTGGAATGACCAGACGGCTGGGAGGCAGAGCCGGTAATCCTCTGGAACCGCGATAGGCAACCAGCGTCCAGCCCACAATGGTTGCGGGAATGGATTTCAACGCGGAGATCCAGATGGCCCAGTCGGCGTTATTGTCGACCGCGGCTTCCCGTAGTGAGATGTTGGCGGCTGTGTAGGCCAGCGCAGAAAGCAACCCGAACAGTGTGCCTTTGACTACGGGAGACAAGCCTTCGCTCGCCTGATTCTCACTCTGATCTGTCGCGGCGGAATCAGAAGGGTTCGCTGAAGACGCGTTAGAAATCTTGTTCACCCTCTTGCTCCAGGCGCTGCAATTCGATCAGCCGTGGATCCAGATCTTCCACAATGGCATAGCGTCCATCAGACCAGCGGAAGAAATCGACATCCCGGCACTTCTTGCTGCAGAATGGAAAAGCAGACTGGTCGTCACCAGCTTTTGTAGTGACGACCTTGCGGCAAATGGGGCAGGTTTGAGGTTGGATCATGGGAGCCTCAGACGAAAAGAGTAGCTGAATCGGCGTCTGATTCTCTTATAGATCATTCCCGGTCAAATTTCAAAGGTAATCAGGAATCCTTGGAACCGCTCTTGGAAGAGGATCCGGAGTCGCTGCTGGAACTTTTGGATTCGGAACTGGCGGACTGTGCTTTAGAGTCAGCTGCAGCAGCCTTTTTGTAAGAACTGCTGCGGTAATCCGTTTCGTAAAAACCGCTTCCCTTGAAAATGATACCGCCGCCAGCACCAATGATGCGTTTGGCTTTCAGCTTGCCACACTCCGGGCATTTACGAAGTGGCTTGGCAGTGATGGACTGAAACACTTCCCACTGGTGATGACACTGGGAGCATTCGTAATCGTACGTTGGCATCTTTCGATTCTCTCAAAAAACAGTGAATATAGAATACTGATCAGTTTTCAGCTGGTCCCGAGGAGACAATCACTTTACTCGGACGCACCACCCGGTCGTTCAGGATAAAGCCCTGCTCCAGTTCCTGGATGACAGTCATCGATGGATATTCGTCAGAAGGCATCTGCTGTAAAGCTTCGTGCAGGTTCGGATCAAAGGGCTGTCCGACCGCTTCAATGGCTTTGACATTATTTTTCGCGAAGACATCCAGGATCTGCTTGGCTACCATTTCGACACCGAGCTTCAGGTCGTTGACGTTGTCTGCGTTTTCAGCAGCTTCCACGGCCCGTTTCAGGTTATCCAGTGCGGGGAGCATGTCCTGCACAAAAGGTGCTGCTGCGTACTGACGCAGTTCAGCCAGTTCCCGCTGATGACGTTTGCGTGTGTTATCCAGCTCAGCCTGGGAACGCAGAAAACGGTTCTGGTTTTCATCGCGTTCAGCCAGAGCGGTTTCGAGCTGTGCTTCGACTGAGGCTGAGTTCTCTGCTGCTTCCGTTTCGGCAGCAGCAGATTCCTGTGTCTGATTCTGAATGTCTTCTGGTTGTTCCTGATCTGTCATGCTTCTGACCTGTAACTAACTCTATCTATTAAAATTAAGAAGATGAATCGTTGAAAACGATCTCGACTGTGATTGACCAACTCTGATCATTCAGCGTGCGTGAAATATTCCTTGAGTTTATCGAAAAACGAAACCCGACTCGGGCTGCGATGCTTGGAAACTTCCGAGTGTTCGATTTCAGCCAGTTCCCGGAGCAGTTCTTCTTCCCGCTCTGAAATTTTACGAGGCACATCAATCTGCACGATCACATGCAGATCTCCGCGTCGTCCGCCATGCGGATTCGGCATGCCCAGCCCTTTCAGGCGGTAGACTTCACCCGGCTGTGTTCCAGCTTTGATCTTCAGTTCGTGCCGTCCTTCCAGTGTGGGGATTTCAATCTCGGCCCCCAGAACCGCCTGAGTATAGGTAATCGGGACATGACAACTCAGTTCCTGTTCCTGGCGACGGAACAAGGGGTGTTCATCGACGCTGACGACGACATACAGATCACCGCGCGGGCCACCATTCTGGCCCGGGTTGCCCTCGCCTCTCAGGCAGAGTTGCATGCCGTTATCAATTCCGGGAGGGACTTTGATATCCAGTGTGATTTCCTTAGCGATGCGTCCGTCACCGCGACAGTCCGAACATTTTTCGACAATCACCTGTCCGGCGCCACGACAGCGGGGACAAGTTGTCTGAACGCGGAAAAAGCCCTGGGACTGCACAACCTGACCGGCTCCGCCACAGTAATCACATTCCTGAGGATCGGTTCCCGGTTTGGCTCCTGAACCGTGACAGGTTTCGCAGGGCTCCTGACGCATGATCTGGATTTCGCGTTCACAGCCTGAAGCTGCTTCCAGCAGATCAATCTCGATTTTGGTTCGCAGGCTCTCACCCTGACGCGGACGATTTCCCCCGCGTGTGGAACCGCCGCGGAAGCCGAACCCTTCAAACAGGTCGCCGAATGCGCTGAAAATATCAGACACATCATGGAACTGATGTCCGCCCCCCGCGCCGAAATCGGCGGCATGTCCGTAGCGGTCGTAGTGGGCCCGTTTTTGATCGTCGCCCAGAACTTCGAAGGCTTCAGCAGCTTCCTTGAACCGTTTGATGGCTTCTTCGTCACCCGGGTTACGGTCCGGGTGATTGGCGAGCGCCATCTTCTTGTAGGCTTTTTTGATCTCTACCGTGGTCACGTCGCGCGATACGCCGAGAACTTCATAATAATCGCGTTTCGTTGCCATAAATACAAACTCATCATTTTAAAGTAGCGAAATATCCCCGGTCCGCTGCGGAGGTATTTCGGTTTCAAGCAGCTCAATCAGAACTGAAAAAAACGGGCCACCTTATTTCGGCGGCCCGTCTGAGATTACATCATTTCGTCTGAGTTCGAAATTCGATTTCAGACTGCAGCCGAAATTATCTTACACTGCCTTCAACGTTGGCCAGCTTACCACCTTCGGTGCTTTCACTGCGAGTGATAAGTACCTGGGTTGTGAGCATCAGGCCTGCGATTGAGGCGGCGTTTTTCAGAGCGTTCTTGACAACCTTGGCAGGATCGATGATGCCGGCTTTGAACATGTCAACATATTCGCCGCTGTAGGCATTGTATCCGTGAGCGCCACTCAGCGCTTTCACTTCATCAGCGATCACAGCACCGTCAACACCGCAGTTTTCTGCGATCTGACGAATCGGGCCTTCCAGGGCACGGGCAACAATGTTGATACCGATTTTCTCGTCATCGTTCTTGCCTTTGACCTTGGTGACCGCTTCAATGGATCGCAGCAGAGCCACGCCACCGCCGGGAAGAATGCCTTCTTCGACAGCAGCACGAGTTGCGTGCAGTGCATCTTCCATACGGGCTTTGGTCTGTTTCATTTCTGCTTCGGTGGCTGCACCGACAGAGATGATGGCGACGCCGCCGGTCAGTTTTGCCAGGCGTTCCTGGAATTTTTCGCGATCGTATTCGCTTTCGGTCTTCTGCAACTGTCCGCGGATCTGGGCGACGCGCGCTTGCAGGGCTTCGGTATCGCCGGCACCTTCGATCAGAGTGCAGGAGTCTTTGGTGATTTCGATCTGTTTGGCCTGTCCCAGCTGGGCCAGTTCGACAGATTCGAGTTTGATGCCGAGGTCTTCTGAGATCACGGTACCACCGGTGAGAACGGCGATGTCAGCCAGCATGGCTTTACGACGGTCACCGAAGCCGGGAGCTTTCACAGCAGCAATATTCAGAACGCCACGCAGTTTGTTCACAACCAGGGCGGTCAGCGGCTCACCTTCGACATCTTCAGCGATGATCAGCAGGGGTTTACCGGTCTGAGACACTTTTTCCAGCAGTGGAACCAGATCCCGCAGGGCGGAGATCTTGGATTCGTGAATCAGAATGTAGCAGTCTTCCAGGATGCATTTCATGCCTTCAGTGTCAGTCACGAAGTAGGGAGAAATGTAACCTTTGTCGAACTGCATCCCGTCAGCGAAGGAGAGAGTGGTTTCGTTACCCTTACCTTCTTCAACGGTGATTACACCATCGCGACCGACTTTTTCAACTGCATCAGCGATGAGATTGCCGATTTCGTTGTCGTTGTTGGCGGAGATGGCACCGACCTGGGCAATTTCTGCTTTGTCAGTTACCGGCTTGGCCAGGGCTTCGATGGCTTCGACAGCTGCTTCAACGGCTTTGTCGATTCCACGGCGAACGACCATCGGGTTGGCACCCAGTGAAAGACCACGCAGACCTTCGGTGTAGATGGAACGAGCTAAAACTGTGGCAGTGGTCGTACCGTCACCAGCGATATCACTGGTCTTGGTTGCGACTTCATTGACCAGTTTGGCTCCCATGTTTTCGAAGGGATCTTCGACTTCCACTTCTTTACTGACTGTAACACCGTCTTTGGTGACCACGGGGTTACCAAAGTTTTTATCGATGATCACATTGCGCCCGGTGGGGCCCATGGTGATGGCTACAGCGTCGCTGATGGTTTGCACGCCTTTTTGCAGCTTGGTACGTGCGCGATCTTCAAACAAAAGTTGCTTTGCCACGCTTATTGACTCCTCTGTTTAACAGGAACGAACATTTGATCGGATTGCTCCGTTCTCCCCTGCGTGATTTTGGTTTGAATTAGATTCTCAACTCAGAGCAGAGACTGAAGTGCCGTGGGCACGTTCAGTCTCAGTCCGGTATTCCGATAAAAGAACGTTCTTTATTTCATGATTTTGGCGAGAATGTCGCTCTCGCGCAGAATCTTGACTTCCTTGCCGGAAACTTCGATGTCGGTTCCGCCGTATTTGCCGTACAGAACTTCGTCGCCTACTTCAACGGCAACCGGGCAGCGTTCGCCACTTTCCAGCAGACGTCCAGGACCAACGGCGATCACGGTGCCACTCTGGGGCTTTTCCTGTGCCGTGTCAGGCAGCACGATACCACCGGCAGTGGTTTCTTCAGCAACATTGGGTTCAATAACAATACGGTCATCAAGGGGATTCAGTTCCATTAAGTTAACTCCCGATTATTCCAGTAAGTCTGGTTGTATTTGTGAAGCCGGGATTCAGACCCGGTATAAATTGTTACAAACAACAGGCGGGGCCCGGTACAGGGCCCCATCGATCTGCAGAGAGACCGACGATACGAGACTAGAAGCCTCCCATGCCAGGCATTCCCATTCCGGGCATTCCGCCGCCCATTCCAGGCATGCCACCCATGCCGCCCATACCACCCATGTCGTGGTGGTCATCATGATGATGATCGTCTTCTTCTTCCTTGGGTTCTTCAACCACGATGGAATCAGTTGTCATCAGCAGGCAGGCAACGCTGGCTCCGTTCTGCAGAGTGGAACGAACCACTTTGGCAGGGTCCACAACGCCGAACTCGAACATATCGCCGTAGCGATCATTCAGAGCGTCGTAACCATAGGAAGCACTCTTGTCTTTCTTGACGCGGTTGCTGACAACCGAACCGTCCAGACCGGCGTTTTCAGCGATTGCACGCAGAGGCATTTCCAGAACTTTCTGAACCAGAGATACTCCCAGAGCCTGGTCGCCGGACAGTTTCAGGCTTTCCAGAGCTTTGGCAGATCGCAGCAGGGCGATTCCACCACCGGGCACGATCCCTTCTTCGATGGCAGCACGCGTAGCGGCCAGAGCATCGTCGATAAGGTCTTTGCGTTCTTTCATTTCTGTTTCAGTTGCAGCACCGACATTGATCTGGGCAACGCCACCGGCCAGTTTAGCCAGACGTTCCTGCAGTTTTTCGCGATCGTATTCGCTGTCGGTAACTTCGATTTCTGCCCGGATCTGCTCGGCACGACCGTTGACGGCTGCCTTGCTTCCGGAACCGCTGACGATAGTGGTGTTGTCTGAGCTGATGTGAAGCTTCTTGGCCTGTCCCAGGTCTTTCAGTTCAACAGACTCAAGTTTGATTCCCAGATCTTTGAAGATCGCACGGCCGCCGGTGAGGACAGCAATGTCTTCCAGCATGGCTTTACGACGGTCGCCGTAACCGGGAGCTTTCACGGCACAGACTTTGAGGATGCCACGCAGCTTGTTGACGACCAGAGTGGCGAGTGCTTCGCCTTCGATGTCTTCAGCAATGATCAGCAGCGGAGAACCTTCTTTGGAAATCTGTTCCAGCAGCGGAACGAGTGTCTGAGCAGAGCTGATCTTTTCTTCGTAGATCAGGATCTTGGCCCGTTCCAGGTCACAGGTCTGATTGTCTTCGTCGGTGACGAAGTGCGGAGACAGGAAGCCGCGTTCGAACTGCATGCCTTCTACCAGATCGACATCAGTAGTGACGCCACGTCCTTCTTCGACAGTGATCACACCATCAGCGCCGACCTTCAGCAGAGCATCTGCCAGGATCTTGCCGATTTCCGGATCGTTGTTACCAGCGATGGTCGCAACAGTCTGGATGGCTTTCTTGTCATTTCCTTTTACTTCTTTGGAGATCTTACCGATCTGTTCGACAACTGCCTCAACAGCTTTCTGTACGCCACGGCTGAGGGCCATCGGGTCTGCGCCGGAAGCGATGTACTTCAGACCTTCCCGGAAAATGGCTTCTGCCAGTACGGTTGCTGTTGTGGTGCCGTCTCCAGCAACGTCGTTTGTTTTCGATGCTGCTTCTTTCACCAGCTGGACGCCCATGTTTTCAAACGGGTCTTCCAGTTCGATGTCTTCGGCAACAGTCACGCCGTCTTTGGTGACCTTCGGGGTTCCCCAGCCTTTGTCCAAGACAGCATTTCGCCCTCGCGGCCCAAGCGTACTGCTTACAGCCCGCGACAATTTAGCGACTCCTGCCAATAAACTCTTTCTGGCCTCTTCGTCAAAGCTTAAAAGTTTTGCCACAGTCTCTCCTCAACCAGCAATAAATGGCCAATAATTTTGCCCATGACCACGATGATCCCTCACACGCCTCGTGCCGCGCTTCCTGTTGGTCACAGGGGGCTGGTGTGTGAGTACAAATAGGTGTAAGTACGACAAAGATGGCAGGATCCAGGCTGGACCCTGTCCACGACGCCCAGTAATTGCAATCATCATGCCAATCGGAAGGTGGTGTTGTAAGATGTTATATATCAGAGGTTAACGGGAATCTCTTATTGAGCATGCTTGACGTCAACTGCCAACTTGGCAGAGAAATTGTTGCTGTCAGGCCAGCTGCCGGAGCGTCCCAGGCAGGGAGGTTGCAGGCACCGTCAAAACTGACAGAGTGTCGAGTTTCCGCGCCAGACAGATGCCGGAGTGTTGATGTGTGGCAGTGCCTGCTTAATCCGCAGGCAACGACCGCTGATGTTGCCTTATTAATCTGCATGCGAACTGGTGGCTCGACTCACTTTCCGTAAATATTAATTTAATATGAGATGATGTAAAGCATTACATGAAATATAGATAAGGGTTGTTCTAACTGTCGCAAATCAGATTGAGGCACACTGTTTGCATTATGCCCATTTACCAAATAAGTGCTCATTTTATTGATTGGTATTTAGGGGTCACGATCAGAACAAATTGATTGTCCAAACAGTAGATTAAACAACATCTGACGAAGACTCCGGGAAAGGTTTGCGACAAAATGAATTGGAAACATGCGCTCATGGGCTTGACGGCAAGCCTTGTCGTTGTTTTGGCAGTATCACAGCCAGCTTGGGCTTATCAGGACGAAGCAGCTCCTGAAGAGAAACCAGCCGCAGCAGAAACTGCTGCCCCTGCTGAAACAACAGAAGAAGCACCCGCAGCAGAGGAAGCTCCTCAGCTTTCATTATCAGAGCTTTACTACGCACTTGATAACAGTATGTTATTCCTCTGTGCTGTTCTGGTGCTGTTCATGCAGTCTGGCTTCGCTATGGTCGAGTCCGGATTCAACTCTTCCAAAAATACCATCAACATTCTCTTTAAGAACTTAATGGATGTCTGTGCCGGCGTGCTGGTTTATTACGCTGTCGGTTACGGTCTGATGTATCCAGGGGATGCCGGTAACGGTTACTTTGGTTTCGCACAGTTCGGAATCGGCGAAGCCGGAGATCCAGGCCCAGGAGTTCTGCATCCGCAGGTTGACTTCCTGTTCCAGGTTGCCTTCGCAGCGACTGCTGCCACCATCGTCTCTGGTGCCGTTGCCGGTCGTCTGAAATTCAGCTCTTACCTGATCTACAGTATCATCCTGACCGGTATCATCTACCCAATCAGTGGTTACTGGAAATGGGGCGGTGGCTGGTTGGATGCCATGGGCTTCTACGACTTTGCTGGTTCAATTGTTGTGCATGCTGTCGGTGGTTTCGCCGGTCTGGCTGGTGCACTTGTCCTCGGACCCCGGATTGGTCGCTTCAAAGACGGCAAATCGGTTCCGATTCCTGGACACAACATTGCTCAGGCAACACTGGGTGTCTTCATCTTGTGGGTAGGCTGGTACGGGTTTAATCCTGGTAGTCAGCTGGCCTTCGCTGGAACTGACAACACCAACGCTGTGATGCTAATCGCTACTAACACAACCCTCGCTGCAGCCGCCGGTGGTGTGGCCGCAATGATCCTGGGTTGGATCATGTACTCAAAACCGGATATCTCCATGGCCCTGAACGGTGTACTGGCTGGTCTGGTAGGTATCACCGCTAACTGTGACAGTGTCTCTAACATCGAAGCAATTGTCATCGGCGTGGTTGCCGGTCTGCTGGTTGTCTTCGGTATCCTGGCACTCGAGAAACTCAAAATCGACGATCCCGTCGGTGCCTTCCCTGTCCACGGACTGTGTGGTATCTGGGGTGGTGTCGCCACCGGTATCTTCGGTGACTACAACATCGTAACCCAGGTGATTGGATCTGTTGTGATCCCGGCATACGCCTTCATCACCATGTTTATTCTCTTCACATTCCTGAAGGTCATCGGACAGCTCCGAGTCTCTGAGGAAGATGAATTGAAAGGTCTGGACCTGTCTGAGCACGGAATGCAAGCTTACCACTAGTCCAACCTGACACGAACACTGGTACTTTGCAGGAGGTACCGTAAAGTGTGACTGACTGATGGCTTGAGAAATGAGTTCTCTCGCCATCAGTTTTTTTATGCGCGGTCAGTAATACAGGAGTATTTGCCGCTGAAGAAATTTCCCTGAATCCTTGTGAACCGGCCACCGCTTGCTTAATGTAACGGAAAGGTATTCAGATGTGATTAATCCTTTCGAGCCTGTGTTCGCCTCAAGGAGTGTGGAAATGGCAAAGTATGTACTGGCGTTAGATCAGGGAACGACATCCAGTCGATCAATTCTGTTTAATCATCAGGGGCAGATTGAGGCCACTTCCCAGGAGGAGTTCGAGCAGATCTTTCCCTCGCCGGGGCTGGTGGAACACGATCCCGAGGCGATCTGGGAATCACAGCTGGCAACCGCCCGCGAAGTGATCGATCAATCGGGGGCGGCGCTCTCTGAGATCGCAGCGATCGGCATTACGAATCAGCGGGAAACGATTGTCCTCTGGGATAAAGCGAGCGGCAAACCGGTTTCCAATGCGATTGTCTGGCAGAGCCGACTGACGGCCGGCCGCTGTGATCAGCTCAAAGCAGAAGGATATGAAGACCTGTTCCGCGAGAAGACTGGACTGTTACTGGATGCCTATTTCTCCGGGACCAAAATTGAATACCTGCTCAATACGGTTGAAGGATTACGGGAGCAGGCCCAGGCAGGCAAAATTCTGTTTGGTACGATCGACTCTTTTCTGATCTGGCGGCTGACGGGGGGAAAGGTGCATGTGACCGATCCAACCAATGCCTGTCGCACCCTGCTCTATAATATTCATACACACGAGTGGGATGACGAACTGCTGCAGATCTTCGATATTCCCCGCTGCATGTTGCCCGAAGTCAAAAGTTCCAGCGAGGTTTATGGTGAGACCGACCCCGCGCTGTTTGGCGAGTCGATCAAAATTGCCGGTATCGCAGGGGACCAGCAGGCAGCGACCTTCGGTCAGGGCTGTTTTGAACCCGGGGCAGCGAAGAATACCTACGGAACCGGCTGTTTTATGCTGATGAATACCGGCGATAAACCGGTGCTTTCGCAGAACGGTCTGCTGACCACGATCGGCTGGAGTATCAATGGCAAAGTGACATACTGTCTGGAAGGTTCTATTTTCGTGGCCGGGGCAGCAATCCAGTGGCTCAGGGATGGACTGCAGATCATTGAGTCAGCGTCTGAAATTGAGGACCTGGCAGGCCAGGTGGAAGATACCGGCGATGTCTTCTTCGTCCCTGCCTTTGTGGGACTGGGGGCACCCTACTGGGATCAGGATGCTCGCGGAACTCTGATTGGTCTGACGCGGGGCGCTACCAGAGCTCATGTTGCACGGGCGGTCCTGGAGTCGCTGGCATACCAGACCTGCGATGTGCTGCACGCCATGGAGCAGGATTCACAGATCAAGTTGAAAACTCTCAAGGTGGATGGGGGTGCGGCTGCGAATGGTCTGTTGATGCAGTTTCAGGCGGATATGCTCGATGTTCCCGCTCAGCGTCCGGTGGTCCATGAAACGACAGCTCTGGGAGCCGCCTATCTGGCAGGCCTGGCTGTTGGCTTCTGGCACGATCAGGCAGAGGTGACCCGCAACTGGGCTCTCGATGCAGAATTCCAGCCGCAGATGGAGGCTTCGCGACGTGAAGAATTGTATCAACGCTGGAAGCAGGCGGTGGAACGTTCGCGAGACTGGGTCTGATTCGGTCGATTTATGCGGAAATCTGCCGGGTGCTCACACATTGCTGGTCGGCAGGCGCGCCAGGTTTTGATCGGTTCCGATGATGAGCAGGATGTCTGATTCCTGAATCTGATAGTCGGGGTGAGGTACACAGTCGGTCGTATAAACCTTCCCCGTATTCTTTTCGATCTCCGCGGAATTCCGTTTACGAATGGCGACCACGTTTACGGAATATTTGGAACGCAGCGACAGCTCGGTTAGATTTTTGCCGACGAACTCTTTGGGTGTCATCAGCTCGATCATGGTATAGCCGTCGCCGACCTGGATGTAATCTTCCAGATGCGGATTAGCCAGCAGTCGTGCCAGATGAGCTCCCGCCTGAATCTCGGGCTGGATCACATCGGTTGCACCGACCTGGGTGAAGATCTCAGCGTGAAACTTTGACTGGGCACGACAGATGATCTTGGGAACTCCCATCTTCTTAATGATCACTGTGGTCAGCAGTGCCGATTCGAAATTTTCCCCGATCGAAATCACGCAGGCGTCGACTTTGTCTACGTCCTGGCTTTTGAGTGCCAGTTCATCAGTGGAATTCAGACGAACTGCAACCGCGACATCATCTTTGACCTCATTCACCAGCTTGTCCGAATGGTCGATGGCGATGACTTCCACTCCGCTGGCTCCCAGACGTTTGGCGAGTTCGGTACCAAAGCGGCCCAAACCGATGACTGCTACTTTAATCACGGGATCAGTTCTCCTCTGGAGGATGAGTTACATTAGATGGTCTGAGTTCAGGGTTCCTGCTACCCGAGGTTCACTGGCTCTTCCGGGTAGTGATATCGATAGGCGGGGCCACGGTTCGAGAGTGCGATTAAAGCCGTCAGCGGGCCGACGCGACCGATAAACATCGTAATTATGATCACCCAGTGCGACGGTGTCGTCAAACCCGCGGTGATGCCCGTCGAGACGCCGACCGTAGCAAAGGCACTGGTTGCTTCAAACAGATGATCCAGGAAGATCGCCTGGTTGTTTTCGAACATGACAATCAGCAGTGTTGACGACATCAGTACCAGAATTCCCAGTGAGATGATCGTCAGCGAACGGTGGATCAGTGCGCTGGGGATGGTGCGCCCCAGGATCTCAACCCGGTCTCTCCCTTTCAGCAGCGCCCAGACCGAAAGGATGGCCAGGGCAAAGACTGCGGTTTTCACGCCACCCCCCGTTGAACCGGGAGACGCACCGATGAACATCAGCAGTACGGAAAACAGTTTGGTCTGCGGTTGGTAGGCACCGAGGTCAACAGTATTAAAGCCGGCCGTCCGGAAGGTCACGGACTGGAACCAGGCGGAATTGAGCCGCTCGCCAAAGGTGAGATCATCGGAGGCATGTATCGATTCCAGCAGGTAGATGCCGATCGTGCCCCCGATCAAAAGAAAGAGGGTTGTGAAAAAAATCAGGCGTGAGGAAATCGTCAGCCGGACTTTCTGTGTCGGGTGATGAAACAGGGGCTTGCGGATCCGCAGGTTCGAGAAATGGGTGATGCCGTACAGCATGAAATTGTAGTTTACAGCAAACCCTAACCCACCGATGATGATCAGGGCCGGGATGACGCCCCAGATTTCCCAGTGATGTCCCATGCCCAGGAAGCCGTCATCCATCAGGCTGAAACCGGCGTTGCAATATCCACTGATCGAATGAAACAGGCTGAAGTAGACGCGTTCGGTGAAAGGGAGCTCCGGCCAGAGTCCCATCAGGCAGACCGCACCGAGCAGTTCGGTAAAAATCGTAATCCCCAGGATGGCCAGCACCAGGCGGCGGATATCACCGCGCTGGCTGGACTCAAGCATCTCGCTGAAAGTGACGCTCTCCCGGATCTGCATCGATCGCCCGAATGCTGCTGCGAAGAAGGCACCAAAAGTCAGGATGCCCAGTCCGCCGATCTGGAACAGAAACATGATAATGGTGTGCCCTGTACGGCTCCAGTAGGTTCCGGTAGGAACCACGATCAGGCCTGTAACGCAACTGGCACTGGTTGAGGTAAACAGGGCGACCAGAAACGGAGCACCTTCCGTCGTTTTTGCAGCGGGATCCTGAATTCGAGCCGAGGGAAACATGAGTAAAATCGTTCCCACGGAAATCAGCACCAGGAAGGAAGTCACCACAATCAGGGCGGGGTTCCAGCCGCGTGACGAGACCCGCCGGATTAAGAGAATGGTCTCGTAGAGGCTTCTCAGGATGATGCAAAATTCGGAGATACCCAGGATCAGATTCAGTCGGGTCGGGGCGTCATCGGGCAGCAGGTCATGCAGACTGATTATCAGCAGGCTGGCGATCAACCAGAGCCCGCAAAAAAAGAAATGGGCCAGGTGGGTTTTGAAGAACTCTTTCCGGTCCAGATGCCAGCCGTAGCGCAGCATCAGGCTGATCGTGAAATAGCTCATGGCCACGATGATCGCGGCACCCAATTCCCAGTGGACAACGGTGGTAATCTTCAGCAGTCCATGTAGAATGACTGTGGAGATCAGGCCGACGATCAGCGCAATAATTTCCAACCGTCTCAGCCTGCGGCAGCGGCGGGGATGGTGTGTCTTATAGTGGATGCGGCTGGGGAGATGCGACAGAGTCATTTGGCGCGTAAGTATTTCAATGAAATAATTTTATGAAGACCTGTTCAGATTTTATTCGTAATCAACGTCAATTGAAACAGTGAGATTATGGTGCGCGATTTTATTTCCGAAAGTTTGACTCATGACCCGATTCATGGGTATATCCCGTTTACTTCCAAAACCGGGATTCCCGATGACGAGGTCTCCGAGCAGGAAATCATCGACCATCCCTGGGTCCAGAGACTCAGGCATATTCACCAGCTTCAGACGGCCTGGTGGGTTTTTCCCTCAGCTGAGCACATGCGGTTTCAGCACGTGTTGGGAGCCATGCATCTCTCGTCGGTAGCAATTAACGCCTGGTATGATTCCCTGAGCAGCGCCTGTCGCAACGTGCCTTCCCTGCCTTACGTAGAGAGCCTGGTCCGGTTGGCGGCGCTGCTGCACGATGTGGGGCACGGTCCCTTCGGGCATTTCTTCGACGACCATTATCTGGATCAGTACAATCTCACGCATGAAGATATTGGTGCCCATATCATCGAACATGAACTGGGAGACCTGATTCGCGGGATCCGCCGGAATCCGAACGGTCACCTCAATCCGCTGGAAGAACTCGATCCCAAGCAGATTGGCTGGCTGATCCGGCGTCCTTCCGGCGATGCAGCGAGCGAGGCGGGTAACCCGGACTGGCTTTGTAAGTTGCGTGCCATGTTCAGCGGCATTTACACGGTCGACAATATGGATTTCGTTCTCCGCGATGCCTATATGTCTGGCTACAATATTCGTGCGGTCGATGTCTCGCGCCTGATTCATTACAGTTTCTTCACTTCCGAAGGGCTGACGATCCACGGTCGGGGCATGACGGCACTCGTCAACTTTATTGAAACCCGCGCGAATCTGTTCCGCACTATTTACTATCACCGTACGGTGCGTGCTCTGGACCTCGCGCTCGAAGAAATCTTTGCCGAAACCATGCAGCACTTGTTTCATGGCAATCCCCTCGAACATCTGGACGACTATCGCGGGTTTACCGAGTCGTCATTCCTTGTCGATGTCGGCCGCTTTCAGAAGAGTTCGGACCCGGCAGTGCGTGATCTGGGAGAGCGTTGGCAAGGGATTCTCTCACGTAACGTGGAATGGAAGATGGCCTGCGAGCGTCAGCTCAATTTCCATTCCGGGACTGCAGTACACACATCGATCTTTTCGGAACCGGAACTGGTCGAAAAGCGGGTCCGCTCTAAGCTTCCCGCGGAGTTGAAGCAGCTCCCGCTGCGGATCGATGTGGCCCGCCATTACCATCGCCCCAGTGGGCGACTCCCCGCCGGTGGACAGAATTATCTGCTCGATCCCGGTACGGGACTGACTCAGGAGCTGCACGATGATGAGCTCTTCCGGGCACTGCCTGTCAGCTTCCTGATCTTCCGCATTTATACGCGGGATCACCTCCACGATCTGGAACTGACCACCGCTCTGAACGCCGCCCTCGGGGAAGTTTCAGATTCCAAGACCAACATGTAACTCTCCTGCAGAAACTGACTTGTACAAGTGTGGTGCTGCAGAAGATCCGCTCCGTTCTTTCGCGATAAGAGAGTCGAGGTCTTGAGGGAAATTTCCGGATTTTCCTGCTGAATAGGGCAGACAGTGGTCCTGTTATGTCGGTCGTGTCGACTCCAGAAAATCATTGACAGTGATTATTCGGCCCAGTCGATAAGTTCAACATGATAGATTTCGAACTCGAACAGATGCTGGAAAATCCCGAATGGAGTCTCGTGCTCAAACATTACAGCGTCCTGCGACGTGAGACCAAAGAGCGGGATCCTGAATTTGATGGCTGGATCGTACGTCAAAATGAAGTTGACGGCGTCGTTACCGAACGCCTCCCCCGCATTCATGGAAAACTGATCGCGTTCGACCTGCTGAAATTTCAGCTTTCTGGACGCGATTCCGGGGTTTTTTATAAAGTCACCCGTACTGGTGAGAATATGCTGCCCCGTCTGGAAGAGCAGCTGCAAGACCTGCAGGCACAATTGCAGGCGACTGAGGAAGACGCTCCTCCTGAAGAGCAGGAACTGGCCCGCTCCGCCTGAGAGGCTGCCACGGACTGTAATTCTCTCCCCCGCTGGAACGAAAAACGGCCCCAATTGTGCAAGACAATGGGGCCGTAGATTTCGTCGTTGCTCCTGGCTGTGACAATCTTAAATCATGTCAGCAGTCAGAGAAGACTCTAGCTCATTATGCTTTTTTAGGAGCAGGAGCGGGAGCTTTCTTTGGAGGAGCTGGTGCTTCTTCTACTTTCTTGGGAGCTGAGTGAGCTGGAGCAGCTCCTTCACAGCTGTTGCAGGGAGAAGCGCACTTGGGAGCTGGTGCACAGCATTTAGGAGCTGGTGCACAGCAGGTTGGTGCGGGTGTGCAAACTGGTGCTGGCTTGCAGCAGGTGGTGCGAACTGGCTTGCAGCAACGTACACGTGCTGGTTTGCAGCAACGAACGCGTTCTGGCTTGCAGCAGCGAACGCGTTTGGGCTTGCAGCAACGTTCACGAACGGGCTTGCAGCATTTTACGCGCTCTGGTTTGCAGCAACGGTTACGGAAACCAAATGCTTCTGCATCTGATACGCTGAAGGTTGCAACGAACAGGGTCATTGCAGCGATCAAAGAAAGTGTGACAGCTTTTCGAATCATGGTGTACTCCTCAGATTCTTAAGAAAGTGGTTCCACTTCGCCGGAAGATAAGTCACTACCTTCATCCCCCAGCGATGTCCCTAAGTCTACGCACCTAGGGAAAACAGGTCTGTTTTTCTGGTTTGGTAAGATTTGCCGGTTACGGCAAATACGTTGATTACAATACCAGAACGAATTACGATGTCAAAGTAAAGCGAACACGAAAAATAAAGTTTCTCTAAAAATCCTTTATTCCCTCAAGTCTCGCATTTTAACAGTTTTAGAACTGGTTTTCACGTGTTTGAACACGGTAAATCCGACCAGACCTGTCGGCTCTCACTCTATCCTAGGTCAAAAATAAAGCGACCAGCTGAATTCCTGCAGATATTTGGGAAAGCTGCGCAAAAAATTCGCTCTGTTGCGCTCATTGACTCTTTAGGTTTATTTGCTTGCAACCCTCTCGCAGTCAAAGTAAAACCAGAACTGGCTCCCTGAGCTGCTTCAAATAAACTTCTTCAGAATTCACGGATTGTTCAGTGCCGTCATCTGCCTCAGAATCTTCGTCCTCACCATCAGATCAACCACGGCTGTGGTACTGTGGGTCCCGCACCATTTCATTCGCTGAGCGACCATTGTTAATGGGCATTCTCAACGTGACCCCCGACAGTTTTTCGGATGGAGGAGAGGTTACGGATCGGGACGCAGCCGTCAAGAAGGGCTTACGTCTCATTGAACAAGGCGCGGATATTTTAGACATTGGTGGCGAATCGACCCGTCCCGGCTCTGATCCCGTTCCCCTGGAAGAAGAACTCCGCCGCGTGGTGCCTGTCGTTGAACAGCTCGCGAACCAGACCGACGTCCCGATTTCCATCGACACCACCAAAGCGGAAGTCGCCCGTCAGTCGCTCGCAGCCGGCGCTGCGATCATCAACGATATCTCCGGGCTCACCTTTGATCCGGAGATGATCCCCCTGGCTGCCCAGACCGGCGCGGGAGTGATCTGCATGCACATCCAGGGAACTCCCCAGACCATGCAGGACAACCCGACCTATGACGATGTCATCGTCGATCTGAAAAACTGGTTCCAGGAACGCTTACAGGAACTGCTCTCGGCGGGAATCGAACCCGGCAGAATCGTCCTCGACCCGGGCATCGGATTCGGGAAAACAGCCGAACACAACCTGCAGATTCTCTCCCACATCCGCGAATTCCAGGATCTGGGCTATCCGATACTCATCGGTCATTCCCGCAAACGCTTCCTGTCGAAGCTGCTGGGCCGCGATGTGGAAGAACGTCTGGCAGGTACGGTCGGCGTTTCTATCGCCCTGGCCAGTCAGGCTGTCGAAATCATTCGCCTGCACGACGTCGAAGCCAACCGCGATGCAATCTGGGCCTGGAAAGCAGTCACCAGCCGCGTCACCTGATTACCAGATACTGATACTCGACTCTCTATCTAACTAATACGGCTCCTCAGGCAGCCCTACATCAAGGAAATACACAGCATGAACATCAAACTTGGAACCCGGACACTCATTCTCTCCCTCTGCTCAATGCTGGCGTTTTACGCCGTCGCCCGGGCTGCAGATCAGCCTGCTCACAATTTCGACCGCTGGGAAAAGTCCATCGTCCAATTTGAGAAACAGGACAAAGATCAAGGCATTCAGGAAGACGGTATCCTGTTTGTCGGTTCTTCCAGCATCCGCATGTGGGATCTGAAGAAATACTTCCCTGAACTTCCTGTCATCAATCGAGGCTTTGGCGGATCTGAAATCGTTGACTCCACCCACTTCGCCGATCGGATCATTCTCAAACACAAGCCCAAAGTCATCTTCCTCTACGCCGGTGATAACGACATCGCCCGCGGTCGCACCGCGAAAGAGGTCGCTGGCGACTTCAAACAGTTCGTCTCCGTCGTCCATAAAGCCCTGCCCGAGACCCGGATTGTCTTCATCGCCGTCAAACCCAGTCTCAGTCGCTGGAAACTGGCCGGCACCATGCAGGAAGCCAACAAGCTGATTAAAAAACAGTGTGAAAAACACGACTATCTGGCGTTCGCCGATGTCTGGGATCCAATGCTGGGCGAAGACGGCAAACCCCGTCCCGAGCTCTTCAAAAAGGATGGCCTGCACATGGAACACGCAGGCTACCTGATCTGGAAGAAAGCGGTCGAACCCTATATCCCCCAGAATTGATCACATTTCCGATCTTGCTAAGTTGAATTGATTACAGGGTTTCTACACGCAGTTCATGCGCCGACACGAACTGGTTCAGCTCGCTGCGTGTGAAGATGCCCGCGGTCGCGCCGGTGGCACGCACACAGCTGTGCCCCAGCGCCGATCCATAACGCAGACAGTCTTCCGGGCTCGCCTCTTCCAGAAGCCCGTGAATGAAACCGGCGACAAACGCGTCTCCGCTCCCTGTCCCATCCACCAGGTCGACCGGATAAATCTCTGACCGCAGTGAACGCTCGGCATCCAGCAGCAGACTCCCCTGGCCGCCACAGGTGATGATCACCGAGTTCGCTCCCGCTTCCCGGAACGCCTCGGCCTGTTTCAGCGGGTCTGTCTCTCCTGTGATCAGTTCCCCCTCATCATTATTAGGGAGGAAATAATCGCTTAACGGCAGAACCGGCTTCAACATTGACCAGTAATCTGCAGCCTTTGGCGTCACCACATCCAGCACCGTAATCACTCCCGCTTCCCGGGCCACCTCGAACATGCGGGCGACATTCTCCGGCGAGAGCTCTTCCGACAGACAGTAACCTCCCAGGTACAGAATGCGACAGGAGCGAATCTGCTCCTCCGTGACTGTCTCGCCGGTAAACAGAGAGTTCGCAGCAACCGAATGAATAAACCGGCGATCCTCACCCTGCACATTAATTACGAATGAACCGCTGGTCGGCAGCGTATCCGACTTCATGATGTATTCGCAGTGCACACCCGAAGCAGCCAGGCTCTCTTCCACGTACTGTCCGAAAACGTCCTGCCCCACAATCCCGGCGATCGCAGCCCGGCGATCCAGTCGCGCCAGGTCCGCGGCGACGTTCGATGCACAGCCGCCAATCGTCAGACTCATTTCGTCCGTCAGCACCAGCTCGCCCGGACGGGGCATATGGTCGATGGCCTTGCATACATGGTCGGCGACGATGATCCCCGCACACAAACAGTCATACCTGGGAGACGACATGAGGATGTCCTTCTAAAGCGCTTCGAAATCTGTGAAATCAGGATGTGTTGCTTATTATGCGGAAGGGGATCAGGAGATCAACACCTAACTGGAATGCAGATGCACAGATTTCATGCTCTGTTCCGAGTCGATCGGCTGGGCGGGACGCACACTCTGTTCGGCAGAGTCTTCCGGGCCATCAGTCGATTTGGAACGACGCAGGTGTTTCAGCAGTCGCAGCATAATGGGGTAGGTTATCAGGCCGAAGAACGTGCCGACCACCAGTGAGCCGATAATCAACGGCGACCCGACTTCCAGCAGCAGCTGCTTCACCGTTTCCCACCAGCCGCTGAATCCCTCGAACTCCAGGATCCGGGCAAAGTCCTTCTGCGTCAGCGAACCGCCTACGAACAACGTACCCACCTTATAATCAAACCAGTAGATCGGCACGATGGTCAGCGGATTCGAAATGTAGACGGTAATCAGCGACGCGACCTGGTTGAACCGGAACAGCGGACGCGTCAGAAATGCGACACAGACCACCAGCAGCATCTGAATGCCCACCGTCGGCGTCAACGCGATAAACATCCCGATCGCGGTTCCCAGGGCAATCGAGTGGGCACTGTCATCCAGCATGAGGATCGAGCGCAAGAGCACTCGCGGGTTCAGGGTCCAGGCTGGTTTGGCAGATGACATAGAGTTTCAACAGGCTGCTTGAGGTCGCGTGATCTAAAATCTTGTTCAGAGAACTTTTACGGTCATTTGGATTAGTATATCGGCACAGTTCTGGCAAAATTCCGCAGGTTTATGAAACCTTCAACTTAGGCCGGTCATACCGTTCGATCCGGCTATCCGAATCAAGACGCTTGTAAGTTCTCTCACTTCTGGGGGTGGGACAACGACCCTTTCGGGTTAACGTTTATGTATTTTAGTTAAGGTTTTTCAAATTAGGCAACTCAAATTAACGCCCCAATTCGCACCCCGGCGGAAGATCGTTCCTAAGTCGTGACCGGGCCACAGCATCGGAATTCAGGTGAACAATCATCAGCATTGACTACGACACAACTCCTCAATCACAACAGATGAAAATCAGTGTAGATTTGAATTCCGCTCCGGAAATGGGTATGAAAGTGAGATAAGCGCTTTCTTTATTGATCATTTTCATTTCTGATTCATATTGTCCCCTTCAGGATCTCCTGAAAACAATGCACAACGGAAACCCGCCGATGGTAGAAAATCTGGAAATCTTCGAAGTGGAACAGGCAGGTCCCAATCTGGTGGTCACCCCCCTCGGATCGACCCTGCAGTTCCAGTACAGCAACGTTCAGGTCGAAGCCAACAAGGTACTCAGGCTCTTTGACGCCCCTGAGATCAAAAATGTCATCATTGACCTCTCCCGCGTCGACTATCTCGATTCGATTATCATCGGCTCGCTGATTCGCCTCCTGCAACGGGCCCGGCAGACAGGCGGTCAGGCCGTCTTCTGTAACGCCTGCGAGAACATGCAGAATATTCTCAAGTGCATCAAAATCGGCAGCCTCTGGCCGCTGTTCGATACCCGGGACGAAGCGATCGCCGCTGTCACTCCCTCTGAGTAATTGTTCGATTTCTTGTCTGGAAATGAGTTGGGAATGCTGCCGTTCACTGCCGAGGATTTGAAAGCTGTTCGAACGGAAACGTTCATCGAACACCTCGATTATTTCGAGAGCCTCGCTTCCACCAATTCCTGGGCCCTGAACACGCACTGCACGCCCTCCCCGGCCGCACGCGATACCAGCCTGCCCGCCCTCGTCCTCACCGGCAATCAAACCGCCGGCCGTGGTCGAGGCAACAATGCCTGGTGGTCCACTGAAGGAGGACTTACATTCTCCCTCGTCGTCGACGCCAACCAGCTCGGCATCCCGCTCCAGCAGCAGCCCCTGATTGCTTTGGCAACCGGGCTGGCCGTTTGTGAAACACTCGAGAAGCAGGCCCCCGAACATCGGCTCCAACTCAAGTGGCCTAACGATGTCTTCCTCGCGGGCAAAAAGGTCTGTGGCATTCTCGTCGAAACCTCCGCCAGTCAGCCCGGCCTCGTGGTCATCGGCGTCGGCGTCAATCTCAATAACTCGTTCCTCTCCGCTGAAGCCGAACTGCAGTCGCGAGGAACCTCGCTCTACGAAACGACCGGACAGAAGTATCCGCTCTCCTCCATGCTGATCGATCTCATCAACGCCATCGAAAACCGGCTCTATGATGTCGCGGGTGACCGCAGCGAACTCATGCCCGCCTGGCGACAATACTGCCTGCTCACCGGACGGGACATTCGCATTAACACCGGACGCGAAGTCCGGGAAGGCACCTGCCTCGAAATCGACGACGAAGGTTATCTGATCCTGCAGACCGAGACCGGCCGCGAACGCATTATCAGCGGCACCATCGAACACTTTTAAAGAATCGCCCCCGCTATGAAAAAACTTCTCATCTATCCCGCCATCGACGCCAGACGACTCACCCGCCTCGAGAGCATCTCGAACGAACTCCAAGTCGTCAACGCGCAGAATCTGGATGAAGCGCTCACCGAAATCAAAGACGCCCACGCCTTCTTCGGCAAGATCACTCCCGAACTGTTGGCCGCGGCTGAAAAACTGGAATGGGTGCAGTCCCCCACCGCCAGCCTGGAACACTACATTTTTCCGGAACTGGCCGACCACCCCTGCCAGCTCACAAACATGCGCGGCCTGTTCTACGATGTCATCGCCGACCATGTGCTTGGCTTCGTACTCTGCTTCGCCCGCAACCTGCATCGCTACATTCGTCAACAGTCCCATTCGGTCTGGCAGCCCATCGGCGGTACCGCGGGAAAACCTGACTTCGTCACCGGACCGGGGCAGGTCAGCGAAGTCGACCGCAGCCACATGCACCTCTCGGATTGCACCCTGGGCGTGGTCGGTGCCGGCTCGATTGGTTCCGAAGTCTGCCACCGCGCAGCTGCCTTCGGCATGCGAGTCTGCGCCGTCGATCCCCTCATCCGTGAGGTTCCCGGCGCCGTCGATGAAGTCTGGGACCTCGATCGGCTCAAAGATCTGCTCACCATCAGCGACTTCGTCGTCATCGCAGCGCCGCATACACCCCAGACCGAAAAACTGTTCCGCACGCCCCAGTTCCAGCAGATGAAGAACTCCGGCTACCTGATCAACATCGGCCGCGGCGCGATCGTCGATCTGCAGGACCTGACCATCGCACTGCAGAAAGGTGACATCGCCGGCGCCGGCCTGGATGTCTTCGAAGTCGAACCCCTGCCCGCAGACCATCCCCTCTGGCAGATGGAGAACGTCATCATCACCCCGCACATCGCCGCCGCTTCGACACATGTCCCCGAAAGGCACCTGGAAACGCTGCTGGAGAACATCCGCTGTTTCATCAACGGCCAGCCCTTCATCACTCTGGCCAACAAACAGCTCTGGTTCTGAACGAATTCGACTGCACACCGAACCTCCCTGTGCTTTCAGGCAGTGCTCCTGCTGACTGCTGAAGAAACTGCCCTTGATCGACGTCCGCCGCAGCGTATGCTCTTCTCTTCTGGCTCGCGCGCGAGGCAGCTCAGCGTGCACCGGAACACGAGACATCACTGATGCAAAGACACCTGAATCCGCACCGCTTTTCATCGGGCTTTCACTGGAGCAATCAGAACACATGCGAAATGTTCCCCACAGCTTGTTCAGGGCAGACCAGGACAGACTCCGGTCAGACAGGGACAAAATCCAGGCCACACCAGGACAAAATCCGGCCACATCGGGACAAAATTCTGTCTTGACCTCCCGGTGCCTTTCGACAGAATCAGACCCACAATCAAAACCGGATGTAGGGGCAGAGCCTGCGTGCCTGCCCGCCTGGCGACCTTCCACTCGAAACAACTTCCAATGGACATCCATAAACAATTCCCCCCTGAGCGGCAAGACGCTCGGTAGCGTTTATTAAATAGTTTTCTACGTGATCAAGAGGTCGACAACGTTAGCTATGTAAGTATCCACCGCGGCCGAGGGTATGCTGTTACTCTTGTTTACAGGACTTCAACAGCAGAAAAGAAAATGAGCCGCAGCGCATTAGCCCCGGTTGAAACGACTTAGGTATGAACCGTGCGAATTAAGAAACGCGACGCGACCACAGACAACGCGATCCGCAAATAGTACAAAGAGAAATCCTACGCATCGGCACCAGCGAGGACAGAGAAAATAAAACCAGTGCTGATCCAACACCAGTGAAAAGCAATGATCGCGCGCAGTGTTGAATGAACAACGTGCCGGGTGGTCTCGGATACAATCCGAGATTGCTGCAGGCAACAGGAGATCACAGCACCGGCTGCCACAGTTGGCTTGTCCAACTGTGCTCGTCCAATGCCCTATCACACTCACCCACCGTGAGCGGCAAGGCGCTGGCCGCCGAGAAAAAGGAAGACGCAGATCCCAAAATCAGCGGCGAGGGCTATTCCACTCACAGCACCAGGGTGAGCCCGAATAAAATTCGGGCCGAGCGCAGCGAGCAGGAAACCGACAGTGCAACAGCCCGATTTCAAGAAAAGAAATCCAACCAGAATTCGCAGGATGCGAACCCACGTGTCCGCCCGCCTGGTAAAGATCAACCGGGCATCACCATTTCCAATGGCTCCAGTTCCGAATGCAAAAAACGAATAACGCCGAAAACAAATCGAGCCATCCGTAACTCAGGCATTTTACCAGACCGCCATTGAACCCCGCAGATGAAAACAGTTAACCTGTTGATATGGGCATGGATCTGCTGGAAATCTATATGGAGGTCGCCGACCACTTCGGCATCGAAGAAGAAACGCTGGTGCAACAGGACGCCGTCACTGTCCAGAACCTGGTCAATAACATCTTGACCACACTCGCTGCACAGCAATCCCAGCCCCCCGCCGAACCCCCCTCCCGATCCGAGGTTCAGGCCACCCTGCTCACCATCATCACACGCCACCCGGAATCCGAAATATTACCAGGCACCAGACTGATCGATCTCTGTGACTGAAAAGAGTGCTGTGGTTTCCCATGAGCACTCAGCCACCTGAATTTTTCGTGCTTTTCGCATCTTTCGTGGTAGTAAAAAAATGGGTGAGCCCGAATGCAATTGCCGCTATGATCCCGGACGGCAACTGCCATCAGGCACAATAAAGTATGCAGAATTATTCTGCCTCCACGAGCAAAACTGGTAATCAGGTTTGCTTTCTGTTAAGAACAGTTCGATCACAGCAGGCACTGAACTTCAGCCAGTTAAAATAATTCAGGAACGAACATGACCCCCGCCGAATTCAAAAAAATCTGGAACGGATCGCTTTCCAGTGTACTTGCTGAATCAGTTCAGATCTTGAACCTGGATCAGGCGGACAAAGACTTTCTGATCCAGGCGGGCTTACCCACTTCCCTGTACCCGGAGTTCTCTTTCGAACGGCTGGAAACCGGTGAGCTGGATCATCTGGATGAGTCTGAAGAGGGAGAAGGCTTTGACGAACAGTTTCATCACTACCGTATCATCGGAGAAGACGGTTATTCAATGCCGGTCCTGCTCAACGAAAGCGAGCAAGGGACGGTCTGGGTCTTGTCTGGAGATTTCGAGCGGTTGCTTTATCTCAATAAAAACGTCAGGGAACTGGCTGCATCTCTGATCGCCTTTGCCAGGTTTCTCAAAAGCAGTCGCACGGAAGCAGCAGTGAATGAATTCCTTGCTGAGATTCGCAACATCGATGCGCGAGCTGCGCTTGAGGAATCCTTCTGGTCGGAATGCGTGTTCAATTATCTCGAAGAGGAGACACAGCCGGCTGGCACTGCGGATCATCCACTGGTTAGTCAGTTTGAGCATCCCCTGTTGGGAACGCTTTTGTTCAACAACGAGAATCAATGGGAGGGGGAAGCAGTGCTTTTCAAAAACCTGAGCCGATGTGGCTGGAATGAGAGACTCGTCACTCATTTCGTCTATTCCAGTTCCAATCAGGCTGATGATCAGGAATTTGCACCACTGGCAAAAGTTCCCGCCTCGTTTCACTATCCCATCAAAATCACGTTTGCTTCTCCCGACAATACCCCGCCCACGGCAGCGCAGGAAAAGGCTTTGAAATATCTGCTCTCAGACGAAAAAAGAATTCTGAAGCGCCTCGTCAATGCGGTCAAAACATATGTGATTGATTCCGACTGGTGGGAATTCCTCCAGGAAGAACTGGAAGGAGATCTCCCGAAACTCGAAGCAATTCTCCGGGAACCGACCGGCTGGCTCTCACTGATTAGATTCCGGCAGATCCATATTTCGCGAAAAATCGAAGCGGGATCCGTCGTCATCGGCTTCGACTGTAGTGCCGGCTGGGACAACGAACACGGTCTGGGATTTCAAATTATTGAAGGAGAAGTCATCGACATCGGCCACGGAACCGTAGGCTGGTATTTTTAGATACAGCCCTTACACCGATAGAAACAGATCGCCGACTACCAAAGTTACTTACAGTATCCTGAAATTTCGTGTCTTTCGTGCTTTTCGTGGTAGCAAAAAAATGGTGAGCCCGAATGCAATTCGGGCCGAGCGCAGCGAGCAGGAAGTCGCAGTTCACTCGTTCAATTGAAAGCAGAGTCACCTGTTTCTCTCAAAGCGTGAGCCAGTCAATCGTACCAGAATTCGTTC
This sequence comes from Gimesia chilikensis, assembly GCF_007744075.1. NCBI lineage: Bacteria > Pseudomonadati > Planctomycetota > Planctomycetia > Planctomycetales > Planctomycetaceae > Gimesia > Gimesia chilikensis. The sequence continues at coordinate 6,565,436 of NZ_CP036266.1, read as the reverse complement.
CCGCGACCACCGCTTCCTGCCACTTTCGTGCTTTTCGTGGTAGCAAAAACATCACTCAGCGTCATCATCCTCATATTCTTCCAGCGGCGGATCTGGTTCCAGTCTCTTTCCCATTGGCAGCGCGAGGTCATGGTCCTCCAGCACGGCCTGGAAATGTTCCAGCCTGCCCCACAACAGCTCTCTGAGATATTCCAGTTCACCGAGTGCTTCTTCGAGATCGCCCCGATCCAGTTCCCGCCGCACCGCATCAGCCGCATGGCACAGAATCGACAGTGAATCCCCCTGGATCAGTGAACCAGGATTTTCCCGCCCCGGATGCCGCATCACAGCATAGTTCGAAGTATCCGCATAAATTTCAACGTCTGCTTGATACATGAGAGATTCCGCCTGAAATTAAGAATTGAACCACGCAATCTTTTCAGAAAATTTCGTGCTTTTCGCGTCTTTCGTGGTAGTACTTTTCATTCATCAAGCCTGAGTTCTTCAATATATTCTGTAGTTTCAGGCTGTTGATGTCTCGCATGGTGTTGAACGAGAAGTAGCACAACCTCTATACGCCTTCTCAGGGCCGCCAGGTCAAGCGGAGTTCTTCCTTTACTATTGATAGAATTGATATCAGCGCCTGCTTCTATCAGAAGTCTCGCTATTTCTATTAATCCTTCGTAGGCGGCTCTTTGTAGTGGTGTATTCTCTTTCCACTCGCATTTATAGTTAAGACTTTTTGTTACTCCTCTTTGAATCAGGTAGCGTACGATTTCAGGATTTCCACTACATACGGCACCATAAATAGGGGTATAACATCTACACAAGTGGTTTATGTCTGCACCTGACTCCACTAAAAGTTTTACTATTTCAAATTGACCATCATGAGCGGCAATTCCCAAAAGAGTTCTGTCATCTTCCCATGCCAGATTAGCAAGTTCAGGATGTTCTTTGATTTCTCCGTAAAGTCTTTCCCAATTGTAGTCAAGTAAAGTAACTAGCATTGACTCAAATGCAGAAAGATTGTTCCAGTCAACCTGATCCCGTAGTGTCTTAATATCGACCCGCCCATCGTCCAGCAAAGGAATCTTCACAGAGTCTTCCTCCAGTAAGCAATGTGCGTTACTGTTTCAAGTACAGTTCCGAGTAGCATCACTTTCGTGCTTTTCGCGTCTTTCGTGGTAGCAAAAAAACGGGTGAGCCCGAATGAAATTCGGGCCGAGCGCAGCGAGCAGGAAGTTGCAGCTAACTCGTTCAATCGAAAACAGAGTCACCTGTTTCTCTTAAAACATGAGCCAGACAATCGTACCAGAATTCGTTCCCGCGACCACAGCTTCCTATCACTTTCGTGGTAGCAAAAAAAACGCAAGGTCTTTACCCCTCGACACTCTCCCGCACCCGCTGGTTCGCAGCAGCGTCCAGGATTGCTTCATCATAGCAGACCAGCTCCACCGAGTTCCCGTCCGGATCGAAGAGATAGATCGAGTGCCAGCCGAACTGGCGATGATCCGTCAGCATCATCTCGATCTCCAGCGCTTCCAGCCGCGCTTTCTCGCTTTCGAATACTTCCAGTTCCATCGCGAAAGCGAAGTGATGCAGCGTCCCTGTCCGGGCCCGGGCCATGCCGACTTCAATCTCCTGCGGTCCGCTGAACTCCCAGGTCTGATCAAAGATCGCCAGCAGTTGGGGATGCCCGTCGAAGTCGTCCGCGACTTTCAGGAAGGTCCCTCCTTCAAAGTTGGCAAACAGTTCCAGTCCAATGACGTCTTGGTAAAAGGCAACCAATGCTTCCCGGTTTTCGGTTCGCAGGACCAGTTCGCCTAATCGTTTCTCACACGATTGCATATCGGTTCTCCCTTGAAAGAGATATTAATCATTCAGACCCTGCAGCATCGCGCGCAACAGATCTGCCAGTTGGTCCCGCTCCTCTGCCTTGAGCACGCACAACGCATCTTCCGCTTCATCCAGTCGATCCGCGACCGCTTCATCGACCACTTTGCGCCCCTCTGCAGTCAGCAGTACCTGCAGCGAACGGCGGTCATTGGGGGAAGGCCGACGTTCGACGAGCCCCTGTTCCTCCAGTCGGTCAATCCGGTTCGTCATCGCTCCCGAGGAGAGCATCACCGCCTCCATCAGTTCCGTAGGCGTCAGACCCTGCGGATTTCCCGTTCTGCGGAGCGTGGCCAGAATGTCAAAGCCCCCCACGGTCAGACCGTACGGCTTCAGTGTTTCACTTACCCGTCGCTCCAGCCGTGTCGCCAGTCGTAAAACCCGACCGACAACCCCCATGGGTTCGACATTGAGGTCCGGGCGTTCCGTTTTCCATTGCCTGATTAAGACGTCAATCAAATCCTGTGCCATAAATTTATGATGACTCCGCGCTCGCAAGAGGAATGAATTTATCGTACGACAAGCATAGATCAGTTATACTTTCAGGTCAAGTATCTCCAGGTAAAGATACAAGGAGGTAAATGACTGGTTGGTGACAGACTGGGGTTCACACCCGTTCGGCTAATGGTACGTTTGTGGACTGTTCGGTCTAAAAGTCTGATTTTAGTCCTGATTGGAACGCAATCTGCTTAAGTTCAATCAAACTGTCCTATTATGAAAATTAATGATCCGAATATGTAACTGAGGAAATCCACTTGAACCACCCCCAGGCTGAAATCCAGGTCGACCTGCCCCTGGTCCGCCAGCTGTTGCTGGTTGATTACCCAGTATTGGCGAATCAGCCTCTGTTTCTGGTCGATGAAGGCTGGGACAATTTCATCTTTCGCATCGGCGAACATCACGCGGTCCGCTTGCCCCGCCGCGCCGCCGCGGTTCAATTTCTGCAAAACGAACAGCGCTGGCTGCCAAAAATTGCGGAGCGGCTCTCCCTGGAATTGCCTCTCCACATTCACATCGGCTCCTCCGGCCCCAGTTTTCCCTGGACCTGGAGTGTCGTGAACTGGGTTCCCGGGCAAACCTCTGAGAAACACAACTTCCCTGACGCAGACGTCCGCCTGTTAGCGGAAACCCTTTCTACACTGCATCAGCCGGCGGAAGACGGGGCACCGCAGAATCCCTATCGCGGCGTTCCCCTGCAGTCACGCAGTCAGGGCGTTGAAGAACGGCTGCATCGGCAACGCGAACGTACCGACGTCGATGTCACGCGACTGACTGACATCTGGCGCGCCTGTTGTGAGACGCCCCCCGCTGACCAGATGGTCTGGATTCACGGCGACTTGCATCCCCGCAACGTGATTGTTCGCGATGGTGCCCTGGTCGGCCTGATCGACTGGGGGGACGTATCAGCCGGTGATCCCGCGACCGATCTGGCGTGCACCTGGCTCTTACTGGAAACCCCCGCCAGCAGAACCGCCTTGCTCGACATCTATGATGCAGAGCCTCACCTGATTCAGCGCGCTCTCGGTTGGGCGCTGTTGATGGGCCTGATTTTGCTCGACAGTGGCGAACGCCGCCACGTCTCTCTCGGTCACGCTACTCTTCGACGCGTACTGGCCGACGCCTGAACAGCGCATGTTCTCCCAATTGTTGATTTCCTTGTCCGGTGATCGATCAATCTGGTTGCTCAGCTTTCGGTTCGCTTGTACAGACGGAACAAAGATGATGGTAAATTCCAGCGTGCTTGCTTAACATGGAACGAGCGGCTTCCCGAGGTCGGGACCGCATTCAAGTCGAGTCAGTAATGCTATCAAGTTGAAGGATCATCCGTGATTGAACATACCGTAACCTTTCGTCTCAAGTCTGCCCCCGGTTCTGCAGCTGAGCAGACCTTCCTCGCCGCTGCCGCCGATCTGGCTGCCATCCCCGGCGTCAAAGATTTCACCATCCGCCGCCAGACCAGCCCCAAGAACGACCATACCTTCGGCATCAGTATGAAGTTCGCTACGCAGGAAGAGTTCGATTTCTACAGCAACCATCAGGCGCACCAGGATTTTATTCAGGAACACTGGCTGACCACCGTCGAAGACTTTCAGGAAGCCGACTTCGAATCTCTGGACACCGTCGCCCACTAAATCCCGCCATCTTCTGAGGAGTTTTCGCATGTACTCACGCCCGCTTGTCCGTTTCGCCTGCCTGACACTGCTCTGCCTGTTCGCAACCTCCCCTGTAGACGCCGCCCAACTCTATGTGGGCGCCACGTCGACCGACATCACCCCCAAACTGCCGGTCTCACTCACCGGCCAGATGCGGACCCGCATTGCGAAAACAGTCGAAAGCCCGGTCACTGCGAACGTCCTCGTACTGGAATCCCGCGACGGAGACAAATCGCTGGAACATGTCGTCTTCGTCTCCTGCGACCTGGTCTGCATCCGGGGCGGCATTCACGAAAAAGTCCGCGAAAAGCTCAAAGACCAGCTGCCCGGCCTCTCGCTGCAGAAGGTCATCATGAACGCGACCCACACGCACACCGCGCCCACAATGATCGAAGGTCGCTACACACTTCCCAAGACCGGCGTCACACAGCCTGCTGAATTCGTCGAGTTCGCCGCCCAGAAAATTGCCGACGCCATTCAAAAGGCCTGGAACGAACGGCAGCCGGGCCAGGTCGGCTGGGGACTCGGGCACGCGGTCATCGCCCAGAATCGCCGGGCCCTCTATGAAGGAGGCTGGGCCAAAATGTACGGCAGTACCAGCACCAAAGATTTTCGCGGCATCGAAGGCTACGAAGATCACACCATGGAAGTCCTCTGCTTCTGGAATGACAAAGACGAACTCATCGCCACCGCTGTCAACATCGCCTGCCCCGCCCAGGCCGTCGAAGGACGCAGCACCGTCAATGCCGACTTCTGGCACCCGGTTCGCGAAGCCCTCAAGAAAAAATACGGCGACCAGCTCACCGTGCTCGGCTGGGCCGGCGCCGCCGGGGATCAGGTCCCCCGCCCCATGTACCGCAAAGCAGCCGAAGCCCGCATGATGCAGCTCCGCAACCTGACACTGCTCGAAGAACTCTCGCGGCGGATCGTCGCCGGCTGGGAAGAAGCCTACGCCGGTGCCGTGCAGGAAAAACACGCCGACGCACTGCTCAAGCACGAAGTCCGCACCATCGAACTCCCGCTGCAGACCGTCAGTGAAGCCGACCACGAACGAATTTCCAAAGAGATCAAAGCCTACGCCGACGATCCCTCCAAAGTCTGGATCAAAAACTGGAAACAGCGCGTCCTCGATCGCTACGATGAACAGCAGGCCGGCACCTCCCGCCCTTATTCGATGGAACTGCACACCCTTCGCTTGGGCGACATCGCCATCGCCACGAACGACTTCGAACTCTTCACCGATTTCGGCACCCAGATGAAGTCCCGCAGCCCGGCCCTGCAGACCTTCGTCATCCAGCTCTGCGGCCCCGGTTCTTACGTACCGAATGAAAGAGCCGTCCGCGGCGGCAGCTACAGCGCCATCATCGAGAGTAACCTCGTCGGCCCCGCCGGCGGCCAGGTCCTCACCGAAGAAACCCTCAAGTCCATCAACGCACAGTTCAAGAAGTAGAATAAAAACTGAGCGGCACCGCGCTGGCCATGCCGCTCAGAAAATAAATTGCTCCGGTTAAAGACCAGCAGGCTGGGTCCCCGCTTACAGCGTCCCGTCCAGACCCTTCTGGTAATACTTGTGCGTGATCTCATCCTGGTGTTCCAGCAGCCAGTCGATCGACGGTTCGTTGTGCATCGCTTTATGAATCGCCTGTGCGGTGGCTTTGCGATGAATCTCGAACAGCGCCTTGTGATCCAGGTTCTCATCGGTCGCGGCACCCGGATTCAGCCAGACCGAACAGATAATGCCCAGGTCGTTCGCTTTCTCTTTCGGCAGATCACCGGCCCGCACCGCATCCAGCACACCATTGGCAATCGCCGCCTGCACGGTTCCCATCAGAATATTCGTGTAGGCACTGCTCTTGACCGTGACCTTACTCACCATCAGCGTGACCGGCCTGACCTGGATGTCCGTATTCAGAATCGCGAACACCTTCGAGTGACCCGCAGACTGCCCGCCGGTCAGCGTGGCAATCGCCGTCCCCACGGGGCCATCCAGCTCACCAATCACCACTTCCGGTTCCGCAGCCGTAAACGGCGGACCACCGGCGATCAGACATTCCCCCGTACGCATTACAATTCGATCACTCATACTGACACTCCCTGCTGGTTGAACTGAATCGGTAATTGAAACATCACCCTACCCGAACAACAGTGAATCTGCAACCGGCCCGGTATTGATGGATTACTGTTGAACCACGAAAGCAAACTCCGCTTCTGCAAGATGTTCTCCCCGCACGAAGACATGCAACCAGCCTGGGTCCCAGGGAAAACCATCAATATACGCTTCGCTTCGAGGGTCCGGGGTGTCAAATTGAAACAACTGCCGATATCCGCTTTGTTCTAACTCTTCAAAGGCGGGACCGACGCGCGACACATTGTCTATGCATGGTCTTCCACCGACTTTAGACCTGGGAGAAACTTGTTCCGGGGAGTCCGGCATTCGATCTGATTGCATCGGTTCGAACCGAATTCGCTGACAGCTTACTACCGTTATGATCTCTGAAGCACCGTCCGACATGCTACCCTGATGGACGACCGCGTGGATCAGCTTCGAGGGGAAAAGCACCCGGTTATTAAACGAAATAATATCGAGTGTTTCATCATCGCCATAAATATCGAATGAGTAAAACAGTGAGACAGCCCGGCCTGTCTCAAATTCGATCGTACCGAAATATTTCTGATTCACATCAACATACAGTGGCTTTACATCCCTCGGGACAGCACCACCAATTTTAGAACCGTGATCTGTCGACTCACGGTCATAAGCAAACGGCCGGCACTGATTCAGGTCTGGTAGTTCATCCATTTAAGAAGCTCAATGCCGTTTTAATGAGTCTGCATATTTGCGGGCACTTCTCCAATCGGCACCCGCATTCCAGAAACAGAAACTGGTAAACAGCAGGCAGCTGAAGATTGCTTGGGTTCGAGTGATGTCAGACATTAATGATTTTTGCGAATATCTTTTGGAGCCTGTTTTGATAGAAAAAGTGAAACCAATCACTACTCGAAAAAGAAATAAGATTGGCTTTGAGCAAATACTTGCGGTCAGAATCCCTCACTAAGCTGAACTACAAAATCTGGGACTTTTAACATTCGTAAGAGATCGGAATTTACTGGCATAATCATTGTGTCTTTAAAAACTGGATGACAAACGAGTGGACTGTAGCAGACAAATAAAAGAGTCGCGGCCCTTTTTCTAACTATCTTGAATTATCTAAATAGTTCCCGGCGTTGTTCCACGAACTTTACCTAGCCATGATTCCCATTCTTCCTTCTTCCAAAACATGGATGGCCTATCCACGTCCACGTAGTGACACGATAAAAATTCAGACATGGCCACTAGTTGTCTAGTATCATTTGCCTTGAAGAAAAAAGCTTCGTTGGAAGGCCAAAATTCGAAATGTTCTTGCGATTTGCCACTCGCTGCCAATGCGCCTGCGTAGTCAATGTGATGTTGGAGTTCACGACCAACACCAACAAACTGGCTTGGGTGCATTAGGAATTTGGTCGTCCTCTGCTCAAGAACTTGAAGATAAGAGAGGTTGCGAAATGAAGCGTCGAAACCTTGAGCGAATAGTTGAGAATGACGAAGTTGTTTTGCAGCATTTGCTCCCGATCGCGGCATGAATTCTTCATCTGTAGCAATGACACGATTGCCAAGGCCCAAATGGAAATCAATTGTAAAGAATGCTTCTTTGAACAGATGCCAACGAAGGTCGATGTCGATTGTAGTGGGCAACTCGAAATAAATATAATTGGGTGTCTTTGACTTGAACCTCTCATCGATACGACGCCCCCAGAACAACAGTTTTTGTGTAGGTGTTGTAACCTTGGATGAATTAGTCAACAAAAGAAATAGAGAGCGTGAGAAGTCGTGTGAACGAATACGACTCCCAAGGAAGGATCCAGGGTCCGACTCTCTGAAAGCCTTGAACCGATCACCTGAATCAGAAATTCGAGTGAAATCTTCCTGATAGCATTCTACAAAGTCACTCAGTACACGAACGAGTTGGTCCAGAACTGTGCCAGGATCCTGGAAGTAGTAAAACACCATACCGAATGATGTACTTTGTTCGCTCATCCGTTATATCCAATTGATAGTGGTCTAATTCCTGTCCAGATCTGACCCTTTTATTCTCCTCATAAGGAGGGAGATTGGAGAGTTGATCAATCACTAGACTTTGTGTCCATAGAAGTATTTATTTCCGATTTCCCACCGATCAACGAGTATCGTTTCGCCATACGATTGGAAGTACTCCAAGTCAGAACTGGCAATGACCGACCCGCCTTCAACTAACAATGGGCGCCCTGTGAACAGTGACATAATTTTTACATCAGGTGACTTAAAGAAGAATCTTGAATTATTCAACATAGATTCCGTGGCTGATGCCATAAACTGTTTGAAAACCAACTGTAGGTTGACCGGTTTTCCATTCCAAACGTAACCTTTAGTGTTGAGCACAAGAGATTCGTAAGTACTCCGAAGTGATGTGGCATCCGAGCCAGGAACCCCAGTGAGGTTCTGAATCGAATCGTACAGATTATCTGCCTCTTCATCATCACCCTGGTCTTTAAAATCTTCGAATTCAGAAATGAGCAAGGGGACGAATCCCAACGATAGACTACTGTTTGCTGCAGTCGTCAACGAAAGAACGTCGCCTTCGAAGTCTGTTTCAATCGCTGGTAGAGTCGTAATCAAATGGTCGTTGTCAGCGACTTCCGAATAGAGAAGAAGCGACTTTCTTGCCAGCGGTCCTCCGCACTTGGTTAGCTCAAACAATCTATCACGAAACTCAAACCGACCTAGCTTCATCAATTCAACGAGAGCACCATAACGTTCTTCACTTGTCTTGCAAGATGAAAACGCTTTGGCCAAACTCTCGAAACTGCTAGTAGTCGGTGGGCCGTATGTATAGTCGATCTTCATTCTCGAATTCCTTGCCTTCTTTGCCATGCTTCAAAGCGTCCCCAGGGAGAAAAAGGCGTCAGCGATTGTGTTGGTGGGACGTGTCGAGATTGGGAGTCCTATGTTGTAGCTGGTCTGTTGTACCTGGTCAAAGCGGTCAAGAGAGAAACATCTGGAATGCTATGAAGTCGGCACGTCCTCAAATGCCATTCCATTGCAATCACTTTGCTCAATAGCCTCCCGGATATTTGCCCGTATGATCACATCTGGTGAAAGTTTGCGCAATCCAAACACTGAGAATCCTTCCGCCTTCTTAAGCGAGATATGAGGCGTGAGAATGCGACCACCTGCATAGGTTGATTTTTCCTCATCGATCACGTTGGGGCTGGTTGGCAAGTGCATGTAGAAATAGCTAAGACTCTCATTATTTCGAGTAATTGTCACTGGAAGCCACCTAACGTCATCGCCGACAATCGGGCGAAGTAATTCGACCAATCGCTGCGAGCAAAGCCTACTTAACACATTGCAAGGTGGGTAGTCTGACAATTCACCATCTGAAAACGAAAGGCAGAGTGACGGCCAATCTCCAGCATCCTCGAGTGACTCGATCAAGTCCCACAACTCCAATTCGTCATAGTCCTTAGGCGCAACGGCAGTTGCCCATCCACTCCGGTTGTCTCCAATTAACCAACTGTATCTACTCATTTCCAAAACCTGTCAGTATAGAATTCCAGGATCAGCGACTTCCTCACGCGAGTTAGTAAACGATAGATCCATTTTGCTGACGTTTAATGCTGGCTTTAGATCCGGAAAACACGGGACACGGTCACTCTGGTAGAGTCAATTGTGATTTGGATTGCATCAGTGATAAAACGCCATGACGCCGAGTTTCTGGCCCGCAGCCGTTTTGATACACTCAAAGAAAGCCTCTCGTGCTTCTTCGATATCTTCGTCGCTGGGGAATTCGAGATTGAGACGTGAAAGCCGTTGAAATTCTGCTGCGACTTCTTCTGCCGTTAGAAAACTAATGACAGGAAAGTCGTTGTACTCTTTTAGTGGCACAGGAATACGTGGCTGTTGCAGTGGAGTATCAAGCTCCAGGGGTTCGAGATCGCCAATCAAGTCATCGTCTGGAAGGAGCTTACCCAGTGTGTAACACATGATCTCCAGCGCATAGCCATGTTCTGCCCCACTTTGATTAAGATTGCCTGAGACGAGATCAGACAGTATTTCCTCTGAGATATCGAAAGCTGGTTGATACGACGTATCGTCATCGGTTTCGTCGTCATCCGCCTCGTTTCTTGACCACGTAATTTGCGGCGTCTGATCGAGGTTCTGGGTAAACTGCGGGTCATCACTCTCGAAGCGTGTGATGACTCGTTCCAGTCCGGACTTCGGAATCGTTTCATTATTTGCTAAAGTGACTGCTTCGTGTGTCTTCGTCCAAGGGGCCTCCATAACCACTTCTAGGCTTCCCGATTCAAGTGCAAGGATTGCCTGTGACAGTTCATCAAGAGACATCGGTTGGTCATTGAACAGGATTTGTCCTTCTTTCGTGATTCTTAATGTCACGTCGCCGTGAAGATCAACTTCGGCCAGTGGCTCGTCAACTTGTTTATTGACTTCTTGAAGACGCTTCAGCAACAATTGATCACATGACCCGATCGCATCATTCAGGGTGTCAAATTCTACAGCGTACAGTCTGGTGGAATAACCCATATTTCAGTCGCTTAATAGAATAGTTTTTCAATCAGGGCAAAACACTTTGCTTTTCGATTGAGTTGAGAAAAGAAGGGCAGGTTACGCCACAATCCCCCTACTTCCCCGCCTGCTCCTCCACATGCTTCAGCACGGCATCAAAGAACGCCTTGTGTACATCCGCCGGGGCGGCGTGGCCCATCAGGGGTTTGTTGATGATCTGCTTCTTGCCGCTCAGCTGGTTATAAGCCGCGTAACAGCTCGACGGCGGACAGACGCTGTCGATAAAACCCACGCTCATGATCGCATCGGCCTTCGCCCGTGTAGCGAAGTTGACTGCGTCTACGTACGATGCTGCTTTCAACTGCGTGGGATTAGGTTTGCCGTCCGCGCCGGTTTCGACCAGCTTGGGCCAGCCGTTAATCCGGCCGGCGGCACGTCCTGAATGATCGCAGATCGCGGGGACCCCCGTGGCGATGAACGTCACCCGGTCATCCAGACCGCCGGCTGCCAGTGCCTGGCCGCCTCCCTGGCTGTGGCCGATGACAATCACGGTCTTTCCGTCCCACTCGGGTTGCGCAGTCAGAAAATCAATCGCCCGTACCAGACGCAAAAACATCCCGCGGAAGTAAACCGTATCACGGCTCTCGCGGCCCGCCTGCCGATAATCCTTCAGTTTGCCTGTCGCCAGGTCTTTGTAATATTGAGCCGGCTTCCCGTTCGGCAGGCCGTGTGCGTTGATGTCCATCGACAGCATTCCGTTGTTCGCCCCTTTGATGGCATTCGTCAGCGACGAACTTCGCACCCCGGCCCCGTGCACCCACAGAATCGCCGGCAGGCTCTTCGCTTTCGCATCCTTCGGCTTCCCAAAATAACCGGAGACCGGAGCACCACCCAGGCAGTTCACCTGCACGTCGAACGCTTCAACTTGGGCGTCCTTCTGTTTGACCGGCGTCAGTTTCGGATCCATCGGAACCTCTTCGAGTTTCGCGATCTGATTCGTCCAGAACTGGTCAAAATCCTCCGGGGCAGGTTTGCTGAGTTCGATCTTTTCCGGCGAGAACCCGGCGCCCGCGATTTTAGTCTGATTCACCGGCGCACCTGCTTTGACCACGCACCGCAGAAAGCCCGGCTTGTCCGATGTGACTTCTACCTCGGTCGGTTCTTCACCCAGTGTCTTGCTCCCTTGAGGGAAACCGGAAGCCCCGCCGATAAAATTATCCACGGTAATGCTCACCTTCTCGCCTGAGACCGGCTTGCCATTCTTCGTCAGTGAAATCAGAAACTTCGCCGTCTCACCGGTCTTATAGATCGCATCAGGGCGATCGGTGACCACCTTCAATTCGTATTTGTCCGCAGCTACAGCCGAAGCAGACAGTGAGAGCAGCAGCGCCAGGGTCAGGCAGGAGGAGACAAGATGTTTCAGAAGTCGCAGGTGCATGGTGTGTTCCTGTATCGGAATAGTCGTGGAAGGTGATTTCAAGTAAGTGGAATTGATTCTAACAGAACAGGCACCGAACGGTAAACGAATTCAACGTGAATTGCCCCTGCTGCGTCCTGTAGATCACCCAGTAACTGTCCAATCACCAGACTGCAACGCACACCCTTGTAAAAACTACATCCCGCTCTCATTCTCGTTCCTTTTCCCCGGATCGGGTTCAGAAATCGGATCTCCAGAGCCGATAGTAGGAATCAGACCGATTGTACGGATTACGCAAAGCAGGCAGAAACCTGTCTCAGGCACTCGAGGATCTGAAATGAGCATCACGCAACGCTGGTTACTGTTGGCCACCGGAATTCTGTTAATCGCGGGCGGCGTATTCGCCTCAGACGAGCTCCGTAAATCGGCTGCAGACCCGGGCGATCAGCAGGCGGCATTGATGCTGGCCAAGCTCGCCAGCTGTCAGAAAATTACCAACGGTCTGGTGACGAAAAACTTCAAAGAGATCCACAGCGGGGCCAACACCCTCAACCAGATCTGCATCGCCACCGACTGGGCGTCCCACGATGATGCCGTCTATGCCCACCATCGCCTGGAACTCCGCAAGCAGGCTCAGAAGCTCGCCAAGATGGCGGAAGAAAAAAATCTCGACGGTGCCAGCTACGCTTACATGCATTCGCTGAATACCTGCATCAACTGCCACGAGTACTGCCGCGACGTCCTCAGCATCGTCGACGACTCCGAAGTCAAACTCAAAGTTGTCCCGATTCCTTCGAACTGAGTTGACTTTGTTATCTGCGTAAAAAAACGATGGCCCCCGCGAGGAGAGCCATCGTTTCCGTTCGCTGATGAACTGTCAGATCAAGGCCTAGCGGATGCGGGGCTGTTGATCATTCTGCGCTGTCGTGTTCTCGCTGTCACTCCGCGATTTCTGCTTGGTTTTACGGAGCGAACGTTCGGTAGGTTCCCGAACGTCAATGCTCTGGCCATCAACGCGGATCAGTTGTGCGATCAGCGCTTCTTGACCATTGATGGTACCACGACGGGCCAGTAACTTGATGGACGTCCCTTCTGACAGGTCGACATCCTCAAAGCTGTCAGCAGGTCCCAGATTGACCTGGACCATTTTCTCTTGCGGTGTTTCCAGTTTTGCGACAACAAATTTTCCATCGCGACCCTGAAAGCTGGTTTTCCGCGTGCTGACGATATCCCCTTTGAACTTCCTCAGCTTCTGCTGACGCGGCAGTTCATTCTGGATCGACTGACCATTGAACGACACGAACTGTGCCATGATCGCAGACTGATTATTCACACGACCTTTCACGCCTTTGATCTGAATGTCATCCCCTTTGTCGAGGTTCAGCTGACTGACCCGTTCCTGGGGACCAAGGAAGACACGCTGTGTCTGGCCTTCCTTCGTTTCAATCTTGGCCAGCACCTGCTTCTGCTCAGCTGACATAATGCGCTTGGTCTGCAGCTGCTGAATCTCACCACTTAACTGCACCTGACGACGATTACCGCGACGCTGCATATCACGCTGCGCCTGCTTTTTCATATCGTCAGACCGTTTGCGGCTTTCATTCTGCGCTTTTTCCAGATCGTACAGGAAAATCGTTTCGACAGCGTCATAAAAACCATCGCGGTCATAGTCGACGCCGACATGTACCCAGCCGTCCATGTCCAGCTTATAGCGACTCATGTTCCGCGTATGATCCTGCGAGTGCTGTTTGTTCTTCCCTTGATGTTTCGCCTGGTGTTTGTCGTGTTTCTTCTCGGAATAATCCGCGTCCCGATCGTTGCGGGACTGGGCGGACGAACCCGTCTGACCTTTCTCAGAAGAAGACTTGTTGTCATCAGCCATCACAGACAGCGGCATGGCAACAGCCAGACTGAATGCAGAAGTCAGCAACATCTGCTTATTCAAAACCATTATAAAACTCCTTTGTTTAACGTTGTTCCAGATTCAAAATTCATGAGGTTTTACGAGTGGGACTTAGTCCCACCAGTCATCAGCGGTGTAGTACTGGTTGGACAGATTGGAGTGGCCATACTGGTAGCCGTAGCCGGCTCCATGATCTTCCCACCAGTCGGTATAGATATTGTTCTCAGGGCGATCAGCGGGTTCACCTTCGTAGCGCTGATTCAAGCCCTGTAATTGTTCGGGCATGTATCTGCCGTTATTATCCATCTCCCACCAGTGTTGCGGCAGATCGTTATCGCCATAGTAGTTGTCGTAGTAGCGATACTCGTCTGCATCTTCGCGTCCCAGCTGGTAGTCATATTCTTCCCGTTGGTCCTGCCACCAGTTTTCATCAAACCAGGTGGAATCATCGTGCCACCAGTCTTCGTCGAACCGGGCAGAGTCTTCGCGGGGATTGTCTCTCTGGGGGTTATCTCTACGCGGAGGACGTCCTCTCCGGGGAAGCGCGCCGCGCGGATGATCTGTATCGGAGCGCTCTCCACGGGGATCGTCTCTGCGTGGTGTCTCACGAGGGGGATTCTCTTCTGAGCCGTCGTACCACCAGTCATCATCAAACCACTGGTCATCGGGATTGTCGTCTCTGCGTCGATGCTCCGCAGGCCGATTCACATAATCTGGCGGATTCTTCGCTCCCCGTCGGGCGTTCTCACGTCGTGAATCGTTTGGCATTTTCCGATCACCCTCTTGATTCTCTTCATTGAAATTCACTGACAGATCACTGTCGTCAGGTTGATTGGCCGGATAGTAAGGGCTGTAACCCAAACCTTCACTCGGGGTCTCCTGGGCCGCTGCCGAGGACAACCCACCCGGATCCGGCTGCAGCAGCACCAGCCCCAGACCGAGTAACATCAAACATCGCATCCCTCGAATTAGCATCATCTCTCCCTTGTGGTTGGCATTTGAGGTCAGAGCAGGGATCGACAATTAAGCCGATATGCTGGGCAGTGCCTGACACTGCCGGCAGGATTTCTTCAACACAGAAGCGGGCAGGCTGAATCACTGCGACATCCTGTCATCCATCAGCGACAGTCATGCAGAATCGGGTGTGACTCACGATAAAAACAGAACAGTCACAGCGTTGCCCGCATGGTTTTGAAAAATGTGCAACCACTATGCCAGCAGGAAAGATCATTCAAATCCGTTGTCATGAAAAATCAACAGATTGAAAACACCTCTTCGCATCACTCAATTTATAAAAATTGAAGTGCCGGAAAATTTCATCGGAATGGAAAGAGATCTCATCAGACAGCGTCGGCCAGAGTCCCGCTGTTGAATGCTGAGCCACCAGCATGATCGCGCAGAAAACATGACGATCTGGCAGTAGGGTTTCTCCCGGCCGAAAATCTCGCCCCACGAGTTAATCCAGAATCGACAGGTAAATGATGTAGCCGTTCAACGCCATGATATAAATGAAAATCAGGCAGCCATCGATGAATGTCAACTTCCGCCTCTGGTCAGCCGGGAGGGAACACTGGTGCCAGAATTCACGCAGCCCCAGGCCGGTCGTCAGCTTCAGTTGAAAGTAAGCCAGGAACGTCAGGATTCCCAGTACGAGGAGGGCGACAGGAATCCCGTCCCAGGAGCGATATCCTGCCACGGCCAGTCCACTCCGCGCCACGATAATAAGAGCTAACAGGAGCGGACAGAACAGGCTGACCCGGTTCAATTCCTCATGTTTCAAGCTCAGCCTGGCTTCTGATTCCTGCATCACGGCTTCTCTATTTTGCTTTTGACAGAACTCATCTTAAGTAAGCAATCCAACCAGTCAGTTTCTTCAAGAAAAACTGATCGAAAGATATGTGATAACCCGCTTTGAGTGTCCTATGCTCAAAGACAGCATTCAATCTCAATGAGTAACTCAGAGTTCTTGATCCGGGTTATCTTTAACTTCCTCATCTATATGTTGTTCACGAAAAGATTTTGTTCGGTCTAGAAGAAACACTTTTGAATCTATGGGGATTTGATTTCTTTTTAAATCAATTTGAAAGGTGAGTTTGCCTTCTTCATCAATTTTAAAATCAACTAATTCATGTTGAAAATATTGATCCCTCAGCTTGAGCGCTAAAAGATCACCTTTTTTGAGTGAATGTGTGCCTTCAAGTTGAATACCAATAATACTTCGCTCATCCCAGAAGTGATAAATACTACCCAGTAGAGTGCTTTGAGGCGGGGAGGAGCCTTGCAGCCCTGGTTGAAGCATTTCTGATACGATGGATTCCGCATTCCAGTTTTGATTCAACACAGCTAGAACTAATTTTGCTAGATCAGGAGTTCTGATAATTGAGAGATGATGTGGGTTTGCTAGCTTATTGATTTCAGCTTCGTTTATTTCAATTCTACGTCGATACCAGCCCACGTCTGTCTGGTCATTTGAGACAAGAATTGCATGGTCATAGTTTTTGCTATCTGGATAATTTTCTGTCAAGTATTTGATAACTTGCTCAATATGGTTTCTCTCAAGTAGTTCAGAACAGTCTAATACAAAAAAAAGAATCTTTCTCCCTTGGTGATCTATAAAAAAACGTTCTGGAATAGGGGGAGGACTTTTATCAAAGGGGCAGTCATCAATTTCTCCCAAGCCAAGTTCGAAATATGCCATTTTTGTGAAATGCTCAACATCTTTTCCACCATTCTTATTGGAACTGATTGTGCAAAGGAGCATTTCATCTGTATGGACAACATGATCAATACTAATTTGTATCGCTTCAGATTGGCTTGAATCATGCCAAGGAGGAGGAGTAACAACAAGCATGTCATTTTCAACATCACAGGGGAGGAGTGTTGAACTCGTATGGAGACCAAAGAAAAATGTATGATTTTTTATTCTTCTGTTTTCAAAATCTCCATTATTCAATAACCAATCAAATAGCCAGCTGGTCGTCTCTGCTGCTCTTTGCATCGGCTTTACAAAATTATGATCAAGTCGATGACCATGATGAACGATTTTGTGACGCAATTTTCTCGTATAATCAAATTCTCGATCTAAACGAACGCCATTGAGGTAGGGAATGAAATGTAATTTAGGCCCCGGGACTCTTCTTTTAGTTAAGGCACAATAGTCTTTTAATCTTTCGTCAAAAGTATTTCGAGTAATTTCTAATCGACGGTCTATATCCTCTTGTGAGTTTCCCAGCGTGGATAAAATTCGAGTTATTTCAGACTCGAGAAGTACTTCAATGGCAGTGACGAACGAACGTATCGAGTCACCATAGCGGCCTCTATGAAAGAGGCTCCAGCCATCAAGCATTTCAATTTCACCGGGGTTGATAGATTTCGATAAGTGATCTCTTACTGCTTCTTCATCTGTTGCAAAATAGTCATACTCCTCTTTTTCATCTCCGACACTGGGATAGTTATCATTAATAAGATGTGGAAACAGACTCACAGATTCGAATCTTGGATGGTGGCAAACGACCCAGCGCGGTACATCCCATACGGTAACCTCATTAGCGAATGGGTCGATGGATGCCCTTCTGTATGCATTTATTACTTCGTTTACTAACGGTAGGTGACCTTGTGCTAATGAAGCAAAGTATCTATGGCCAACAAATCTGCGAGGTCCATCACTATCGAAAAATGCGTCAATTGCATCAGATAGAGCATATGTATTGATATAAAGTAAGGATCGTGTTGTTCTGAGTAATGTTCCGTCCCAAATATTATGTAATGAAAAAGAAGCATCTCGAGCGGCAATTTTACCGCCAATAAAAATTGTATTTCTGTGACCTCGCGATAATTGATTTCCTCTCTGTATCTCAATACCTTCATTCTCTATGAATACGGTAGTTGAAAAACCCTTATATTCGACAGACAATTGGCAGGGAGGCATAAGTAGCCAAAATGGTAACTCGACACAAAATATTATTTCTTTTAATTCAGAGTTCCAATCTAACCCCGACCAAATACCTTGCATTGAATCCGCTGGTGGATCGCTAGGGTCCAGACCTTCTTCAGTCACTAAATATTCCTTAGAGTATTTTTGAGTTTCTTACAAATCAGTTTTCTACGCGATTTCAATCAGCCTAACTCGTAAACTCTTCCCACCCCTTGCGGAATTCGGAATGCAGTAGTGGTTTCGCACTCTCATTGCCTGTGGCCGTGAGTGTGTCAGCATCCCAGTCGAAGCCGCCGCCCGCGCGGTAGGCGGTGTTCCCCAGCAGCACGGTTTCGGACAGCGGTCCTGAATAATCAAAGTTGCAGGTGGCCGGTTCGCCTCCTTTGCAGGCTTCGATCCACTCTTTGTAGAACCCGGGTGAATCGGGGATGAACTGTTCCGGAGCTTTAAAGTTCGCGAACGAATTTTCGGGGAACAGTTTCAGCGAACCAAAGCCGGTCAGCAGCATTCCCTTGGAGCCGATGAACAGCGTGTTGGCTCCCTTCAGATTGAGCCCCTTCTCTTTCAAAATCGCCGGGCCGCCCCGTTCCTGCGACCAGTGCAGTTTGATTGGCCCCCGTTTGTCGTTGGCCGGGAAGTCGAAACTGGTCAGCATTTCGGTCGGTGTCCGCTCAGCATCCCGTTTCGGTCCCGAGGCATCCACGTGCGTCGGGTATTTCAGATCGAGGGCCCAGAACGGAATGTCCAGAATGTGGCAGCCCCAGTTGCCGGTCTCCCCGGTGCCGTAATCCCACCAGAACCGCCAGTTGTAAGGTGCCAGCACTCCCTCTCCCTTGGAATTGACCGCGTACGGCCGAAACTTCGCCGGACCGATCCACAGATCCCAGTCGAGAGTTTTCGGCGGCGGAATTTCCTTAACCGGTTCGGGAGGCATCCCGCGACTGGAACTGATCCAGCTGTAAACTTCGCTCACATCGCCGATTGATCCCGACTTGATCAGTTCGACGGCCCGATGCATGTTCGACAACGCATGCCGCTGCATCCCCAGCTGTGTCGCCAGTTTGTTCTTCGCCGCCAGTTTGGTCATCTCGCGGACTTCCCACACCGAGTGCGCCATCGGCTTTTCACAGTAGAGATGCTTGCCCATCGTCATCGCGATCATCGAAGGATGAAAGTGCGTATGGTCGGGCGTGCTGACAACGACGGCGTCGATCTGGTTTTCCATGTCGTCCAGCATCCGACGGTAGTCGGCGTACTTTTTCGCTTTAGAATATCGCTCATAGGCTTTGCCCGCCCGCTTGTCGTCGACATCACACAGCGCGACAATGTTCTCAGTCTTGCCGACGCCGCTGAGGTTTGCTGCCCCTCGTCCTCCGACGCCAATCACCGCGACATTCAGCTTCTCATTCGCGGCGGCCCGCGTCGGTTGCGTCGACGTTCCCAGCCAGAGGCCGGCTCCCAGGGCAGCAGTCGTCTGCAGCGCTTCGCGACGGGTTATCTGATGGGCGGACATATGATTTCTCCTCTCGGTTGAGCGTTAAAGATGAAATTCAATGCTGTCAGTATAGTCAAACAGCTAAGAAAATTTGACCGCAGTTTTTTGCCCCTGTCGAATTTTCGTGTTTTAGTTACATAAGAACTGTTATTAATTGGGCTGTTTGGTGTGAGGTAAAAAACTGAGCGGCAAGGCTAGCCGCCGGTAATTTATCTGCCACTGATCATAATTGCCGCCAGGAAACTCTATTCGGTCCAGCATGAAGAAAATTATCATTCCGGTGTCACTCTTCCACCTGCTCCCACTTCACCCCGGATTCGATATTCTCGAACACGTTCTCAAACACCCAGAACTTGAAGTCGCCGAAGTTGGCATCGTTGCGATGCACTCTGTTCGGCTTCGTTCCATTGAACGTCAGTGTCAGCTCAGCGATGACGGGATGGGAAGACGGGATTTCGTGTCCGAACTTCTCCGGTGTTCCCGCTTCCTGAAGCAGCGTTTCATACAACAGGCAGAGCCGGGCATAGTCTCGCAGGTCAATCGTTCCTGTATAGACGCCGTCTTTCTTCGAACCGGAAATCGCGTGCAGCAGCGCTTTCCCATCAACATGAAATTCAACGTACTCGTTAACAGCCCGACCGCCGTTGAGGATATCAAGCGGGCCGAATCGCTGTAACTTGATCCGCCGAAACGGCAGCGATTTGCGAGTCTCTGCGGACGTTGGTGTTTCCAGCGGCGCCTGCAGGAATTCATATTTACCGTGAGGCTGCGCCGCCCAATCGCTTTTGACGGACACAGGTTCCTCGGCCCCCTGCAGCAGACTGACGCCGATGACAATCAGCACACATACACCCGCCTGTTTAGCTCTTGATGACATGACCTCTCCTCCCGTTACTTGTTTGGAATGACAATCCGCTCCATCTTCACATCATGTACTTGTGAAAAGGTCTCACTCTGACACCAGGTCGCCACCTCTTCCCGGGTGACTTCAAATCCCAGTTTCTCGAAGAGAGGGACGTTTCCTGTTTCTTTAATGGTATCCAGTACGACCACGGGTTGCCCAGGCAGTACTGCCCGCTGATCGATTTCGTCCAACAGACAACGGGCCACACCGCGACGTTGATAATCGGGATGCACGGCCAGTCCAATTACGTGCAGATGCCGAGTGTGCAGATCATATTGAACGGTTCCGACAAGAGTGCCCGCGATTTCTGCCACCAGTCGCGTTCCCGTTTGTGCGCGTTCAGCCTGTCGGGCAATCGCTTCCTCCTTCGGTCGATAGATGGAACGCAATGGCGCAAAAGCGGCTTCGCAGATAACCGCGACTCTCTCTGCATCATCGTTTCTCGCATCACGGACATAAATGTCAGCAGGTGAATCAGGCATTTCATTAGTCTAGGCGATTTTGAAATCGATGCCACCTCTGAATCTCACTTCACGCATTCAATAAACGCGATCGGGGAGTTCTCCAGCAGCGGCGACCAGAAATCGTCGGTCTGATCCTGCAAGCCCTCCGGCGAGAGTTGAGGCGGATGCCAGCGGACTTCGCTAAAGCCGGCCTGGCGGAAAGCATTTTCATGCGTTGCGACGCTCAGGTAATAGTTTTCAATGTCGAAGGGACCGTCCTCCAGGTGGAACGTCCAGGTGATCGGCGTCCCTTCCTGCCAGTCGCCCACCGCTTTGGTTTCAAAGCCGAACTGACGAAACGAGGGAGACGCGGGAAAGTGAAA
Source organism: Gimesia chilikensis (assembly GCF_007744075.1). NCBI lineage: Bacteria > Pseudomonadati > Planctomycetota > Planctomycetia > Planctomycetales > Planctomycetaceae > Gimesia > Gimesia chilikensis. The sequence continues at coordinate 6,544,331 of NZ_CP036266.1, read as the reverse complement.
CGCCGGGCTGCTGTTGACGGTCACGAAGCGTCCCCCCGGCTTGAGTGCCCGCGCGATACCATCGCACATCGACTGCAGTTCCTCGCGCGTACGTGCGTAATTCAACAGATATGCGGCGATTGCCAGGTCGTATTCTTCCTGAACCGGCAGCTCACGTGCATCGCCCACAATATAAGCGATCCCCTGCTGGTGCGCGTCTTCCTGCTGTTGTGCCAGAGTGATCATGCCCTGCGAAAGATCCACGCCGGTCACGCGGGCCGCACCGCGCTGACGAATCATTCGCGTATAAAAACCTTCACCACAGGCAATGTCCAGTACAGACAGACTGCTGGGATTCCCGGCCAGTTCCATCAACGTATAACATTCCACAAATGTCCGCCACGGCATCTGCTTGGACCGTTTGTACTGCTCAGCAATCGGGTCGTAATTCGTCGTCATGAGCGCAGGTCACTTTCAAAAATGGGAATCCGTTGATTTGAGACAAAAAATTTTACGGCTGCACAAATATAACGTAAGATGGGATAGTGGATTCACCGTGTTCTGGAAAAATTCATCAGAATCACTCTCAAAGACGCTCAGAATTCATTAGAGTGCCCGCAGGATAGTCGGGCCCGCGACCAGATTTTTTATTCCAACCCTCGGAGTTAATTGTGAGATTGCCAAAGCTGTTACTGTTTATCGTGTTATTCTGTTTTGTTTTTCTATCGGGGGCGCAGATCCAGGCCCAGGAAACCAATGAGAAAGCGGATGCAAAACAGGCAGAACCCCCGTCATCGGTAAAAGAGTTAAAACCGGTCACCACAATCGATCCCCTGGTCCCCCTCGATCAACTGCGCATCATGGTGCGCCCCCTGACCAAAGACGAGTTGCAGGTCGAGGCCAATGCCTGGTTTGAACTGCTGCGCAACAAGTCCCGCCAGATTGCAGCGGCCCGGCTGGGGGTCAAGAAAACCAACGAAGCCATCGCCACGAACGATGATCAGCAGGCCCTCGATTCACTGAAGAAAGCAGAATCGGTTCAGCACATGGCCGACGAAAAGGCCCGGCAGACCGAAGAGGAACTGACGAAACAAGCTCAGGAAACTTTGGGCGTGGATGTCGCCGTCGATGCAGCCAGGCCCGATCCCGCCAAAGCGGAAGAGGGAACAACTGCATCCACGGAAGAAAAATCAGCCACAACAGCAGACAGCACAAGCACGCCTGATAATCCCACCACTACACAATCCGCCGAAGCGATGAAAGCGGCGTTCCTGCAGAACATCAATCGATTGCAGGACGAACGCACCGCGCTGAGTGACCGTCTGGAAGTGGTCCTCACATCACTGGCGGCCAAAGGGGGAGACGTGGAAACCTATCGCAAATACATCGCCGCCGTCTCCGGTCTCGAACTTGATACCTCGGATGCCAGCGCTGCCTGGTCGGGCATCAAAGGCTGGTTTGTCTCAAAAGAAGGGGGCCAGCGGATGGGCTGGAACCTCGGGAAATTCCTGCTGATCCTGTTCCTGACCTGGGTCGTAGCCCGCATCGGTTCGACCGTTATCAGCTGGCTGCTCGAACGGAAGGTCCGTTTGACACAACTCGCCGAAAACCTGATCAGCGGTACGATCCGCAACGTGATCTATCTCGTCGGTTTTGCAGTCGCCCTGACTGCACTCGAAGTCGATATGACCCCGGTCCTCGCAGCCATCGGGGCCACTGGTCTGGTCGTCGGTCTCGCGTTGCAGGGAACCTTGAGTAACTTTGCCAGCGGTCTGATGATTCTGATTAACCGTCCCTTTGATGTCGGCGATGTCGTCACCGCAGGCGGCGTTACCGGAACCGTCAAACAGATGAACCTCGTTTCCACCAACTTCCGCACCTTTGACAACCAGACCATTCACGTGCCGAACAACTCGATCTGGAACGGCGTGATCACCAACATCACCGCCAACAAGGTTCGCCGCGTCGATCTTGAGTTCTGTATCGGGTACAGTGATGACTTCGAACAGGCCGAACAGATCATCCGCGACGTGCTGGCAGACCAGGAACTCGTTCTCCGCGAACCCGAAGCGGTCGTGGTGACGCATGCCCTTGCCGATTCGTCGGTCAACATCGTCTGTCGCCCCTGGGCCAAAACCACCGACTGGTGGGCCGTGAAAACCGCGGTCACCCGCGAAGTCAAACGCCGCTTCGACCAGGCCGGCATCTCGATCCCCTTCCCGCAGCAGGACATTCATGTCTACTCAACGGATGCGTCCAAAGGGAACGGCAAAATCGAAACGGTCAGCAAGTAACGCTTGCAGCTGCTTCAGATAATTCACAGCGTGCCTCTGAATTCCTCATCGAATTCAGAGGCACTTTCTGTTGACGCGATTGACTTCATGAATGGAACGTCAACGTATCCGCGTCTGCATCGGGCGTTTCACCGTTATCATGGAAGCGCACGGGCCGTTGCGCTCTCCGATCCACGGTCAGCTGGAAAATATCAAATCGGTTGTAACCGCCCACCAGGTCGTGCAGCTGTTTGGGCTCAACGCACAACGCTAAATCGACGTCCGCGTAAAGCAGACCTTCGTCTGCCTGTTGAATCTGACTGATGGGTGTGCCACTGGGACCGATGGCCACCGAAATCCCGCGCGGACTCGCATCCAGAATGCGGCCCGCCTCTTTGTCCCGGTTGGCCAGTTGATCGCGTGCTTCGCGATCCAGGTAGCCCGCAGCCACCAGGTTGAACAGTTTTCCTTCGAAAGCGTGGGCCCCCGCGCGAATCAGAATCGCGTTTTTCAGATCGTAGTTCTCGTGCACTGCAGGATCGTGTGAGGGCCAGACCGGCGGATAGGTCGAGAGATGCACCTGCTCTCCCTGGGCAAGCAGCGTGAACCGTGCCAGGGGATTCGTATTCTCACCGCAGATCAGCATCCCCACCTGCCCCAGTCGTGTCGGATTGACCACCAGACCCGCCCCATCGCCGGGCGCCCAGACCAGCTTCTCATAAAACGTGGGTACGATTTTGCGGTGATGATTGAGAACAGTCCCCTCATCGCTGATCAGCACATTGGAATTCCAGATGCAGCCGCCACTGACGTGCGTTCCTTCGTTGAAGCCCATCGAGACGAAGATTCCGCACTCCCGGGCGACCTCAGCAATCGTCGCCAGTTCCGGTCCGTCCACCTGAATTGTATTCGCCGCCAGTTCGCAGAACAGATCGTGGTTATGAATGGGGGCCTGCAGTGCGCACCAGACCGGAAACGCCGGGATGTAAGTCTCCGGGAAGACAATAATCTGCGCTCCGTGACGAGCCGCCTCGCGAATCAGCGAGCTGGCCTTTTCGACCGTCCGGTCTTTATCCAGAAATACGGGAGCAACATGCGCGAGAGCAGCTTTGAATGCAGGGTAAGTCATCTGGGAACGCCACCTGTTGAGAGCAGAATGAAAGGGGATTCAAACGGGCGCTCTGATTGTAGAGCATCGACGTCGTTGTCGCTACCAGATTTTCAGACCGATGCCTGAATGCTCTCCAGCACGCCGTCCCACAACTGCAGCCGGGCCTGAATTGCCTCCTGCGCCGCCGTGATCGCTTCCTGAATTTTAACTTCGTCTCCCCCGCACAGTCCGTTGAGCAGTCGCAGTGACAGCGGGGCATGGAAGTCACCATCCAGTTCGACGTGCCGATTCAGATAGTAATGAAACACGGGCGCCTGTTGTTCTGAAACGCCGGTCTGCTTCAGGATTGCACGGAACATGCTGGGAATGATGTGTTCGCGTCCCAAAGCGAAAGCCGCCGCGATTTTATGTGGCGCGCCATCGGCGATGAACTCAAATGTTTTGGTGGTGAACTGCCGCGACGGTTCGGGCAGAGAGGGCAGAGCCAGCGCACTCTCGATCCCGCTCGATTTGACGGTGGCGATAAATTCCTTCAGCGGTCCGGTGTCGGCCCCCACTTCATGCATGGCTGTCTGATACAGTTCGAAATGGCTCGCGAATTCGCCGTCCGCGGTTTCATCGCATTCTTCTTCCAGCACGATCTCGTTGATAAACCGTCGAATGCTTCCATCGCCCACAGGCACCCAGGGCGCTCCCGTGGGAGCCACAATCCCCTGCAGCGTCTTCACCAGAGACATGAAATCCCAGACCGAATAGACATGGTGTTCCATGAACCGCTGCAGGTCCTCCAGCGTCGCCATCGACTCATAAATCGGATGAGTTTCGAGTGGTTCGGAAAACGAAGCAATGATTTCAGACGTAATTTCCCGTGACATGGACAGCCCATTCTCTGGAGATTTAGATGTAAGCGGCGCGGAGTAGCCGCTGGTATATTGAATTAAAAATCTGAGCGGAAGGGCGCTTGCCACCGGAAACAGAAAACGTCTGTTACCTGCTCACCGAAGGTGGGCAACGATCCCCTCACAGAGCGCGTTTTCAGAACGAACTCACCCGCGATTATAGTTCTCACCGGCTGTTCTGGTAGGGCTTTCTCAGGGATTTCTCTTAATCCCACCAGAAGAACCAGTAAGGAGATTTCAGCAGAGTCGCTCCCAGATTGCTGATCGTTTCACAACCCTGAACCACAATATCGCCACAATACCAGTACTGTTCCCAGGCCAGTTGCAGGGCTGATTGCTGATCTTGAGGAGGCTCATTGACTGTGCATTCGATAACACCCCCTCCGACACTGCAGATTTCCGCTCCCCAATCGGTTTGCCACTTGCGATGGAAGGCACATTGAACCTCCGGTTCCGGGCAATCATTCCAGCCTCCAAAGTTTAAAATGGCGGGAAGATGCCAGGACGTTTTAATTTGTGCCAGTCCGATATAGACTTCGGGGAGAACGTTTCCATTCACAGCGTTTTTGTGTAAACAGAGGGACCCTTTCTCATGAATTTCTCCAGGCCATTCCCCCAGGTCCTCATAGGGAGAATAGCCAAACTCTTTCATTTCCGCCCTGCGTTCCGCCACCCATTCGTCGATATCAATCTTCTGAGAGGCGCGTATGGTTTCCTCGGGTGACTGCCTTGGGGATTCAGCAGATTCAATCATCCTCTCCAGATCATCCTGCGGCCCGATCAGAAACGGATATTGTCCGGTTTGCGGATACTGATCGCGAAACGCATTCAATTGTTCTACAGCCTCAACACCGGGGACCTTGAAGGTTTTGAATGTCATACGGTGAAAATCCTGTTGAAAGGAAAAGAATCCGGCAACAACTTTATGGAGGGGGTTTAGAGATCGCCATACTTCGTCGCCAGTACGACAGTGTAGCCGTCCGGATCGCGCACCCAGAGTTCACGGTGCTGTGCATTCGGATTGACTAGCGGTCCGTCCAGAATCTCTGCAGACATCGAATTCGCCCGCGCGACCGCCTCAGTGAAATCATCAATTTCAAACCAGAGCAAGGCACCGTTCCCCTTTAATGCATCGGGATCTCCCAGAAAGGGATGCTCGTGCACGTCCCAGTGGTGCAACTGCAGGATCAGCGTGCCATCCTCGCGTACCAGCTGTTCGTACTCATCGCCGCCATGTCCACTTTTGACATTCAGCAGACTCTGATACCAGCGACTGCTGGCGGGGACATCATTCACAACAATCATCGGCTGTGGTCGCATGCTCGTTTTCTCCCCTGTTTTTAAATGATCTGGGGCATCAGAGTGGATAGATCCCCGCTTTATAAGGTTGATCCAGCTTCTTCACGACTTTCAGCAGTAGTTCCCACTCTTCCTCATCGATGGCGTTAATCGCCCGTTTAATGGTCTTACGACTGGCAGTCGCACAGTTGACGGCAATCGGATTGAAATCGGTCCAGCGCTTGTTGCTCACAATATTGCTGTTATGAAACGTGGCGATTGTCGCCAGTCGCGATCCTTTCTTGAACGGGGCACCGGTCGCACTTTTAATCGGGCGTTTAACGATCTTGACCACCGGATACGGGCGGCCTCCCTGGGCATCCATATTCGCGACAACCGCAATCAACCCCTTGTCCGGATTAACCACAATCGCTGGTAACAATGCACCCTGAGCGAAATGACCTTTCCAGGAATTCAGATTCATGATGCAGGCGATCACGGAAACCCCGGCAATCGCTCCCCCCAGTGCAGCATGCACCGTCATCAGGGCCAATCCCACGATCACACCGACCACATAAAAAATGACTTCCCCGGGATAACAGCGGAGCAAGACTTTATAGTTCACTTTAATCATCGGTATTCGCTTTGTCCTCGTCTCTCTATAGCATGCTTCTGATCGCTGAACCGGTATGCGCTCACGATTCGTGATGGAGTTGGATTGAGTATACTCCTGTACTGTTTCGGTATCAATTTGAATTGATGACGAGAAGGAGATTTTCAGCAGGCGGTTCCAGTAGCCGCGGATTAAAATTTTTAATCCGTTTTTAAGGATTAAAACTGCCAGAAGAGACGCACTAGAGGGCTCCGTAAGTTCTGTCCGGGATTCTTCTAAATCCCCAAGAAACGTTTGGTGCTCTCCTCCAATAGCCGATACAATCGAATACTACCGTTAGAAACAACGGGCACAGTTTCCAGCTGGAACTGTATTTGTCCCATCGATTTGCGTCGTCAAAGCACAACTCGACTGGGCCGGCCTGCGATGTTTCTCCTCATGGACTTTTCTCACCGCGATTACTATCTCACAACACGACAGAGAGGAGACAGCATTGACTGCCGACGAGACTCCACAGAAACAGCCAGCTGACAATTCCCAGGGCAGACGCAATTTCCTTAAAGGCAGCGCTGCTGCGGTAGGTGCCGGACTGGCGGCCTCCGTTCCCGGTATCTCCTCTGCTGCAGACAGTGACGGTAAATGTGAGATGAAAAACCCGTACGGAGCGCGACCGGGGGGCGGGATCAGTCTGCCTGATTACTACAAACCCTGGCCGGCCATCAAGAACCGCAACGTGTTTATGCCCGGTACGGAAATTCTTCCGAAGAACGAAATGCGGATCTCGTTCCTGGGTAGTACTCCCTGGCCGCCCACGCGGTTGCAGTCCGGAACTTCGATCCTGGTTGAACTGGGAACCGGCGAAGCGCAGCCCCGGCGTTTCTTTTTTGATCTCGGAAACGGCAGTATTTCGAACGCCATCGCCATGCAGGTTCCCGCGCCACTGATCAACGATATCTTCATCAGCCACCTGCACTCCGATCACTTTGCTGACCTGCCTTATTTCTATCCTTTCCGGGCATTCTCAGGCGGTTATACACCGCTGCGGGTTTACGGCCCTTCCGGTCGCACCCCCGAACTGGGGATCAAGCACATGGTCAAACACATGCGGGAAATGAACCGCTGGCACGAGGAAAACTTCAATGCCTGTCCCATCGGCGACGGCATGGAAATTGAAGTCACGGAGTTTGACTGGCGCGAAGAAAACGGCATCTGCTACAACAAAGATGGCGTCGTCGTCCGTCACTGGCCCCGCTCCCACGTCAAAGATGGTGCTTCCGCCTATCGACTCGACTGGGAAGACGCAGGCCTTTCATTCGTCTGGACCGGCGATGGTCGTCCCGACGAACTCTCAGCGAAATACGGCAAAGGAGTCGATGTCTTTGTTTCGGAAGGGACCATCGATGTGCCTCAGCTTTCTTCGATGAAACTGGGAGCCCCCGCGGAACTCTGGGAATACACGATCGACATATTCCACACCATGTATTACGCCGCCGGCTATCTCTTTAAACAGACTCAGCCTCGCATGGGGGCCATCTGTCATTACGAATATGCAGGGCCCGCACTCGAAGCCGAATCGACTGCCGAAGTCCGCTCCAACTGGGATGGCCTGTTCATGTTTGCCGGCCCCGATGTCCAGGTGATTAACGTCACCAAAGATGCCATCTGGTCCCGCGAAGCCCTGCTCCCCGATGGTGCAGCCCCTGCCTCGATGGATCCCCGCTGGTTGCTCAAACCGGGCGAAAAACTGCCGGCGGAAATTAAACTGCCCACTCCTCGACTCCCGCGTGAGAAACAGCAGTCTGAGTTCCTCCGTGAACTGGAAATCGACCCCCATAAATACTATCCGCCCGATGCCTACCGCAAACCGGTGCAGAAGTGGCCCGGCATTACACTCAATCCGAAGGAAATGCTCGAAGCCCGCGGTATCAAAGTGGATGACGACAGCCAGTAAAGCCACATGATTTCCAGACCTGCCGCTGATCTCCCGGCAGCAGGTCTGTTTCGCGCAGAGGAAAAGTGACCGTGAAACCAGAAGATGAACGCCCCATTCTTGCCCCGGGACCACGCCTGACTCCCATCGAAATTCCAGGTCGCGATCCCGTTCCGGTGACACTCTTGACCGGATTCCTGGGCGCCGGGAAGACGACACTCCTGAATCGGATTCTCAACGGAGAACATGGTCTCCGCGTCGGCGTGCTGGTCAATGATTTCGGCTCGATTAACATCGATGCCGAACTGGTGGAAGGTGTTGAGGAAAACACGATCAATCTGACCAACGGCTGTGTCTGTTGTGAAATTCGTGATGACCTCGTCAACTCGCTGGAACAACTGCTGACCCGTGATGATGTCATCGATTATGTAATTCTTGAAGCCAGTGGCGTGGCGGAACCGGAAGGCATCGTGATGACGTTCCTGAACGCGCGCTACGAGAAACTGCTCCGGCTGGACAGCATTACTTGTGTCGTTGATGCCGAAGCCATTTTCACGCATGCCGAAAATGAGGAACTGACGGCCCTCAAACTCCGGCAGATCGGTTTTGCCGACATGGTTCTCTTAAACAAAGTTGATCTGGTCGGTCCCACACACCTGGAAGTCATCGAGGACTGGATCGGTCAACATCTTCAGCGGATCCGCATCGTGCAGGCACAGCGCTGCGATGTTCCGCTGGAGATCCTGCTCGCCGTCGGTCGTTTCGATCCGGCCCACCTGGAAGCACAGCAGCAGAATCCGGAACTGGTCGGCGATCAACAGACCGCCAGCCAGCTGTTTTCAACCTGGAACTATGAATCCGACCAGCCCTTCTCCATTGAGAAACTGGAAACCATGGTTCGTCGTCAGTTGCCCGCTTCAATCTACCGCTGCAAAGGCATTGTCTATTGTGCAGAAGCTCCCGAGCAACGGCACGCGCTACAGGCCGTCGGACGTCGGACCGAACTGACGCCTCTCGACGACTGGGGCACACGTCCTCCCCGCACCCGCATTGTCGCGATCGGCACCGGCTTCGATCCTGGCGAACTGACCGAACTGTTCGACAACTGCCTGGCTGAGACGACATCTAATCCAATCAATTAGTTAAACCAGAATGCCAGCGTGAAGAACCGGTTACGGCCGAATGTCCGGTTGATGCGAGTCCACAGTTCGGGATCAGCGAAGTCTGTGATCTCACCCTTTTCAAGGTACGGGGCCGCCGCGGTTCCCTGGAACCACAGAAACGGATCGATCTCCCGAGGTTCGGTAAACACTCGTCTCAGATTCACACCCTGTGTCCCCGGTTTGCCCCGCCAGAAGGGAATCAGCTTCTTGCCCTGCAGTACCTCTCCCGCTTCGTCCAGCACGACCAGCCAGGTATCGACCATCTCCTGCGTAACCTTGATTTCGAGCACGCCGGTCTGCTGTGGATTGGGAATCCATTCGCGTTCGTTGTCGGTTTCCGCCAGATAATACTTCCACATCGATTTCGCGTGCCACTGCATATCTTCCAGGTGTGCCAGGGCCGCCTTCATCCGCTCCGGTTCCTTGAGTTCAAACCGCCAGAGGTGAATGAATGCCAGGATGTCCGAGACGAGTGGCCGATCTACACCAACGATGCTGTCTACATTTCCGTGCTCTTCCAGCAGAAATGGGTATGGCGTGTCGACCTTTTCAAAAAACAGATGGGCCGTACAGTTGAATAATTCCTGACCGTCAATCGCCAGCAGGACCTCGCCCCAGGCACACAGGAAGTTGCAGTAACCGGCCAGCCAGTCCGCATCGCCGCGATCAAAATCAATTAAGAACTGTTCCGCATCTGTCTGTTGCTGAGAGACGCCTGCTCTGCTCAACAGGAATCGTGCTTCGACCGGTTTACCAATTCCCAACAGATCAACCTTGATCAGCCCCACATGCAACGGCAGTTTCACATTCGGATCTTTGACAGCAGACAGGGTTTTCTCAGCAGCTTTCAGATCATCAACCCACGTCTGCAGCATTTGACGGGTATCGGCATAGGTGGCCGTTTTGGAATCGGGAGCTTGAGACAGAATCTTCTGGATTGGTTCCGGCAGCCCGCGTCTGACGTCTTCTGTCCGTAAACCAAACCGATTCAAATTTCCTCCCACATACTGAGCCAAAGTTCCTCCCAGATGTTCAAACGACTGAAAGAACTGCACCACTCCCAGACCAAACCGCGCCTCGTCATCTTCCGGATTCGCTTTCAATTGTTTCTGCAGGGCCTGAGCCCCTTCGTCCAGTTTTCCCGATGTCAGGTATTCTTCCGCCAGCGGGGCGGCAACAGCGAATTGACTCATCAGGAACAGCGTTCCCAGACAGACAGGAATCAGAATCGAACGACGCATGACAGGGCTCCTGGTTGAAATAGGTAAGTCTATTGCACATCAGTCATTCCGCAGTGAATGTACTTCCTGCGGAATGACATCCCACATTGTAAGGCGTTTATCGTGGAGGAACATCACGCATTTTTTTGAAAATGGTTTTTCACTGTCGGCTCAGCAGGCGCTGCGGATGCTGAGCAACCAGTATTGCTTCGAGTAATCCGTAAAATCAGGAACCCTACTGGATTTACACGTCTGGTATATTATTTGCGACTAATCTAACGGCGGATAGTGAATCACTCGACCTTCAAAAGAAGAGGAGTCTACACATGGATAACACGATGAAAATCAGTGACCAGATTACCGTTGGACCTCAGCCGAACCGGGACGAAATTTACGAATTCGGCAACGAAGGTTTCAAATCGATTGTGAACTTTCGCACTGCCAATGAAGAGGGAATGCCGATCACTCCCGAAGCGGAAGGCAAAGCAGTCGAGTCTGCAGGAATGAAATACTGCCATATCCCTGTTTCCATGAACATGCTGGACGATAGACAGGTCGACGAATTTCGTGAGCAGTTTGAAACGCTGCCCAAACCGATTTTCGCTCACTGTAAAAGTGGTAAGCGCGCCGGTGCGATGGCCATGATGAAACGCGCCGTCGAAAACGGAATGTCCGGCGAACAGACCCTGCAGAAAGCAGAAGAGATGGGCTTCCAGTGTGATAAGCCCGAGCTCAAGGACTTCGTCAAGCATTACGTTGATACGCACCACAAATAAGCGTCACACTCAATCAGCAGAGAGTACTCAACATGATATTTTACCCACGGTTTGTGCCTGGGCTGGCGATCAGTTCGTACCTGATCGGCGATGATCAGAGCGGGGCCGCGGTCGTAATCGACCCGCCCCGTGATGTTGATGACTTCATTGAATTTGCCCGTCAGCACGATTTGCACATTCAATATATTATCGAGACCCACGTGCATGCCGACTTTGTTTCCGGCTCACGCGAGTTGAAAGCGCGACTGAACAATCAACCGCAGATTTACTGTTCAGCGTATGGCTCTGCGGACTGGACTCAATCATTCGCTGATCGTCATGTATCAGCAGACGACACGCTGTCGTTAGGCAAGCTTCGGTTCGAGTTTCGGCATGTTCCCGGTCACACACCCGAACACATCGCCATACTGCTGTTCGACGAATCCCGCAGCCAGGACACGCCCTGGTGCATGTTTACAGGAGACTTTCTGTTCGTCGGCGATGTCGGGCGTCCGGATCTGCTGGGCGAAGCCGAACAACAGAAGCTCGCGCACCAGCTCTATGAAAGCGTGTTTACGCGGATCGAGGCCCTGCCCGATTTCCTGGAAATCTTTCCTGCACACGGGGCCGGTTCTCTGTGTGGAAAAGCGATTGGCTCGCGACGTTCGTCCACACTGGGCTTTGAACGACGTTTCAGTAATGTCTTGCAGAAGCAGGACGAAGAACCCTGGATCGAAGACTTGCTGCAGGACATGCCTCTCTCCCCTTCCTATTTCAGTCGCATGAAACGGATCAATAAGGAAGGTCCGGCGATCATCGGACCGGAACTCCCGGGACAGAAACGCTGGTCGGCGAAAGAAGTCGCAGAGCGACAATGTGAGGATTGCCTGATCGTCGATGTCCGTTCGAAAGAGGCGTTCGCGGCAGCACACATCCCGGATGCCATCAACATCCCCATAGGATCAAATCTGCCTACCTGGGCGGGCTGGGTTCTCCCTTATGATCGTCCGATTCTGCTCGTCGTCGATCAGCCCTCCCAGGTGAAAGAAGTCGTCACTAATCTGCTCCGCGTCGGCTTTGACGACATTCAGGGCTATCTCGAAGGGGGCATCAATGCCTGGGAAACAGCGGGATTCCCTTTGGAAATGCTGGAGACCATCTCAGTCCGGGATCTGCATCACAAACTGCGCCAGCAGCACCCGCTGACAGTGTTGGACGTGCGCACCGAGCGGGAATGGGACGCCGGTCATATCAAAGGGGCACTCCACATTCACGGCGGTGCTTTACAGGAACGCTTTGAGGAAATTCCCCAGGAACAACCGGTGGCTGTGGTCTGTGGTTCTGGATATCGGGCTTCGATCGCCTCCTCGTTCATCCGCCGCGCCGGTTTCACTGATGTGGCAAACGTCCTGGGAGGTATGTCCGCCTGGAAAGCCGCAGACCTGCCCTTAAATGCCTGAAATTAAAGAGCTTGTGCTCTTGGTCCAGGCTCCGTTCCGTCGGCTCGACAAAGGCGGGTTTCAACCGGTGGCACGGATACAGTCCGCCTGATCCTGTTATATTTATTACAGAGGCAGTCTGGGAAGAATGTCCGGGGAATTCACTCATGTGAATGGATCTTGATGGATCAACGTGGACAACTCCGCCGATCAGAGATAAGATGGGAAACTGAAACGCTTTCCATCCAGACTGACCCTCCCCTGCCTGGCGTCACTGGACGCACTGCTGCCCCCGCCCTGGAGTAGATAATGCTGAATATTTTCGACGGAGCTGCTAACCGATTCTGTAATCGCGTCTCACGCCGTAATTTTATCAAGGTCGGCGCGCTGGGATTCGGCGGTCTGACGCTCCCACAACTTCTGCGGGCAGAACAACAGTCGGGCACCGGGAAGTCACACAAGTCGATCATCATGATCTACCTGCCGGGCGGACCGCCGCATCAGGACATGTACGATCTCAAGATGGACGCGCCTTCTGAAATTCGAGGCGAGTTCAACCCGATCTCTACGAATGTACCTGATATCAAAATTTGCGAGCATCTGCCCCGCCTGGCCGGTCTCGCTGATAAAAGTATCTTCGTGAATTCACTCGTCGGGTCTATCGGTCAACATGCTTCGTTTCAATGTATGACCGGACACAGCGATCGCAATCAGCCTGCAGGCGGCTGGCCGGAAATCGGTTCTGCTCTCTCGCGCCTCAAAGGCGATCCGCGGGCAACGTCTCCCGCGTATGTGAACCTCTCGCCGAAGATGCAGCACACACCCTACAACTTTGGAAAAAACAGTTTCCTGGGCACCTCACATACTCCCTTCAATCCAAACGGGGAAATGAAGGGGGATATGACCCTCAATGGAATTACTCTGGACCGTCTGCAGGATCGAAAACAACTCTTAACGAGTTTCGATCAGTTCCGCCGCGATGCGGATAACAGCGGCTCAATGGAAGGCCTGGACGCTTTCAACGAACAGGCATTCGGCGTCCTTTCCTCCGGACGACTCGTCGAGGCACTTGATGTCTCCCAAGAAGATCCCGCGGTTCGCGAACGTTATGGCAAAGGAACCTCGCGTAAGCAGGGTGACGCCGCCCCTCGTCTGAACGAACAGTTCCTGCTGGCCCGTCGACTTGTTGAAGCGGGTGCCCGCATGGTGACGTTGAGTTACAGCTTCTGGGACTGGCATGGCAGTAACTTCAAACGGGCCAAAGAGAACTTCCCCGATTTCGATCAGGCCATCACCGCCCTGATTGAAGACCTGCATCAGCGGGGACTCGCCGAAGACACGACCGTCATCGCCTGGGGCGAATTTGGACGGACTCCCAAGATCAACAACAACAGCGGCCGGGATCACTGGCCCCGCGTCTGTAACGCACTGCTCGCCTGTGGTGGAATGAAGACCGGCCAGGTGATCGGTACCACCGATCGTCTCGGCGGCGAAGCGGATGACCGTCCTGTCCACTTCCAGGAAGTCTTTGCGACCCTCTACCATAATATGGGAATCGACATCGAGCGGGTCACCCTGCCCGATCACGCCGGTCGTCCCCAGTATCTGGTCGACAGCGGCTATCTCCCAATGCCGGAAGTCGTATAATATCGATCACTTAGAGTCTGTCAGGGCGAGCAGTCCCTCCACGTGGCTGCGATTCTGTTTCGCTTCGCGTTATGTCTCAGATCACTGCTGATTGTGGCTTGCCAGAGACCACGCTGGTCGCTCAGCAACCGTGTCAGATTCTAAAGCTGCTTCCCATTCATTTCGGAATCCAGCCACCTGGCTGAGCCGGAAAAAATTCTCATCACGCTTTCCTGCCTTGTCCGCGGTATTTCAGGCGTGAAGGGCTTAAATTACTGCTCAGCCGTGAAGTGGTATTGGCACGGGAAATGCAACTGGTTTCACTCTATCTAACTCCGATAAAAACTGGAGCGAGTTTCTATATCGGGTATGGCTCTCGAGCGGGCCATGCTAATGAGAATGGGGGGGAACTCGCTTCAGTTTTCTTTTTAATACCGGCCGCCAGGAACTGAGACCATGCCGACCACCTGGACACAAAAAGATGAAAAGCAGTACAAGAAAATCAGAGAGAGTGCCCTTGAGCGAGGAAAATCCAGTTCCGAGGCGAAAGAGATCGCCGCTCGCACAGTCAATAAACAACGGCGGAAAGAGGGAAGAACGCCCCAGGAGACCACTCAGGGAACCGGTAACCCTAACACACGTCTGGAAGACCGCACTGTAGATGAACTTTACAATCTCGCGAAAGAGCATCACATTCAGGGCCGCAGCAAGCTGAATAAAGCTGAGCTGATCGAAGCCATTCGTGACAAACGCTAGCCGAATCACCTCTTCAGTCAGGATTACATCATGGATATTTCACGTTCGCCAGGTGAGGACACTACATCGATCACTTCGACCCTGCCCTGTTTTCTGCGTGGCTTCTTCGAGAACCCGCTGCAGGTGGCTTCCTGTATTCCCAGTTCCAGTTACCTGCAACGCAAACTGAGCTCGCTCTCCTGTCTGCGTAACGCCAAAACCGTCATCGAACTCGGACCGGGAACCGGCGAGACGACAAAGGCCCTGCTGCAGGCTATGTCTGATCAGTCCAAGTTGCTCTGTGTGGAAGTCGTTGAAGAATTCGCTGCATCGCTACAGCAGATCGCAGACCCGCGTCTGATCGTCGAGATCGGATCCGCCCTTGATCTGGAATCCATTCTCAAGCGGAACTACTTCGCCTCGGCTGATGTCATCGTCTCGGGAATTCCATTCTCAGTCCTCTCGCCGGAGGAAGGTCGTACATTGATGGAATCCATCTATCAGCAGCTCGCCCCCGGCGGTGCCTTCGTGACTTACCAGTTCCGCAGTAGTGTCTGTGACCTGGCAACAGAATACTTCGGTCCTCCTGAGAAACGTTCGATCGTGTTGTGGAATCTGCCACCCCTGGAGATCTTCGTCTGGGAAAAGTCGGTACTGGAATGCCACCATATCAGTCACAACGCCAGGTCGATCAAAGCCTGACCACTTACGGGGCCGACTGCCCCTCATTGCTACAGTGTGAACCTGTTTTTCTGGAACGTGTCCTGGTTTCCGGTATGTTCAACATCTGGAAATCCGGAGCCAGGTATCGTTTCGGGACTTATAATGGCTGTAAAAAATGATGCGGTGTGGGTATTTCATGGGACTGCAGCGCAGTTTTGCTGTGGTGTATTTTCCACAAAAGAAAAAGCGGAAGAATTCATCGCCCAACATCAGCTTTCAGGTATTCTGACTAAGTATCCTCTCGATACAGGCGTCTATGACTGGGCTATCGCGGAAGGAATTTTCAAACCTTCCAGGGATTATCAGTCCAGCCCCCGGTTTATCAGCCGCTTCACCAGCGCGAGCCAGGAACATTTCCATTACGAAATGGGAATTGAGGGAAGAGAGGGCAGCGAAGATGATTACCCCGCAGGCCGGCCAGACGTTCGAGATCAATGATACGCTGCTTGCAGACTTTCCCTGGCATGAGTTTACGAACGTCGCTCGTTTTGTGATGGAGTGGTCTGCTGGACCTTATCCAGACATTGAATTGATACTGGAATCCGATCTGGCGACGAACCTGGTCGCCTGTTTTTCTCTGGAACAGGTCGCAGAATGCAGGCTACCGACCATGGGGATAAGGCGCTTGCAGTTTTCCTCACTGACAGCAGAAAACGCCCGCTCGCATCAGTGGGAGCAGGTCAATTATCGCATCTTTGATGCAGATTTTGAGGAGCCGGTTCTGATGTTCAAAACAGGGCAGATTCAGATACAAACACAATAATTCCGCTTATTCCGCTTTCCCTTGCTGAGCGATATACGCTCTGGCCTGCTCGATGTAGCCCGGCGTTTTCAGTCCGACCTGTTTGGCTTCTGCGAGGGCCGCTTCGAAACTGAGGCCGTCGTCCAGCACACGATGCGTCAGCCAGATCGCTCCCACGCGGTTAGCGGATGCACAATGCAGAACCAGTGGCTGCTTCGATTTGTCATTCAGCAGTTTGCGGCACTGGTCGAAAATCGCAGGCGTCAATGATTCCGGAGCTCGAAAGGGAATCTGCACGTAATCCAGATTCAGCATCTTCAGGTACATCGCTTCGTCCCATTTCAACTCCCGTGAAGGACGCAGATTAATCACCGTCTTAACCCCCGCTTTCTGGATCAGGTTGAAATCGTCTTCTCCCGGCTGACCTGCGAGGTAGATCTGACCGCTACGGTGCAGGGGAGAGATCTGCCCCAGTTCCTCCGCCTGCAGCATGCGGCACACTGATTCTGTTTTGGAGTCACCCCAGACAGTCGTCGGGTAAGTCGCGAGGCAGAATATCAGCAGCAGTGGAGCGGTTTGAAAGCATCGCATGGTTGATTCCAGTCAGTAAAACAGGTCGGATCAGGTAAGGATCAGATCATTCTAACAGAATCACGGTATGGACACAAAAAAACGCCAGTCAAGACGAGCTGACTGGCGTTGAATAATTCATGCATCGAAGAGGTTCAAAAAAAGGAAAACTTATATATCCTCCTGGGAGATGACGCACGAGATAAAAACAATTTGTGTATAGTGAATATCGCCAGAATCGTCATTTTTGTCAAGCGATATATAAAACGAAAATGAATTCCTCGTAAAAAATCTGATTTGGCATCTGTTCATAAATGAACTATCACTGATTCCTGAGGTCTGCGCTGAATCAAAATCCGAGATTCTGACGACCTTGATATCATTTCCTGCAAGGGAATTGTAAGATAAAATTGCTGTCAGATTAGCGGCAGTGAGCTTAAGCGCCATTAGAATTCTGAGTACATGATTACCGTTTTCCCTATCGCGGGACAACGTGAGGAAATGAACGGACTGTAATGCTGCAACAACTTCGCTACCTCCTGTTACAGGTTCGCAATTCAGACGATCCGATGAAACAGCAGGAAGTCAACTGTTTCGCCCGCTCCCTGGATGTCGACACCAGCCAGATCGCCGTCTTCGATTTGCTCGGCGGTCCACTAACGGAAGTCGATCTTGTGTCTCATGATGTCGTCTTCATCGGCGGCAGTGGTCACTATTCCGCCGCAGGAGAAGGTCGCTGGCTGGAGATTGCCCTGGAAAGTCTGCGGGTTGTGCACGATCTCCGTAAACCCACGTTCGCTTCCTGCTGGGGATTCCAGGCAATGGCCCGCGCCATGGGAGGCCGCGTGGTCCACGATCTCAACCGGGCAGAAATCGGTGTCCATCACGTCAACCTGACCGCTGCAGGACAGGCTGATCCCATCTTCGGCCCCGCAGGCGATATTCTGCAAGGTCTTATGGGTCATGAAGATACGGTCGTTGAACTACCTCCGGGAACCGAACTGCTGGCCTCCACTGATCGTGTGGAAAATCAGGCGTATCGTTTCCTCGATCGACCCATTTATTGCACCCAGTTCCATCCCGAACTCGACCGGGAATCGTTCCTGGGCCGCCTCAATACCTACCCCGAATATGTCGAGAAAATCGCCGGCCTCTCCCTCGATGAGTTCCGCCACTCGATTCACGATACACCCGAAACCATGGCTCTGTTAAAACGTTTCGTGCAGGAGATCGCCCCCCGGCATCTGAACCAGACCTGATCCTCTTCCCGCCCGTAATTACTCAGGTACACCGTTTATGACCCCACCGCCAGACAAGAAACTGCATGTCGCCATCATCACCTCCGGAGGAGCAGGCATGTTCTGTGGCGCCTGCATGCACGACAACACCTGGACCAAAGCCATGATGCTGCAGGGGGCGGAAGCAACCCTCATCCCCACCTACACTCCCATTCGCGTCGACGAAGAAAACATGACCGGCTCCCCGGTCTTCCTGGGAGGGATCAACGTCTATCTGAATTACCGCTCCCGCATCTGGCGCGCTCTGCCCCGCTTCCTCAAGCACTGGCTGGATACACCCTGGATTATTAATCTCGCGACCAGCTTCGGCGTCAGTAACGACGCCCACGAACTGGGCGCCCTGACCGTCAATTTGCTGGAAGGAGAACAGGGAGCCGAAGGCGTCGAAATTGAAGAACTCGCCCGGTTCCTGGGAGAGACTCTCAAACCCGATGTCATCTGCCTCAGCAACGCCCTGCTCTCGGGGACCATCAGGACCATCAAGCAGCATTTCAAGGGACCTCTATTCTGCATTCTTCAGGGAGACGATGTCTTTCTGGAAGAACTCGGAGAACCTTACCGCAGTCGTTCACTGGAACTGATCCGCTCAAACGTGCAACAGCTGGACGGCGTTCTCGTACACAGCGACTACTACCGCGATTTCATGTCTGCTTACCTGGATGTGCCCGTCGACCATTTCTACAAAGTCCTGCTGGGCATCAATCTGGATGGCTATGACGGCACGCCGGAGACCAGCGTCGAAGAGCCTTTCACCATCGGCTTTTTCGCTCGCATCTGTAAAGAAAAAGGTCTGCAGAACGCCGTCGAAGCCTTCAAGCTCTTTCACGAACGACACCCCGACAGCCGCCTGCTGGTGGGGGGCTTCCTGGGCAAAGAAAACGAAGCCTGGTTCAAAGAGACCACCGCGCCCCTGGATGAACTTCAGGATGCCTACCGTTACTGGGGCAGCCCTGCTTCGCACGAGGAAAAAGTCGACTTCTACAAAAGCCTCTCCGTCCTCTCCGTGCCGACCGACTACCAGGAACCCAAGGGGATCTTCGTGCTGGAAGCCCTGGCGAACGGCGTCCCCGTCGTCCAGCCCGCCCATGGTGCCTTTCCGGAATTGATCGAACAGACCGCCGGCGGACTGCTCGTTCCCCCCGGCGATACCCTGGCACTCGTCGAGGCCTGGGAACGTCTGTACCAGGACAAGGATTATCGTAAACAACTGGCACAACAGGGTTACGAACGCGTGCGCCAGTGCTTCAACTCTGAGCTGATGGCCACCGAAAGCCTGCAGTTTTTCCGCGATCGCCTCGCCGCTGGGACTCCCGCCGAGAACCCACGCTAATTGCCCGCTGGCTGCTGAATGACCCGCCGTCCTGCTTAACAATTTCCCCGGATTCCGCTATGGTATAGCTTCTATCGGAAATCGTGCGGAACGGGCCAGACCCGCTCCATCATATATAAACATACGAATATAAGGTTTGAGTATTTCAATGGCTGATTTGCATGCGTTAATGAAAAAACTGCAGAAGAAGAATGATTCCAAGATCGTCCTGCTCGTCTCTGACGGACTGGGTGGACTCCCCCTGGAACCGGGCGGAAAAACCGAACTGGAAACAGCCAACACCCCTAACCTCGACGAACTGGCCAAAAACGGAACCCTGGGACGCAGCATTCCCGTGCTCCCCGGCATCACTCCCGGGAGTGGCCCCGGTCACCTGGGACTGTTCGGCTACGATCCGCTGCAGTTCAACATCGGTCGCGGTGTACTCGAAGCTCTGGGCATCGATTTTGAACTCGGTCCCGATGACGTCGCCATCCGAGGCAACTTCTGTACGCTCGACGATGACGGCAACATCACCGACCGTCGTGCCGGCCGCATCGCCAGTGAAATCGGCGTTGAACTCTGTAAGAAACTCGATCAGATCGAAATCCCCGGCGTCGAAGTTTTCGTCCGTCCCGTGAAAGAATACCGCCTGGTGATCGTGCTGCGGGCCAAAGGACTGGGCGGCGACATCAACGATACCGATCCTCAGAAAACCGGCGTACCTCCTCTCGAACCGGTCGGCCAGAACGAAGCCTCTCAGAAGACCGCCGAGATCTGTAAGGAATTCCTCAAGCAGGCCGGCGAGATCCTCAAAGACGATCGTCCTGCCAACCTGCTCACCATGCGGGGCATCGCCAAGATGCCGGAGATCCCCACCTTCGAAGAAGTCTACGGCACCCGTGCCGCTGCCATCGCCGTCTATCCGATGTACCGCGGACTGGCTCGCCTGGTCAGCATGGACGTCAAGGATGCCGGCCAGACCCTCGAATCGCAGATGGACTGCCTCGAAAAAATCTGGGACGATTACGACTTCTTCTTCGTGCACTACAAATACACCGACTCCACCGGCGAAGATGGTAACTTCGCTGCCAAGGTTGCCAAGACCGAAGAAGTCGATTCCTGCATCCCCCGCATCAAGGCACTCAAGCCCGATGTGCTGATCGTTACCGGCGACCACAGTACACCGTCCAAAATGAAATCACACAGCTGGCACCCCGTACCCGTGCTGCTGTCTGCGGAAAACGCCCGCTTCGATGGCTGCCAGAGCTTCGGTGAATCAGAGTGCATCAAAGGCGGACTGGGACAGTTCGAAGCCAAGTACCTGATGTCCATGGCCATGGCGCACGCCGGTCGCCTGGAAAAATATGGTGCCTGATCCCAGCGGGAATCAGTAAAACCAGACCCTCAAAGGATGCCCCTTCTGCGGAAGGCGGCATCCTTTTTCGTTATATTCGTTGTGACTGGAGTGTAAAATGGACTGCAGTCGCCGATCGACAGGAAAGATCAAGGAAACCAGATGATTTTGATCGATCCTGCTAATAATAACGTTCGTTAGACAGGGACCGTGCGCCAGGTCGGACACAGAACAGGGACTCAACTATCTTCAACTCCGGGTGTCATTGATGTCGCAGTACTTAAGCCAGCTTTCAGGACTCTCCACCTTCATCATCATTCTGGCCTGTGGAGCGCACCTGTTCTTCTTCTTTGTACTCTGGGTCTGGTCCCGCCGCGACCTGCGAGGCATCGCCTCATCTCTGGATGACTTCACCCGCGGACTCAAGCACCGCAGCCTGCTCGATTCCACCGGTCACCTCTCCGATCAGATCGAAGCCTTTCTCGCGGACGTCAACGAAACCATTGAACCGGGCGCCAACCCGACCGACCGCAAGGTGCTCTCCGAACGCGTGCATATTCTCGATGAAAAACGCCGCTATCTTAATTCCCACTTCTTCGAGACCTGCTACAACATCTGTCGCACGATGATCGAAGCCTACCCCCTCGCCGGGGTCCTGGGGACGATCCTCGCGATGGGGGCGGCCCTGCAGGCAAACACCGGTGCCGAAAACGGTTCCGCCATCAGTTCCATCGTCAGCCACTTCGGCGATGCTATCTGGTCCACGTTCGCGGGCCTGGCGGCTGCCATTCTGCTGATGTTTATCAACAGTATCCTCGAAACCTCGTTTCTCGGTCTGGTCGAAAACCGGCAGCATGTCCGCGATACCGTCGTCCGCGCCAAACGGGAGCTGGCACTCGCAGAGGGGAGTGCCGCGAAATCATGATCAGCCGCCGTCGTTTAACCTTCCAGCTCACACCCCTGCTCGACCTGCTCCTGATTGTCATCTTTGCGCAATTCATGGACACGCAGGAGACGACCGCTCGCATCGAACAACGCGCCGAGACCAAAGTCACCCAGGCGGAAGAACAACTGACGCATCTGCAGCAACTCCAGGCATCGGAAGCGGAGCGGTTAAAACGACTCTCCGCAGAGAAAACCAAAGCACTTGAGGCGATCGAGAAGGCCCGGGAAGCCAATGCCGTCACGCAGGAAAGCATGCGGTTGCTGCAGCAGCAGTCAGAAAAAACGCAGATGGAACAGTCCGAGCAGATCGAACGCCTGCGTGATCAGCGCGACCGGGTCGGCGAACTCGTACAACAGTTGTTCCAGCTACCGGAAGACACGCTGGATCCGCTGCTGAAATCCAAGGGGACTCCCGATTCTCCGGAAACCCGCGAACAAAGGGAACGCGTCAGAAAACAGCTCAAGGAACTGGCCGAGGCCCGCGGCGAAGATGTCGTGCGGCACTTCCTGACCTACGACGAACTCACCAAACGCAGCGACATCTGGGATCTGTATCTGACCGAGAATGGCGTCTTTGAATTGCAGATCGGTGACAAGTCAGCCAGTTTCCGGGCGGATTCGCAGGCAGAGTTCGTCGATCACTTTTATGCTGTCTACAAAACGACCCCGCAGCCTAAGAGCCTGGTGATCATTCTCTTCTCCTACGGTGATGCCAAAGCCTCCGTCCGTTTCGCCGCCACGCAGGGGCTGCCCCTGGTCGCAGAACGGATGCGGGCCGACAGCAGCGGACGCACCCGCTTTGAATACGCGGTGATGGGCTTTGTCCCACAGCCGACTGGTACTACAAAGCAACCGCCGGCCGAGGCCCGTTAAATTCCCAGCTCTTCGCGGACCTCTTTGAATTTCTCGATCGCGAAATCCAGATCTTCAATCGAGTGCGCCGCGGAAATCTGGGTCCGGATCCGCGCCTTGCCCTGAGGCACCACGGGATAAGAGAACCCGATCACGTAGATCCCCTTCTGCAATAACGCGTCAGCAACCTGAGCCGCCAGCGACGCATCACCCAGCATGATGGGCACAATCGGATGCTCGCCCGGTAGCACATCAAAGCCGACCTGCGAGATGCCCGCGCGGAAATGTTTCGTGTTCGTTTCCAGCTTGTCGCGGAGTTCCGTCGAAGCGGTCAGCAGATCGATGGCTTTGATCGACGCAGCCACAATCGGCGGTGCAACGGAATTCGAGAACAGGTAAGGACGCGACCGCTGCCGCAGCAGATCGATCACTTCCTTGCGACCACTGGTGTATCCACCGCTGGCACCACCCAGTGCCTTGCCCAGCGTTCCCGTCAGAATGTCAATCCGCTCCATCACGTCGTGGAATTCATGCGTCCCCTTGCCGTGCGCTCCCATGAAGCCAACCGCATGCGAATCGTCGACCATCACCAGTGCATCGTACTTATCTGCCAGATCGCAGATCGCCGGCAGATTCGCAATGTAGCCGTCCATTGAAAACACACCATCGGTGGCAATCAGACGGAAGCGGGCCGACTGTGCCGCCTTGAGTTGTTCTTCGAGGTCCTGCATGTTGTTGTTCTTGTAGCGGTACCGCTGCGCTTTACAGAGCCGCACACCGTCAATGATGCTCGCATGATTCAGCTCATCCGAAATGATTGCATCCTCTTTCGTAAGCAGTGTCTCAAACAGCCCGCCGTTGGCATCGAAGCACGAAGTATACAGGATCGTATCTTCCGTCCCCAGGAACGTACTCAGTTTCTGCTCCAGGTCCTTGTGTATCGACTGGGTTCCGCAGATAAACCGGACCGAGGACAAACCGTAGCCCCACTGATCCAGACCCTCGTGGGCAGCTGCAATCACCTCGGGATGTTCGGCCAGTCCGAGATAATTGTTCGCGCACATGTTCAACACCGGCTCACCGGCTGCCACACGAATGTGTGCGTCCTGCGGCGTGGTGATGATCCGCTCCGACTTATACAGACCGGCGTCCTTGATTTCTGCGAGCGTCTTTTCCAGTTCCTGTTTGATCGATCCGTACATGGGATTTATCCTGCTAAAGTTTGTGGCGTCGTGACGTATTCTGTCTTACATCTCATTCCAGTCGAGAATCACCTTGCCGGACTGGCCCGACATCATTACCTCGAACCCTTTTTCAAATTCGCTGGCATGAAAACGGTGTGTAATGATCGGACTGATATCCAGCCCGCTCTGCAGCATGACTGTCATCTTATACCAGGTCTCGTACATTTCGCGACCGTAGATCCCTTTCAGCGTCAGCATGTTGAACACAACAATGTTCCAGTCGATGGCAATCTCTTTTTCCGGGATTCCCAGCATCGCGATTTTACCGCCGTGGCACATGTTGTTGAGCATGTCCCGAAACGCGACCGGGTTCCCCGACATCTCCAGCCCCACATCGAAGCCTTCGGTCATCCCCAGTTCTTTCTGGGCGTTGGCAATCGTATTATCCCGCACGTCCAGCGCGAGTGTTGCCCCCATCTTTTTCGCGAGTTCCAACCGGTACGGGTTCACATCAGTGACGACCACATGTCGGGCTCCCGCATGTTTAACGACAGCTGCCGCCATCACACCAATCGGTCCTGCACCGGTAATCAGAACGTCTTCTCCCAGCACGTCAAACGAGAGGGCCGTATGGACTGCGTTACCGAAGGGGTCGAAAATCGAAGCCACATCCCGGTCAATGGAGTCGTCATGATGCCAGATGTTGGTCATCGGCAGCGAAATGTATTCGGCAAACGCACCCGGACGATTCACTCCCACGCCCCGCGTATGAGCACACAGGTGTCGCCGTCCCGCGAAACAGTTTCGACAGCGACCACAGACGACATGCCCTTCTCCGCTGACGATTTCGCCGGGAACATAATCAGCCACGTTCGAGCCGACTTCCACAATCTCGCCTACAAATTCGTGGCCGACCACCATCGGCACCGGAATCGTCTTCTGTGCCCAGTCGTCCCATTTGTAGATATGGACATCGGTGCCGCAGATCCCCGTCCGATCAACTTTGATCAGCACATCATTGATACCGATCGTCGGCTTGGGGACTTCTTCCAGCCAGAGACCCGGCTTTGACTCTTTCTTTACGAGTGCCTTCATGATTTCACCCCGGCGTGCAGAAATATTTTGGAGGATCAGCTGACTGAATCCTTTATAATGCCTGATTATCCAGTATAATAGAAAACGGAAATCCATTTTGCAAGAGTCATAATCCGGTATATTGGAAAAAGAGATGGCTGCGCCTTTGCCAGGAAAACAGACCGCCAGCAAACCTACGGCTGAGCTCTCCCCCGATGAGATCAGCGGGCAGCTCTCGCAGCGCGTTCGTACCCTGCGGAAAGAGCGGGGCTGGTCACTCGATTCCCTCTCGGCCGCCTGCGGTGTCAGTCGTTCCATGCTGAGTCAGATCGAGCGGGGCGAAGCCAATCCCACGCTGGCCGTCACAGTGCGGATTTCACAGGCCTTCGGCATCGCTCTGGGCGAACTGGTAGAAGCGCCGATCTCCACCTCATCAATTGAAGTCATCCGGGCCGACGATCGCACGTTTCATTATCGTTCCGATGACGAGTGCCGCATTCGGACACTCTCCCCGCTGCACCTCGAAAAAGACGTTGAGTTTTACGAAGTGCAACTGCACGCCAACGGGAAACTGCAAAGCGCGCCCCACTTCAAGGGGACGCGCGAATTCCTGACCGTCGAAAAAGGCAAGATCGAACTGCAGTCCGGCGACGATACAACCGTGCTCGGTCCCGGAGATTCCGCCAGCTATCGGGTTGATGTGCCGCACACCATCAGAAATGCCGGTCGGGGCGAAGCCTTCCTGTTTCTGGTCGTCATCTATCAGAATTGAATGCTGCTGAAAGCACCGGGGGCAGCTTACTGCTCGCAGGCAGAGACCGGCTGCGGTTCCGTTTTCACGGGCTCTGGCTCCGACGAGGTCATATACTTTTCGCGGTGCCGATCAGCCAGGATCGTATCGATGAAGAACTGCGACGTGTGAAACATCAACAGTGGAAAGACAGCCGACGGCAGACCGGCGTCGCCAAACATCGATGCATCCGTCGCCACGAACACCGCGATCGGCAGTGTCTTCTGGCTCCCCGCAATCGCACTGGCAATCTGGTCCCGCGGATGAAACCGAAACGTTTTACCCAGCAGCAGATTGGTGAAAAAACCTCCCACGTGCACCACGATGCAACTGATCCAGACCACCGCGACCGCTGCCAGTGAGATGCCTACTTCCGAAGTCTGAATGCCATAACCGGTCTGCACCGCAGCCAGCAGCACCATGAACAGCACGAAGATCAGTGCCACGGTCCCCAGTCGCGAAGTAATCCGATCGGCAAACTGCTTGATGGTCTTGTTCATCCGCAGGATCTGACCGACGACCACCGGCAGCATCGCTGCATAAAACAGCTTCGTCACCATCTGCACGCGATCGAATTCAATCTCGCGGGAGGTGATCAACAGGATCCAGAACGGGACGGTCAGGAAGCAGGCCCCGTTGGTGATCATGGTCACCATCAGGGACACGCCGTCATTGCCCCCGCCCCGCCGGGTCCAGACTGAAGCCCCGCACAGCGTGCACGGCACACAGGCCATAATGATCAGCCCGACCTGAAAATCGGGAGTCAGTTGCAGCGGCAGCAGCGCCCAGGCGATCAGCGGCAGCAGCACTATATTCGTCGCCAGCGAGAGAAACAGCGGTCCCGGCTTGCGGATCGAAGAGAGCAGATGCTCGGAGTTGAGACTGAGTGACATCAGAAACAACACGATCGCCGTCAGCCACGAAGGGCGAATGAACTGCTTTAACTGGGACAGCGTTTCCTGCGATCCTTCGTGTCCGGCATAGACGCCGCAGGCAATTACAACCGTAATGCAGAGCAGAAACCAGCGGCGTCGAAAAAAGGCAAGCATGACTCAGTTTTCAGTTCGTATGGGGCGGGTGAGCAGCAGGGGTTTTTATTTCTTCTTGTTGTTATCCCGGATTGTCTTCCAGCGTTCACTGAAATAAGCAAACGCGGGCTGCATCGCTTCGGGGCTGTGTTTCTCATTCTCAGACAGCGAAAAGATCGCACTGTTCAGCTTGTCCGATTCTGCATCCGCAATCGCCATGTGGAACATCACTGACAGCGAGCGTCCCAGCCACTTTCCCTGACCGTCTCGGTGAATATAGAACCGGTGTCGCAGGAAGGTATCAAACGAGCGCGCTGCACTCGCGTATTCACCCTGGATGAACTGTCCAATCGCCATGAAGTAGGCTGCATTCTGAGCGGCCAGAACATGCATCTGCCGGATATCGGGAGGGACGACCAGATCCACGGGGAAGCGTTCCTCCAGTCGTGTGGAGACATAACTCTTGATCGCCGCCGACTGATTCCCCATCAACTGTGTGATGCGGGTCTTGAGCAGCTTCTTGGTCGGGCTGCCCCAGGGAACTTCAAAGAATCCCTGGGCATTTTCTTTGCGTCCTTTGACGTCATAAGGGACCGGAGCGCGAAATGGCAGTTTGACCAGAGCCAGTTTCTTGGCTTCTTCACCAGTGACCGCTTCACTCTTGTCGATTTCCTGATCGGCGTATTCTGAAACCACGAGCGGGTTCTCTTTCAAAATTCCTTTACCGATCGACTGGACGTGGCCGATGAACCCCGGGTCTCCTTCCAGTGGATCCAGGTTTCGATACAGCACGAATGTCTGTTTCCGCGACAGCGAGTCTTCCAGGCGACGCATGCGTGATGCCCACTCGCAACTGCGACCGATGATTTCAACCTGGGCCGTTTTCAGTTCCTCAGCAGAGAAGCGACTCTCGGCATATTTGCCGTACAGATTTTTCAGCAGCGCGGGATCTTTCTGGACCTCGGCAAACGTCGCGGGAATTTGAATCTGAATCGTATCCGCAGGCTGATCGGGTGACGGGACAGGCATGCCGAGTACCGGATCGTAAAGATAAATCTTGTCTTCCAGCAGTACTCCGACCAGCAGCTTATACGGGGCCGGTTTCGCTGCTTCGAACAGCACCGCATCAATCCGCAGTTGACGCATCAGGTCGATGAAGACCCAGGCCCGCTGCTTCGCACTTCCGGATCCAATGACACAGATTTCATACGGTCCAAGCGGCAGTGCGTTCTTCGCATCGGGAACCAGGTCGATGTTGTTCATGCAGTAGTAAAAGGCAGCGGTCGCGCGATCCCGGTCATTTTTCTTGCCCTCGATCGCCGCGGTCACCATACCGTTAAACAGCTGTGAATCTCTGATGAATTTTCCATCGATCTCCGTGAAGCGGGTCAACTCCAGCTTTGCCAGCTGTTCTTCGCTCAGGTATTTCTTCAGGAACGTTCGCTGAGAATCTTTCAGAGTCGGAGGCTCAGAGTCGAACTTGCCGCACATACCGGCCCACTCGTTCAAGAGGGAGAGAGCGCCCGTCAGCGTCGAACTGATTCCCATCCGCTCCGGCTGCATCATGTTAATCGCATTATCGATATAACTGTGACACTCCGGATCTTCCTGTTCGGCTGCCGGATTGGCGGCACCGGTTTTCGTTCCGCCGCCTTTCTTTTTCGTGGTATCTTTGCAGCCCGGAAGCGAAATCAGACAGCTGAGCAACAGGCAGAACAGACTGACGCCGGCCAGAACAGACGGGCGTTTTCCGGAATCTTGGCGGAGCAGAGAAGTCAGAATCATAGCAGTTGTGGTTTCATGGTATGGTACATTTCCACCCTGTTACTGATGGAAATGTGGTGTTGAAGATGCGGTGCATTCACAGGTGATGAGCCGACAGAAGATCGATCATTCAACTGTCTGTTATCTATACTATAACCGATTCCCGGGCAGATGGAATGTCTTAAAGGGGGCTGTTTTCATTGACCAGGGTACGAAACCGCTGCAAATCCAGCGCAAAACGGGCAAACTCTTCCAGAGGCAGCATATTCGGGCCGTCACTGAGCGCCTGTGAAGGATCGGGATGTGTCTCGGCGAAGACCCCGTCGCAACCGCAGGCAACCGCAGCCCGGGCCAGGTAGGGGATCATCTCCCGCTGTCCACCGGTCGATTTACCTCCCGGAGTCTGCACGCTGTGAGTCGCATCAAAGATGACCGGCGGCCCCATCTGCTGCATGATGGGAATACACCGCATGTCATTCACCAGACGACCGTAGCCGAAGGTCGTGCCCCGTTCAGTCAGCATCAACTGTTCCTGTCCGAAGGCCTCACATTTCTTGACGGCATGAATACAGTCTTCGGGAGCCACGAACTGGGGCTTCTTGATATTCACCACACCCCCATGTTTGAGGGCTGCTTTGGAAGCCGCCTCCAGCAGATCGGTCTGTCGTGCCAGAAAGGCAGGGATCTGCAGGATCCGACAGACTTCTGCCGCCGGAGCCGCCTGCCCCGGTTCATGAATGTCGGTCGTCACATCCAGGCCCGTCACCTGTTTGACTTTCGCCAGAATCTCGAGCCCCGCTTCCAGTCCCGGTCCACGGAAACTGTCCACGCTGGTTCGGTTCGCTTTATCGAAACTGCATTTAAAAACCAGTGACAGGTTATCCCGGGCGGCGATCTCGGCCAGTCGCTCCGCGGTGCTCAGTACCAGTTCTTCGCTTTCGATCACGCAGGGGCCGGCAATGAACAACAGCGGTAACTGAGTGCCGCACTGCAGCTTGCCAATCGTTACGGGGTTTTGAGCCACGGGAGAATCCTTTCAGTGGAAGTCGGAGATTTTTACGAATTATGATTCAATCGACGGAGCGGGGCAAGGGACGATCAGCTTCAGCCCCCGGGGAATCACCCTGATTTCGGCCGGCGTCAACCCGGAGGAATCGCCGTCGGTCTGGATCGGCACCGGCCGGGTGGACTGAATCCGCAGCGAGCGGGCCTGAATCTTCTGAACGTATTTCGACGTCAGATGTGTCCCACGGACAATCTGCCACAAATAGAGCAGCATGCTGAAGACGCCCCGCCGTCGAAACAGGATCAGGTCCAGCATGCCATCATGGTCGACCGAGTCCGGCGAAAAATTCAGATTCAGACCATAGGCGGGAATATTGACAATGATCGCATGGTAGGCGGTCTCTTCCTCGGCTCCGTCATCAATGCTGATCAGCAACGATTCGAACGGGTAGTCGTAGAGCGTTCTGAGGATCGGTTTCAGATAACTCAGGTAGGAAATATTCCCTTTTCTCACCTGCGCCAGGTTTTCGACAACCGCGGCATCAAAGCCGATACTCGCCATCAACACGAATTTCCGCTGATCGAGCTGGCAGACGTCGATCTCTCGACACGCGCCCTGTTTGATCATCTCCGCCACAAAAGCCCCAGACTTCGGAATACCCAGGTAACGCGCAAGCAGGTTCTCGGTCCCCAGGGGTAACACCGCGATCCGCTGGTCGGGGTAGCGGTTGACTACATCCTGCACCGTTCCGTCTCCCCCCGCTGCAACAATGCATACCGGCGGCGTGTCACGCGTGCGTTCCTCGACATACGTCTGCATCCGCTCCCGGTTGGAAAAAAGACGCGGCCGGATGCCCCGCTGTTTCAGGTGCTGTACCAGTTCCATGATCAGCGCAGCACGATCGCCCTTTCCGGAAATCGGATTTCTCTGAATGGCGGCCCAGGCTTCAGACATTGTCAGTCGTTCTCAAAGTGGCGGTCGTTATCGAAAGGATCAGGTCAGGAAAACGGGAAATGCGGGTTTGTCTGTGTTTCAGGTCAGAATACTTGAGAAAAAGTCTTCAAATCTGCGAAGAACTTTCTAAAAATAGAAGATTCACTACCTTGCTTCTTAATTTTGGCTGACGGAAAGCCGATTTCATAGGTACTGTCCCTCGAATGTTTCCGGCTTTCGTAATATTTTGAAGCAAAGCCTGAAAACCAAAAATCATGTTCTATCATTTATGAGTAGAAATACGTAATAAAAGATTGAGATTACTTGTGTTCCAGTAAGCCTATCCGGTAAATTGGAGAATATAACAGGTGTCCTCGCTCATGATACAACTCAAAGTCAGGCAACAAGTGTCTTAGTGGACAAAGGCTGTTTTCATAGTGACCAATCCGCAAAAAATTCTTTTCTGTGGGCCTTCAGACGACCAGACCTCTGAATTGAGGCAGCAGTTCTCTTCAGAAGACTATCTGGTGGTGACCCCGGAAAATCTGGC
This sequence comes from Gimesia chilikensis, assembly GCF_007744075.1. Classification (NCBI taxonomy): domain Bacteria; kingdom Pseudomonadati; phylum Planctomycetota; class Planctomycetia; order Planctomycetales; family Planctomycetaceae; genus Gimesia; species Gimesia chilikensis. Next base: position 6,513,185 of record NZ_CP036266.1, on the reverse strand, counting down.
ACAGGGGATTGCGGAGTTTGACCAGGGAAATGTTTCCGCGCTGGTAGTACCTGCGACTGAGGGTACCCTTCCGCTCGCACTCATCCAGTCTGGCTCACTGCTCGAATACCTGCCCCACGCTGTCGTTGTCCTCGATGCAGAGCTGCGCATCATCTGGGCCAACCAGCGCCTGAATCAACTCTGCGATCAACGCGAATCCCTGATTGGGCATTCTTTCTACGATGCCTTCGGTGCACCCGAAATTCTGGGGCCGGACTTCAGCCCCTTCCATACTGCCTTCTCCACACGCAAACTGGCCAAGAGTGGTCTGCGTGTCGGCGACAAGAACTACTTCGATGTAGAAGTTACCCCGGTCATCACCGAGCCGGATGACAATCAGGAACCCGCCTACCTGGTAGCCAGCGTACGAGATATCTCCGCCGAAGTTCTGCAGCGTCAGAAACTGAACGCGATCTACCAGGCCGGTCTGGAACTGGGCGACCTCTCTCCCGAAGAAATCTACGAGATGTCGACCGAGGACCGCATCGAACTGCTCAAAGCCAAGATTCTGCATTACACCCAGGATCTCCTCGAATTCGAAACCGTCGAAATCCGCATTCTGGACAAAGCCACCGAACGGCTGGATGTCCTCCTGGCCGTCGGTATGGAGCAGGTCGCCACGAACCGCACGCTCTACGCCAAACCGGAAGGGAATGGCGTGACCGGTTTCGTTGCCGCGACAGGTAAAAGCTACCTCTGTGAAGACACTACCCACGACCCACTTTATATGACCGGTGCCCCGGATGCCCGCAGCTCCCTGACTGTCCCCCTGCATCTGCACGACGAAGTTCTGGGAACGTTCAATGTGGAAAGTCCGCATGCCGGTGCCTTTGACGAAAACGATCTGCACTTCCTGGAACTCTTCAGTCGCGAAGTCGCGATTGCCCTTAATACGCTGGAACTGCTGGTGGTCGAAAAGATGACTACCGCATCTGCCAGTACCGAGTTAATCATGCGTGGGGTCGTCGATCCGGTCGACGAGATCCTCAACGACACTGCCTGGATTCTGGAGCGGTACATTGGACACGAGCCTAATGTGTGCGAGCGATTGCAGCGTATCCTTAAAGACACTCGCCATATTAAGCAACTGATCCAACAGGTGGGAGACGAAATTGCTCCCCAGACTCCACACCACCACAAAGTGCCTACCATGCGACAGGTGAACCCCAAACTGCTCAACAAGCGGGTTCTTGTCGTCGACAGTGACGCTACTGTCAGGCGGGCCGCCCACGAACTGCTGGGTCGGCTGGGGTGTGAAGTCGAGACCGCCCATAACGGTGAAGAAGCATTTCTGATGGTCCGCAGCTTCCACTACGATGTGGTCATTGCCGACATCCGCCTGCCCGATATGAACGGGTACGAATGCTTCGCCCAGATCCGTGAAATCCACGAGCATTTGCCCGTCATCCTGATGACAGGCTTCGGCTACGATCCCACGCACTCGATCGTCAAAGCCCGCCAGCTCGGTTTGAAATGCGTCCTCTACAAACCATTCCGCCTCGATCAGCTGATTACAGGCGTCGAAAAAGCAGTCAGTATTTCCGAAGACATCACCTCGGAAACCTCCAACTGATCCGTCTCGGCAGCCCGCTGCTTCTCTCCCAAAATATTCCGATTTCCCATAACAGTCTCGATTTCAACGCGCCCCGGCTTTATATTAAAAAAGTTAATATATAGACCGGCCCCCGGCTCTGGTTCGCCTGATATTCCTGCTTCCCACCGGATGACTTCTCACTCAAGGAGAATTGCTGATGTCCCGTTCCGTCGACCGCCGCGAGTTTCTCAAGAAAGCACTCATCGCAGGAACCGCGGTCCCCGCATTTTCGTCTGCCCTCACACTCCCCTCTCTCGCAGCAGCGAACAAAAGCAAAAGCCCCAACGAAAAACTGAACCTCGCGACCATCGGCGTTGCCGACCGCGCTTATGCCAATATCACGGGCACCAAATCTGAAAACTTCGTCGCCCTGTGTGATATCGACGCGCAGCGGCTGGAGAAGGCCTCCAAAGAATTTCCGCACGCGGACACTTACGATGATTACCGCAAGGCCCTCGACCGGGACGACCTGGACGGCGTGCTCGTCAGCACTCCCGATCACATGCACGCCCCCGCCGCGGCCATGGCCCTCCGCAAAGGCCTGCCCGTTTACTGTGAAAAACCGCTGACCCATTCCGTCTACGAAGCCCGCGTCCTCACTGACCTGGCCGCCAAAGCCGGCGTACCGACCCAGATGGGGAATCAGATTCACGCCACCGACAACTACCGCAAGGTCGTCGAAATGGTCCAGTCCGGCGTAATTGGTCCCGTGCGTCGCGTGCATGTCTGGGTCGGCGGAGGCGTACGCATCGAAGGCAAACGCTCTAAAGAAAACAATCCCCCATCCTACGTCAATTACGATCAATGGATCGGACCCGCTCCCTTCCGTCCCTACAACGAAACCAGCTTCCACTTCAACTGGCGTTACTGGTGGGACTTCGGCAACGGTCAGCTCGGCGACTTCGGCTGTCACTACATGGACCTGCCCTTCTGGGCCCTGAAACTCAAGTACCCCAAAACCGTAGTTGGTGTTGGTGAGAAAGGCCACAAAGGCGAAAATGACTGTCCCAGCTTCATGCGTGTCGATTATGAATTCACCGAACGCGATGATCTGCCCCCGGTTCACATGACCTGGTATCACGGCGGCTGGAAACCCAAAGGCGCTGAAGCCTATGGGAAGAACAGCGCGGTCCTCTTCGAAGGGGACGACGGGCGCCTGCTCGCCGACTACGGCACCAACAAGGTCTTCATGGAAGCGGGCAAAGAAGCCAAACCGGTCAAACCCTATCTGACCCGCCCCGAAAGCCATCACATCGAATGGCTCAACGCCATCCGCAACGGCACACCAACCGGCAGTAACTTTGCCTACGCCGGACCACTGACCGAAACCGTACTGCTGGGCAACGTCTCTTACCGTCTCGGCGGAAAGAAACTCGAATGGGACGCTGAAAACCTCAAGGTCACCAACGCCCCCGAAGCCGACCAGTACCTCAAACGCGAATACCGCAAAGGCTGGACACTGTAGTCGGATCGCCGATTACTGTGAGAACTCATAAGAGCCTGCCGGGGAGACCCTGGTAGGCTCTTTGTGAATCTGAAGGCTCATTGTCGGGTGGCTTTGTTGGCTTGCCCAACAGTGAAAAGAAGAGCATTGACAATAATTGAATTCTGGGGAAGATGAATTCTCGAACAGGAATACCTGCATTCTAATCCAGTTCCTTAAAAACAGGTAGCTATTATGATAGAGCAAAAACTGCACGAACTTGGTGTTATTATTTCAAATGATACAGTTCATAATGAAGCAGAATTGCTGCGCGAGTATGAAGCGTTGACGGGCCACACTCTCCCAGTGACTTACAGACACTTCTTGCTGAAATTTAAGACCAGTATGTATTTCGATAATATGATCGTTTATCGTCCATTGGAAAGTTCTCCCTGGGACAGTGATGGAACTCAAGGATTAGACGAATTTTACGGTCTTACTCTGGGAGCGAATCAAGATACGGGGCTTTCGACTCTCCCGAAAAAGTACTCAACATATTTAGATAGAGTACCATATTCAGTCGTCCCCATAGCCGAGGCCCCTGGAGGAAATCAGATCTGCCTGGGAGTCGAATCACCAGTGGAAGGAAAAATATTTTTTTGGGATCACGAAGACGAACGGGAAATCATGGGTGAGCATAAGAATGATTTCGAAAATATGTACCTGATCGCTAACACGTTTGAAGACTTTATTGGTTCACTGATGATCGACAATTCTGCTCCAGATAGTGATGATGATGACGGAATCGTATCTACCTGGTTTTCTGATGATCTGGATCTATAGAATCGTTTACAACGATTTAGAAACCGAACATTCCATAAAGCAAAAGAGCCTGCTGAGATGATATCAGCAGGCTCTTTCTGTTTTTGATATCAGATCGCGTCAGCTTATCTGTATTTCACAACCGTTTTATAGTTGGGAGCTAAAAACCGGGGGCCGCGTGTCTTGTAAACGACTCTGCCAGGGGCGTAGTAAGCGCCGGGAGCGTAATAAGTCGTTGTCGTTACTGGAGCGACGACAACCGGAGCCGGCTGGTAGTACACAGGAGTGACAACCGGGGCAGGCACGACAGCGGGGGCATAGTAAGCGGTCATTGCGGGCACATAGTAACTCGTGGTCACCGGAGCAGGCACCGCATACACGGGAGCCGGACCGACATAAGCAAACGGAGAACTATAGTAAGTCACCCGGCCGCCAGCTTCGGAAACTTGTGGCAGCATGGCAAAACAGGCCGCGATCACGGCGATTGCAGACAGCATTCGAATTCTCATGAGACTGACTCCTGAAGTGAAGGACATCGTGTTTCTAAACTTGCCGAGCCGGCGCGGCTCAGGTTCATAGAACAGCAACAGGCAAGGCGAAGCCTCCTGCATCCGGTGCTGACATCCCTGTCACTTTCTCGCAGATGTTGAACTGCGCAGGATAGCCCTGCTCTATCGATTATACAGGTTACCGGCATAACATCCACCAGCCACCCCTCATTTTTCTTACAGATCAAAAGACCGTGATGTGATGTTCAGCCACCCCCAAATTGTTCCCCTGCGCAAAATCAGCTGTTTCCGACTTTCCGGGCGGCCTCCATCAATCCCTGCAGATAACCGAAGGCATGCAGCCGCCCCAGCATCGTATACCCGGGCTCTCCCGCTTCTTCTCCCACCAGCTGGGGAACATGGTCCGGACGTATCGGCCCCGTAAAACCGATTTCCTGGTACGCCTGCACTGCGGCATACATGTCGGTTGGGCCATTATCGTGAAACGTCTCCACAAACCGTTCGCGGGTCCCTTTGATGTCCCGAAAATGCACATACCTGATATGCGAACCCAGCCGCCGGATGGTCTCCGGAATATCCACGCCCATCTCGGCGAACGTCCCCTGGCAGAAACAGATCGCATTCGCCGGACTGGGGACCAACTGCACCAGCCGTTCAAAATTTTCGACACAGTTCATAATCCGTGCTTTGCCCATGAACGTCTCCAGCGGCGGATCGTCCGGATGCATCGCCAGTGTCACGCCGCATTCCTCTGCCACCGGCACCAGTTCTGTGAGAAACCGTTCCAGGTTGATCCAGAGTTCTTCCGCTGTAATCGGGCTGGATACCTGGTCCCGCGTAGTCTCCGACAGAGAAACGGCCTGCTCTGCCTCATCGACATCAAAGCCGGTCACAAGTGCCCCGCCCCGCTCGCGGGCATCCAGTTTGGTCCGCACCCAGTCTGTACCCGCCATGAAGTTGTAACACACAAACGGAATGCCCACCGCCTGCATATCGCGCAGCAGTGTTTTCATTTCCGCGATCTCGGCGTCAAACCGTTCGTTCCCCAGTTTGATATTTTCGATCGGCAGATAACCTTCGATGGCGGCAATCTTCAATCCCTGTCCTGCTACCTGATCACACAACGCCTGCAGACGCTCCCGCCCTGGGCCAGGATAGCGAATTGTGACATGCGTCACTCCAATCTGGGCCAGCATTGTCAGGTTCTCGTCGGTAAATGGCGTGACCACCGATGTCAGTTGCATGTGATGCTTTCTTTTTTCAGCTGGGATGAGGTTCACGGCAAACGCGTTCTTTTATGTCTGTCATCCAGATTTCATTTTCATATTAATCCACTGATTTCACAATCACCGTCGTACAGAATTAACAGCTTCTGGCTTTTCACTGATGCAGACGCTGGAGTAAAATTCTGCATTCATTTTCGAATCAAACAGCAAACCAATTTCTGACAGGCACTCTCAGATGCATCGCATTACTCCTTCGAGCCCCGACGGGCCGATTCTCAGAGACATCGATTCCCTTGCCAAAGATCTCGGACTGGCGCCTGGCGACTATGAACCGTACGGCCGCCTCAAGGCCAAACTGGTGCACGGACTGGCAAGCAAATTCACCGATCGTCCCCTGGGAAAATACATTGGTGTCACCGCTGTCAATCCCACGCCACTGGGGGAAGGCAAAACGGTAACCACCATCGGGCTCGCGATGGCCCTCTCGCAACTGGGACATACCACAGTTGGTACACTTCGTGAACCTTCCCTGGCGCCGGTGTTCGGCATCAAGGGAGGCGGTGCCGGCGGTGGAAACTGCACGCTCGAGCCCCAGGCCGATATCAACCTGCATTTCACAGGGGACATGCACGCTGTTACCTCGGCCACCAACCTGCTGGCCAGCATCATCGATAACCACGTCGCCCGACGAAAAACTCCCGAAATCAACCCGAAGACCATCACCTGGCGACGGTCCCTTGATCTCTGCGATAAAGGGCTGGCTCACATCATCAGTGGACTGGATCAACCGCCGCAGGCCCCGCTTCGCGAGACCGGCTTCGATCTGACCGCCGCCTCGGAAGTCATGGCAATCCTCGCCCTGGCCAGCGATCCCCGCGATCTCCGCACGCGTCTGGGACGCATCGTCGTCGGCATGACTTATGACCGCCAGCCGGTGACCGTCGAACAGTTGGGTTGCGCCGGTGCGATGGCCGCCCTGCTCATTGATGCCCTGCGCCCCAATCTGGTCCAGAGCTGTGAATCGACGCCCTTTCTCGTGCACGCAGGACCTTTCGGCAATATTGCCCACGGCAACAGTTCGATCATCGCCGATCAGATCGCCCTGCGACTTGCCGATTACGTTGTCACGGAAAGTGGATTCGGTGCGGACTGCGGTGCAGAAAAGTTTTTCGATATCAAATGCCGCGCCAGTGGACTGCAGCCCGCTGCGGAAGTCCTCGTCTGTACCGCCCGTGCTCTGAAACTGCAGAGTGGTCAGTTCGACGTCCATCCGGGGAAACCGCTGCCCCCTGCACTTTTGGAGGAGAACCTGGAGGCCCTTCGCGCAGGGGCCGTCAATCTGCAGGCACACCTGGATATCATTCAGCAGTATCATCTGCCTACCGTCGTTGCCATCAATGCCTTCCCCGATGATTCCGAACGCGAATTGCAGGAGATTCAAAAGATCGCCCTCGATCAGGGAGCCACAGCGGCCGTCATCACACGCGCTTTCAGTGAAGGCAGCGAAGGTTCCTTTGCACTGGCCGAAGCGGTCGTCCAGGCCGCAGAACTGCCGAATCAGTTTGAGTATCTCTATCCTCTGGAAATGCCGATCGCGGAAAAAATCGAAACGATCGCGACTCGTATCTATGGGGCTGCCTCCGTCGAATTCGAGCCGCTGGCCCGCCGACGGATATCGGAGTACGAACAGCTGGGCTACGGCAACCTTCCCATCTGCATCGCCAAAACGCAGTACTCGCTCTCTCACGATCCGCACCTCCTGGGACGACCGACCGGCTTTACCTTCCCGGTTCGGGATCTGCGACTCTCTGCGGGCGCCGGTTTTCTGTATGCCTTGAGCGGCGAAATCCGCACAATGCCCGGACTGCCCTCCGATCCTGCGGCACTGCGGATTGACATCGACGATGCCGGTAAAATCATCGGCCTGCATTGACGGGCAACCCAAGTGACTAAGTCAGCGTCGTCGCGCGATACTGGTTTGTTCCCGGCGTGAACAGCTCAGGCAGCCAGGCGACTCCCAGGCCCGGCTTCTGCGGAATCTTGATCCGCCCCGCTTCGACTTCAATGGGTGTGTCGATCAGTTGAGGGTACAGAATCCGCAAGTGGGCCCGCAGACTTTCCTGCCAGGCCACATTATTCGAACTTGCGGCGACGTGCACGCCGTTGAGCAAAGTCAAAGGTCCGGTGCAGTCATGCATGACCACGGGAATGTTATAGAACTGCGCCAGACGGGTGATATTTCGCGTCTGCGATATACCGCCCACCCACGTCGGATCGATCATCACAAAGTCAGCGGCCCGTTTTTCCAGTGCCAGTCGAAAGTCGTCCGGGCCGTTGAACATTTCACTCACCGCAACGGGAATTCCTGCTTTGCTGCGGAAGTCGCTCAGCGTATCCACACAGTCAATCCGCAGCAGGTCTTCGGCCCAGAGAATGTCATATTCCTGCAGTCGTTTCGCGATGCGGAGCGCGGGCGCGAGTTGAAAGAACCCGTGGCCGTCGATAATCAGTTCGATATTACTTCCCAGCGCATCCCGGATTTTCTGAAACGGTTCCAGTGCACGCGTAATGTCTTCGTGTGTGATGTGCAGAGGCCCATTCGTCTTGTGCGCCGCAAAGTCCAGCGTCCAGACTTTAAGAGCCTGATAACCTTCTGACAGCAGCGACCGTGCCAGTTCCACCGGTTCATTGACGGCGGACCAGTAGTCATTCAGCGGACCCTGGTTCCCTACCGAACCGTAACCCGGCCAGGTGTGCTTGCTCTCTTTTTCGGTGGTGCCTCCATAAGAAGGGCCGCCGCAACTGTTGTAAGTGCGAATCGATTCCTGCACACAGCCACCCAGCAACTGCCAGACCGGCTGTGATGTGACCTTGCCGAAGATGTCCCACAGCGCGAGGTCTATCGCCGAGATCGCCCGCAGCTCGGTTCCCCGGGAGCCGAAGTTCGTTGCCCGTTCATACAGGAACCGCCAGTGAGCCTCGATATCGAGGGGATTCTTTCCCATCAGGTAGTGTGACATCCAGTCGTGGATCATCGCTGCTACCGCATGCGGTGCATAGTAAGTTTCGCCACATCCGACAACGCCTTCGCTGGTATGAATGCGTACCAGCAGCAGACCGGGCATGATCGATTCGGCAATCGACGTTTCTATTTTCGTGATCTGCATCAGAGGTCCTTTAGCAGCAGTGCAAACAGTTAATTGATCGGTTCAAACGGGAACAAAGGCTTGCGACGGTAGTGGTAGTCGAACTGTTCCATATCGGCTGAAGTGGAGCCCGGCGTGTTGACGCGAATCAGGTTCGGGCAGACCGGACGATAAGCGGCCAGCGGAGCCTGAACTCCCTTGGCGACCAGAATCTGGTAGTCGCCCGGATGGATATTACAGGACGTTAACTGCCCCAGGCTGAATGGAGGCGTGCGGTGACTGTTGAGCATGATCGTCAAGCCGAAATCGGTCTGAACCACGGCCGTCGGTCCCATATGGAATTCGGTTTTGCCTCCGTGCCTGACTTCCGCTTCCGTGAAGTCTCCATCATGCACACTAATGACGGTGACATTCGCCACCAGGGGCTCACCATGCAGGTCATCTGTTTTTCCACCCATCGCCAGTTCAGGGAGATGAATTCCGGGTCCGGCAGTAATCGCCGTTTGTGCTGCCTCAGGATCGTATAGACACGCGAAGCTGGTTGGACCTCGGCGGGCTTTGATCGCATGCAGAATCGTGGTCCCGTCTGCCGGGGAACCGCCGCCGATATTATCGCCCATATCCAGGAAGCAGACCGGCCCCTCCATCTGTTCTGCCCGGTCGAGTGCGTCTTCGATGCCAATCAGGTGCGCTTTGAATTCATCGCGGCGGTTGATCAGCGTCTGTCCCAGTTCATCGGCCAGTTCCCGGGCCTGAGTGGGATTGTCGTCGGTCACCACAATGAAGCCCGAGCCCATCTCTTCGACATCCGCGTAAGGAAAACCCAGGATAATACTGTTCGAGAGCACGCCGGGCGTCTCCAGCATTTTGTTGGCGACATAATACAGCGAGTCACAGGGTTCAGAGGAGGTATGCTGGCGTTCGATGTTTATCGCCAGGGGCACAAAACAGGCCGCCTGTGTTGGTTTGACCTCCCCTTTCAGAGTCCGGTCCATCAGTCGTGCCGCTTCAATTCCCCGGTCCTTCTGATCGATGTGCGGATTTGTCCGGTAAACGATCGTCGCATTACAGGCATCGATCATCTGCTGGGAAACATTCGCATGGGCATCCAGCGTACAGATGATGGGCAGATCCGGACCGACGGCGTCGCGAACCAGCGAGAGCCAGTACCCGTCCAGATCACGTTCACTCTCACTCACGCCTGCACCATGCGGTGCGACCAGCAGACCATCCAGGGGTCCTGCCTCTTTCAGCGCCGCGAGCATCTGGTCGATTAGTGTATCGACGGTTTCCGCAGTAATCGTTCCTCCCGGTAAGGCCCGGGCCACAAAGATCGGCACCACTTCCAGATCCGTTTCCGCCAGTCCCGCGAAGAAGCCGCCGATTTCATGGGCCGATTTTTTGAAGATCGGATAGATCTCGTCGCCGGTCGCCAGAACATCATGTTCGAAATCGACCAGAGTGGTCGCGGTCCGGATGAACGTATTTGATTCGTGCTGTAAGGCCAGGATTCCGACACGCATCTCAGGTTCCTCCAGATCACATTAGTGAAACTCAATAAAAAATTCCATGTCGTATCTTAAAATGGAACGGTGTATTCACTATAATGAAACGTAGTGGGGGATGCAAGCCGATCCCTGTAACCATGTCAGCGCACTCCAGAGATGAGACGCCACTCAATATGCCTGCCACTAAAGAAGCCTCTTCGCTGGGCAAAGCATTTCAGGTTCTCGAAGTTTTAGCGACCGCCGCCGGACCTCGAGCACTCTTGGAAATCGTGCAGGATCTGGGGCTGCATAAACCGACCGTGCACCGCATTCTCGGTGAACTCGTTGACTTGGGATATGTGAGTCGCGTCGAAAAAGGCGTCTATGAAATCACTCCCAAACTCAGAAGGCTCGCCTCCGGCGAACTGGAAGATCGTCTGATAGAAATCGCGGACCCCTGTCTGCGGGAGCTGCATACGGAGACGGGAGAGACCGTCAATTTAGGTGTCCTGCGAGGCACCAATGTTCGCTACCTGCGGGTGCTGGAGAGCACACATCCCCTGCGGCGGATCGTGGAGCCGGACAGCGTCGATCCCTTTTACTCGACGTCTCTGGGACGGGCGATCACACTGCAACTCACCGATGCAGAATGGGAAGCGCTGATTAACCGCACCCGTCTGCTGGCACGAACCACAGAAACGGTAACCGATGTCAAACAGCTCCGCAAAATTCATCAGCAGGCCCAGCAGGACGGTTACTCCGTTGAACAGGATCAGAACGATGTCGGCGTAACCTGCATCGGTGCCCCCATCTATCAACAGGAAAACATCGTCGCCGCCATCAGTCTCAGCGTTCCCACCGCCCGCGCCGATGCGAAGGCCTTAAAGCGTTTCATTAAAGCCGTGCTGCGAACGGCCGAACAGATTTCTCAAAAACTCGAATTCAACAGATGAGCACACCATGAATAATCCGACCCCTGAAACAATCACGCTGGATATGATGCGGGAATCCCTCTATTCGGCCATCGTCTGTGATGCCCTGGATTCCATCGGCCTGACCAACCAGTCTCCCCGCAAGGAGCTTTTTCCGATGACGGTTGAGGATGTTGTCGTGGGTCGCTGTAAAACCAGTCTCTGGGCCGACATGTACCACGCGGACCCCAGCCCTTACGAACTGGAACTCAAAGGTGTCGACTCCATTAACGCGGATGAAATCTTCATCGCCGCGGCCAGCGGTTCGATGCGGTCGGGCATCTGGGGCGAACTTCTCTCCACCGCCGTAAAGCACCGGGGCTGCTGCGGAGCGATCATTGATGGCGCCGTTCGCGATGTCCGTCAGATGCGGGAAATGTCCTTCCCTGTCTGGGCCGTCGGCACATCCCCTTATGACAGCAAAGACCGCCAGCGGATTATCGACCTCGACATTCCCGTCGAGATCGGTGGTGTCGTCTTCTCCCCTGGTGACCTGGTGATCGCTGACGTGGATGGCATTGTGGTCGTCCCTCAGGAAGTCGAAGACAAAGTCATTCGTCTCGCCTGGCAGAAGGTACACGAAGAAAACACGTTCCGCGACAGCATCAAGGCCGGCATGTCTGCCACCGAAGCCTTCGCCAAATACGGCATCCTTTGATCGACGGCCGTTACGATTCCGGATTCCACCACTGGTTCAGCAGCTCGCGTAATGTTTGCTGCGGGACTTTGAATTGGGGATCGTCAATCAGGTTATTGGTTTCACCCGGATCTTTGACCACATCATACAGCACATCGCCTCGCGTGTAATTGTTCCAGGTTTTCCCCTGTGCGTTCGCGTTGTGTGACGTGATGAGCTTGAGATTCCCCTGGCGCACCCAGCGATGGGCGACATCCCGCTCCGGATGCTTTAAGGAACTCGCATCGCCTGGAAAAATCGCCCCATACACGGCGCGGTCAGCTGGTAACGCTTCTTTGCCTTCCGCAGCCGGCAACAGGTTCACGCCGGGCAGTCGTTGTGCCTCTTTTTTAAGGCCGGCCGCGTTGAGCAGTGTTGGTACCACATCAATGCTGCTGACCAGTTCTGTGAGCGTCGCAGGTTGGGTCACGCCATCCCAGCGGATCAGGATCGGCGAGCGCAGTCCGTCTTCAAACGGAGATCGTTTGCTGGCTTTCGTGTGGTGATAATTTTCTCGTGGCTGCATCGGTCGCTCACCGGGAGTCCAGCCGTTGTCGATCACGAACAGAAACAACGTGTTTTTGACGTTCGCTTCTTTTTCGACGAAGCGGACTAAGTCTCCGACCGTATCATCGAACTCCGTGCAGCTGGCATAGTAGGCGATTTCGTTTTTCTTCACGCCCGGTTGATCGCGATAGAGATCGAAATACTTCTGAGGAGAATCGTGGGGCTGATGCGGCAGGTACGGGGCGTACCAGACCAGCCAGGGGGTGGATTCTTTTTCGCAGTCTTTCACAAAATCATAGATCGGCTGCATCGTCTCGCGACCGATCTTGAGTCCCCAGTCTCCATTACCGTGGGCCGCGAGGGTGCCGTTCGCCAGCTTGCGATTCCCGCCAAACGTCTGCCCCGGTACCGGTTCGAAAATCGTCATCCCCTCCGTAAACCCGGCATTGCGGTAATGGCCTTCCCAGAACTTCCCGGTCTGCAGGCAACGATAGCCGTGGGCCGCGAGCAGCCGCGGTAGTGTATCGACGGATTGAATCAATTGAAAAGCGGGGCTGCGGGTCTGCTCGTACTCCTTGCGGGAGGTCATCCGGTTGAAGGCACTATTGCCTGGCGGAGGGTGATTATAATGAATGCCGCTCTGGTGCGGATAGAGGCCGGTCAGCAATGTCGCCAGTGACGGACTGCAGACGCTCGTCGGCAGATAGCCGTTGACAAACCGGGCCGACTGGGCCGCCAACTGGTCAATCTGGGGCGTTTTGATCTGCCTGTTTCCCATGAACCCGAAATCGCGATAGGTCTGATCGTCGGAAATGATCATCACAATATTCGGGCGTCGGGAGTCTTCCGCCAGCGATGTCCGGCAGAAAGTGAAGCCGCCGAGGATCAGCAGCAGGCAGTACAGAAGTGCCTGAATTCTCAATTCGATCAAACGTGGCATGGTTCTCAAATCCCCCTACACCTCAAACGCATGAATTGCTACAGTAAGCCCAGCATAGTCGCTGAGTCGACGTCTGTCATTCCGGATTTGCGTTTCAGGTTTCTGCTTTAGCATCCGTCTCCCGTAACTCGGCCTCTGTGAAGAATCCAATAATTAAGAACGGACCCGAAAAGTTAAGAAAACAGCGATTACAAATCGAATCGGACAGGGTAACATAGCATCTGCCATGGAAGAATGTCCCGGGCTGACACATTCACTCCCTGGTTCTTTTCTCCCGTTCAGTTCAGGAAGATAACCACGCATTTCAGGTTTCAGAAAAGGAAAGCATCCGTGAGCATTGATCCCATGACCTATCAGCCGGGCGGCGATAAAAAGAATTCTGAGTTTTTCGAAGAATACCGGATGAAAATCTTCGAACGCCGCAAGTCCAGCGGGATCGAAGATCTGCTCGGAACGATGCGGGGGATCGTGTTGCAGGTTGAAACTGGAGAAGTGCTGCCTTACCTGCATGAACTTTATCTGATGGGGCCCTACCGTTTTTCCGCGGCCTTCAAGAATAATACACATAACGTCTATGTGCTCACCTCGCACCCCGATTACCCGCGGCTGTTCGTTCTGGAGCCACGCGACAAGGATTACGCCGACGAAATCACCATGTTCAATCGGCTGTATCCGCTCTCCAGCAAAAAGCCGAACGCCCGCTACATCGGCGAAATCTTCAGTACTAAAGATGTGAACGAAACGCGGAGCACGCTCGAATCACACAGCGTCCGTTTCAATTATCATCATGAAACCAAGAACCCGTTCTTCACTGACGCGCATTTCGTTTTCACCTTCCCTTCCGATTTTACCTGTAACCGGGTTGGTTATACGCAGGAGAACATCGACGATTACGATGTGCTCCAACTGGGCACCCCCTTCGAACTCGAACCTGAAGTGATGGATTCGCTGAACCAGGTACTCGCCTTCGGTGAAGCCCATAAGCTGAATAAGCTGGTTTTGGGGGTCGATCACCTGGCAACCCGGATTCTGGCCGGCGAGCGGGAAGATGCCATCCTGGAATTTCTGACGATGTCTAATCACTACTTCTGGGGGGCATACAATATTTCGGAGATGAACTCGTCTACGAACGTGACCCGGAATGGCTACGTCGACAATGATAAAAAGTCGCCCGCCAAGGTCTTCACGGCCAACAACACACCTTCCTTTGTGAATTCGTTCGAAAATCTGCCCATGCCTACTGAAGACTTCGTACGCAATTACGGACGTCGCCTGCACCACGTGGCATATGAAGTACTCGACGGCGATCATAAGTCTGGTGAGAAAAATGTGGATTACGTCGTCCAGACTCTCAAAGACAAAGGCATTCCCTTCCTGGCTCACGTGGTCGGGGAATGTCTGGATGAACCCAACCTGAAACAGATTTTCTCCAAGCATTCACAGTATTCGATTCTGATTACCGAATATGTGGAACGCTGCCATGCCTACGAGGGCTTCTTCACCAAGTCCAATGTGGCTGCGTTGACCGCAGCGGCAGGCAAGGACGAGCGCTACGATCACGGGCACGTCTTCGATTGACAGACACTCCGCCCTGACATCCCCCGGAATTCTGCGCTGCTCTACTCACACCAGGAATTGAGAACTTTATGAATCAGACTTCTAAGGAACTGCCACGGCTGGTCATCATCGGCGGAGGCTTCGCGGGCATCAACGTCGCCAAGGCATTCAAGAATGTCGCGGTGGAAATTGATCTGATCGACAAACGGAATTACCACCTGT
This sequence comes from Gimesia chilikensis, assembly GCF_007744075.1. Taxonomy (NCBI): domain Bacteria; kingdom Pseudomonadati; phylum Planctomycetota; class Planctomycetia; order Planctomycetales; family Planctomycetaceae; genus Gimesia; species Gimesia chilikensis. The sequence goes on along the minus strand of NZ_CP036266.1, from coordinate 6,498,066 downwards.
TTCAGCCTCTGCTGTACCAGGTGGCAACCGGAGAACTTGATCCCGCGAATATCGCCGCGCCGATCCGCAAGATTCTCTGGAAACAGAAGAATGTGCACGTGGCCCTGGGCAAAGTCACTAACATTGACTTCGATAAAAAGATCGTCCATTTTGACGGGGGCGAAATGGACTACGATTACCTGGTCATCGCCACCGGTGCCCAGCAGTCCTACTTCGGGCATGACGAATTTCGTGTGCACGCGCCCGGTCTCAAAACGATTGACGATGCCCTGGAAATCCGTCGCCGCCTCTTCCTCGCATTCGAAGAAGCGGAATGGGAGGCCGATGAAGAGTCCCGCCGCAAAAAGCTGACCTTCGTTATCGTGGGGGGCGGACCGACGGGCGTCGAACTGGCGGGGGCCGTGAAAGAAGTCGCCACCGAAACGCTGCCGAAAGAATTCCGCAATGTCCACTGTGACATGGCCCGCGTGATTCTCGTCGATGGCGGTGAACGACTTGTGGGCCCCATGCCTGAAGATCTGGGCAAGAAAGCTCAGGAAGTACTCGAAAAAATGGGCGTCGAGATCCATTTGCAGGTGCATGTGAACGACGTCACTTCGGAAGGGGTCGTCATCGGCGACGAGACCATTCCCGCCGAGAACGTATTCTGGGCGGCGGGCGTCCAGGGACAGGACCTGGCTAAAAAACTGGACGTCGAGACCGATCGCGGCAGCCGGATTGTCGTCAATCCGGACATGTCAATCCCCGGTCATCCCGAAGTTTTCGTCGTAGGGGATGCGGCCCACGCGACCGATGCCAAAACCGGAAAGCCGGTCCCCGGCGTCGCCCAGGGTGCGATCCAGACGGGCCGTTTTGTTGCCGAGATCATCAAGCAGGAACTCCAGGGCAATCCGCCTAAAGAACGTCCCGCATTCAGCTATTACGACAAAGGTTCCATGGCGATGATTGGCCGGGGGAACGCGATCGCTGCGATCGGCAAGGTGCATTACAGCGGCATCCTGGGCTGGATCTCCTGGAATATCCTGCATGTGATGTTCCTCGTCGGGTTCCGTAACCGCTTCAAAGTCATGCTGGACTGGCTCTGGAACTACATCTGGAAGACCCGCCGCTCACGACTGATTACCGGCGATCCCCAGGTCCATATCAAACGCCTGTACTCGGAACGACAGAAACGCGAAGAGGAAAAACACCGACGCCTGCTGCAACGCAAGCAGGACGAGGAACAGTAATCCTGGTATAGGACAATAGTGAATTACCTGATGGCACTCGTCGTGGCCGGCCTGTTGATCCTGGGGATCTTTCTGTTCCGCTGGGTGGTCAGACACGCGTTTCGACAGGAACTGCAGCAGCGCGGTGGAGATCTTTCACGAGAACAGAACTATGGGATGGAAGTTCCTTCCGGAGTCCTGTTCTGGTTGAGTCTGGCTGACTTTGTTTATGTCTTTCGGATTCCGATTTCACTGCTGATCCTGGTGTGCGCACTCGGCTGCGCCTGGTATTGTGGAACTGGATAAGAAAAACTGCTGCCTGCAATGTCGCCGGAGAACCAAAAGTTTCAGAGGCTCACTGCAGACGTCTCAAGACTATTTAATCTAAGGAGACACGCTCATGGAAACAACAAATCAGGAAACTGAACTCCGTCAAAAAGCCACCGCTACCGCAGGCATGGTTTATTTTGGATCGATTGTCACCGGGTTTCTGGGCATTGTGGGTGCGTTAATTGCCATGACTGAGAACCTGGGGGCAGGGGGAATCTATCTGCTGGCCTCCGCCTTTGCCTTCGGTCTCCTGGCGAATGCGCTGTTCCGTAACTGACCAGCGATCCAAAGCGCGTTCGAGAATCTCCACTTCTACTTAGGCGTATCCGCCAACAGATCGGTCGAGTCTTCTTCCGGATCGCGGGCCTGCTGGCTCTGGCGTTTGATGTCGTTGTATTCGTTGGTCAGTTCTCCTTCTGCCGACGATACGGTCTCTTCGTCCATCAGATTGACGGGCCGCGGTCGGGCAGGCAGTCGCGCGGGAGCCGGCTCCATGGGGAGGCCCTGTTCCGCATCCTGCATCTGAACTGGTACTCCCTGCGGGAAGATGACTTCGCGGGCGTCGTCGGGCATCGAGAATCCCTGTTCTTCAAACGCCGTTTTGACCTGACGCATTAACGCGGAATTGACTTTGAGCACGCTGTGCTTATGTCCGTCGATCCAGTAATACAGGCGCAGATTGACGGTCGAGGCTGCCAGGTTTTCGACCAGTACCAGAGGTTCAGGATCGTCGAGTACAGCCGGGTGCTGTCCCAGCGTCGTTTTCGCAAGTGTCTGCGCTTCGATGAGCGGCACGTCGTATCCCACGCCGATGAGGAAGTCGAGCCGGACTTTGGGATTCGAGGTGAAGTTCTCAATCTTGCTTTTGTAGATAATCGAGTTCGGAATCTGAACGTGATTGCCTTCCAGCGTCATCAGCAGGGTACCGCGGGTATTGACCCGTTGAACAAAGCCCTCAACCCCTTCGACCTCGATGAGATCACCATAGCGAAACGGATTCTGCATGCTGATCAGAATACTGGCCAGGAAGTTTTCTGCAATGTCCCGGAAGGCGATCCCGATGATCAAACCAATCAGCCCGGTCCCACCAATCACGGTAGTCGCCAGTCGCGTCAGACCGGAGATCTGCAGCACCAGGTAAATGCCGAACAGCAGGACAATCAACAGCAGCGCTTTCCGCAGTACCCCTTTCAACAGCTTATTTTCCACGCGACTCAGCAATGTCCAATCCGCCACCCAGCCGCAGAGCAGCATACTCAGCCAGGTCAGCAGCAGGATCAAGAGTGCCATGATGATAGTCGGAATCGCGCGCACCGTGTTCCGCAGTATCTCCCGCATTGGCAAAAATGACGCGCTCATGTCCCACAGAGGCGGCTGTCTCACCTGAATCCGGTTGACCACCGCCACGACATCCTGAGTATTCCGCGCCAGTTCCCCGGCCCAGGTGCGGTACTTTTCATCGTCAGTCGTTCCCGTGAGAAAGGCGACTCCCTCATCGACGTCTGCTTCCGGTTCGGTAAACCATTCTGTTGCTTCCAGAATGTGAGTCAGTCGTCGCGAAATATCTGCATCGAGGGCAGCGGGTGTGACATTCACCGCTTTCGGCGCCGGCACGGTCTCCTCAACCGGCTGCGGTTCCGCGGGCGCTGATTCTGCCGGTTCCTGTTCCTGCCCCCTGCTGACCGACGGACCTCCTGCCACCATGCTGAGTATAAGAAAGAACCGAATCAGTGCAGGCATGGAGAACTCCCATCTGTGAAGTTTAGGGGTGATTTCATTTTTGAAGCTGCTCTGCAGAACAGCCCCTCAATATTTAAAGCACATGCCGTACCATTGGCGCTGACTGGTTAAATACATTTCAGGCATGATCTACCAGGCAAAGCCTCTGGCGCTCTCACAACGGTGTAATCAATTGGTCGTTGAACGCGCACCCTGATCGATCGTCATGCAGGAAAAGGACTGGATTCTCAACCCGGATGAGATTGGGGAGACGCAGCGGTTGCTTCAGAGTCACAGAACCTGAACCAGCGGAAGAGTACAATCAGACAGGCGACCGCCAGCAGTGGTGACGAAAAAAACAAAATATCAGACCAGTCTGTCTGATGCTCCATGCCTTTATGAGTCGGGGGTGAAGGTCCGAGTATCAGATCCAGAAAAATCATTTGAAGCAATGAGCACAGAGTCAGAATTCCCAGTGTGCTGATAAAGCGATGTTTTCCGGGTGGAGTATAAGTCGCCCAGGCACTCAGGCCAAAGAAGAGTGCCATACCAGTTACCGTTCCCGCCCCATAGGTGCGCCAGTAAGCCAGATCAGCTTCGCGGTCCATTGCGGGGGAATTGTGCCAGAACCAGTGAAACAGGGTATAGCCGCCAATCAGGATGACGGGCAGCAGAGCACCTGTTGCGGTACCAATCACGCCGGCGATGAGCCCCCGTTTGAAGTTCATGATGCCCCTCTGAGAAATCAGAATACTTCTCGATCCCATTTACTGATTTCATTCTAAACCCTGTAACCGTGCGACGAAAGCAAAAATAAAGCGAATGCGTTGCGAATCGTCTATCCAGGAATGATTTGACTGACATCGATACCCGGATAGGATGAAGTAGTGCAGCAGAACAGTGGTCGTAAACCAGACCAGGCGAAATCCTTTCGAGGGAAACCGGAGAAAAGATGTTGAAACATGCTCTGACAACCTGTGTGATCCTGCTGAGTATCTGTGGTGGGCTTGCTGCTGCAGAGAAAGAGGAGCTTTCGGAGATTCGACCTCTGCTCGGTCAGGGATTTGGCAACATCATCGAGATTGAAGGTCGGATGATGTATGAAGAAACAGGGCGTACAAAAGCCTGGCGCAAAAAGAAACGGATGCAGGTTCACAAGGTTGGCGATCAGAAACTTAAGAAGCCGGTCATGATCACGCTCGAAACATTTTCATTCGCGAGGACCCTGCTCCCTGCCAATGGAACTCTAGTGCATCTTCGCGGATACGAGATCGGACGCTTTGGCGGAATTCCCCGCAAAGCATTTGCTGATATCCCGCAAGTTGCAACAACCGGGTTTCATTTTGAGCATGTGTTTCAGGTCACTAAACTAATCAAGAGTGAGCAGCCCCAGAAGTAGGCTGTTAATCTCGCCCTGCTATTTGATCATGTGAAAGCCGGGGTGCTGCAGCCAGTATTCCATGAATGCAGTATCGCCGATGTGGTAGAACAGGTTGAAACCGTTTTGCTGTTCGTAAGGAATTTTGAAAAGTGTGCCTTTGACTTCAGCCAGTTCTCCTAACGCGGCACCAAAGTCAACGAGCCCCTCAAATTCTCTGGCAAAGTATAGACAGAGTTCTCCCAGAATCCGATGATCCTGCTCCGAATTGCACATGGCTGCGAAACTGATGGAATCCTGCGGGATCCAGCCAATCACTTCCGGGACCGCTTCCTCGATGTAGACTTCGAGTGTGCCATCCGTTTCCGGTCCCTCTGTATAGAGGAAGGGGCGTTCTTCAATCGAGTAGTCGTACTTCCCACGAATCTGAGAGGCAATACTCTCCAGATACAGAAAAATGTCGTTCTTTTGCACTTGAGATAGAGGCTCAGGCAGGATAATGCCTGCAGCGGGACCTGCCATTGGTTTCTCCTGCTATCTGCAAATTGAGATGCAATTGATCATCGAGGAGCAGGACACAGTAACAGGGACGACAGGTTCGTTGGAAAAACTCTATTTCATCTGACTCAATACAACCTTATCGAACAGCTTGTCCGTCAGCAGTCGCTTCACGCGGGGCAGCAGCTTGGCGTCCATGGTCGTTGCGTAGCGGGTCTTGGGGTTTTTGGCCTCGATCGCTTTGATTACGGCGTTCGCTGTCCCTTCCGGACCCGGGCACTTGGCATACATCCCGCCGGTATATTTACGGAAGCCGGAGACTAAAGGCTTATAATCTTCCGCGAGATCCAGGCTGTCGAGAGTGCCGAAGGCGACTTCGTCGAATTCAGTTTTGACGGCGCCCGGCTCGATGATGACCACGTCAATTCCCAGCGGCTTGACCTCCATCCGCAGGGCATCTGAAAAAGCTTCGACGGCATGCTTGGTCGAAGCGTACCAGCCTACTACGGCTGTTGAAATCTGGCCGACTACTGACGAGGTATTAATAATGGTTCCCGAGCGTTGCTGACGCATCTGGGGCAGTACCGCCTGGATTAAGCGTCCCATGCCGAAGACATTGACATCATACTGACGCTGAATTTCTTCCAGGGGGATGTCTTCAATTGTACCGTACGAACCGTAGCCCGCGTTGTTAAACAGCACATCGATTCGCTGTTGTTCCTCCAGAACGCGCCCCACTCCCGCTTTGACGGATTCGTTATCGGTCACATCCATATGCATCACATGGGCGCCTTTGGCTTCCAGGTCCTGCATCCGCTCGACCCGCCGTGCTGCTGCGTAAACGGTATAGCCTTTCGCCAGCAGTTTCTCAGCAACCAGTTTTCCAAATCCGGCAGAAGCACCGGTGATCAAGACTGTCTTCATACTGTTCTGACTCCGTTCAGTTGAATTGCTTGTTGTGTTAGTCGCCGACCAGTCGCGGTTCGTATACGCTTTATTTCTGCCAGGCCAGTTCGATGTCGCCATCCACAAACCCGATGCCGACCGCGGCTCCGGACTTCAGCTTTTCAGCAGGGCCCTGTTCTGTGTTGAGATAATTCTGAACCAGAGACTTCATGCAGGAGAGACACGCCTCCCACTCTGTCCCGGAGGCCTCAAGGGGAATATACAGCATTCGTTGCTCAGGCGTCCAGACCTCATCGCAGGCCCAGTCATCATCTTCAGGATCGAAACTCCCTGTGCCGACCAGGTCGATGCCAAACCTGAACTCCTCATCTCCCGCGGATTCATACAGATTAAAATGGAACGCTGCTACATCATCCGGAATGTCCTCAGAGAGCGCAGCGGTCAGCCAGTTGTTTAAGTCTTCGTTAAAGTCCATGCGGGTGAAACTATCTTTTGAAGGGAGGCAAACTTAAGAGGGGGACTTTGTGTGATCCCCGATTTATGTGCAATTTTATCGCGATAACATCGAACAACACAACGCGCTTATTCCTGGGAACTCGTTTCGTCAGAAGCGAGGCGTTCTGCCTGCTGTTGTCGCCAGCGGGCCTGATAGATAAAGTGCTCGATCTGAAAAGCCTCATAGAGTCCCGCGCGCAGCAGGTCGAAGCGTTCCGGGTTCAAAGTCGTCTGTCTGGGATCATGATACGAGGGATAGGCGTTCTCGCCAGCGGTGTTACAGACACGATCATGTAATTTTGCCTTGAACCACCAGTGTCCGCCGTCCATCACGGCCATTTGTACGTCCTGCGGACGATAGTCGTCCCGCCAGTTCCAGGTATCCAGCAGATCCAGGGCAGCAACGAAGCGTTCAATCTGCCCGTCAGAGACGGGAATGCGACCTTCAATCAGCCCCGCAAATTCCCGGATCCCGCGATAGCGCAGTTCTCCCTCTTTCAGACGCCAGGAATATTGGCCGCCCAGTTCCAGAGAGAATCCCAGTTCAAAGTAGGGGTCGATCATAATCAGTGTTTTCTAAACTCTCGTTGAAGGATAGAACCAGCAGTTTATCCAGAGTAGGAAAAGGTTGCACAGGAAGATACACACAATCTTATTTTGACCTGAGTCATACAAAAGCCAAATTGTGTTTATGAGATTATTGTTCCTGCAGTGATTTACTTCAGTTCCTGCTAACTCACTGGTTCATCTGCATTTAATAATTGGCTAATACTTCTTGAGGCATGCTCTTCGATAAAAACACGACATTCTGCTTGAATGAGCAGGCTGATGGGTTAGGATCACAAACGTGATTCTTGAAAGCAGGCACGTTCTTTCTGGAGAATGAAGATGGATAGAATCGCCTTGAGTCTCATCGCTGTTCTACTGATTGGCTTCGCTGTTCTGCTGGTAACCCCTCAAAATCAAAAATCAGCCAGCACGCATACCGTGAAAATCCAGCGGCATACGATCGAGCTGGACCGAGTGGAAAATGTACGCATTACCCCGAATGGGACCCTGCGCTTCTCACACAATAACGGAAACCACCTCCAGCAGACCCAGTACTTCATCAATCTCTACGCTGGTAATGTGACAGTGGTCCAGGACGCTGAGTTCGCCCGGGATCGAATTCAACTCACCGATACCCTTGTCGGCGGCCTGCAGATTACCCTGTCCCGTTCTCACGCACTTGATCTGGAACAGTACACCGTCTCCGAAGATGATCTGGCTCACACAATCAGTCAGTCTGTGATTGAAACGTCTGCGGAAAGTCGTTGAGCGCATTTCATCTATCTGTCTTTTCAGCGGTCAGAAACCAGATGACCCGCAATCACGACATCGCAAATTCATACGCGCGCAGATTATGATCTCCCCTTAAAATTTCTCCTGCCAGTCGTTCAATTTCAAACGCGCGAATCCATTGGTCGCTGGCCCGGTGATGATGTGCCGTCTGCGTCACTGCATTGATCAGACCATACATAGAAAAGTCTGCATTTTCCTGAAAGGCCGCCTGGATGGCGGACTGTTCGTCATCGTCGATCAATCGCTGAGCGTGCAACTGTAACAGGAATTCGTAGGGGGTAATAATAATCTGATTTGTGGTGGCTTCAAAACGCCGAAAATCCCAGCGTAAGTGCTCCTGATCAAACGAAAGCTGAATGATTCGTTTGACCTGCGCCTGCCAGTCACCAGGGGGGGCGCCCTCTTCGGCGATCGTGAAAGACTGCTCTTTTTCACATTCCATCAAGGCGCCGTTTTCACAGACAACCCGAAACAGTCGGGTGCAGACCAGTGTTTCGAAGCGGCACGTTTCCGAGTTGCGGATAAACAGTCCTCCGCGCAATTCATCCCCCGCTGCGACTTCGTGGCCCTGACCGGCCGCTGTCACGGACAGATGTAAATCACCGTGCGTCTCATGACAATGAGTGATATAAAATGGCACCCCGATATCGTGGAGTCCGTCAACAATGACATCCAGGAGAAGTGTATTCGCAACTGCGCGCTCATTTTGACAAGCGGGTCTGGATGCCAGTGTTTCGCGAATGTCAGGTAGTGGTTGCTCGGGGCCTGTCTTTGCAGGAGGACGGGGAAATGGATGTAGTGCATAAATCATGTGTCATCTCCTTCGTCGACTTTTGAGAATTGAGTAGAGAAGTGAACGAACTCAAATGAAGAGGTGGACCAATTTATCGTATCAGTCCCAGGCGACGTGTCAAGAAGAAGTTTTATTAGGCGTTGCGAGGCTTATTCGGGTTCCCGCTTGTTCTGCCTGGCTTTTTGGCACAGATCATGAATGACACCTTGTTTCCACAGAGCGCGTGCGTGCCGAGAAGCTAACTCTGGAAAGGTTCGTTGCAGGATGCCACGTACTTCTCGATAGACCGGATCAAAGAAAGCTGAAGATTGAGCATGTGACGGCTTCAGGACCCGCCAGCCGGCGCAGGACATGTCAATGAAGACATTTACTTTTCCGGAAATGGCTTCCAGGCTGAAGATCGCTGTCTCGCTGGGCAGACAGCGTTTTTTGCAACGATACCAGGAATCAGGATTCAGCAGCAGTTGGCTCAATAGTTCCGCATCCGTAGCGGCGAGTTTCCGGGGCCCAGTAATTTCAGCCCGTTTCCAGTCAGGCGGATTTGGATCCAATAGCACACACGTTCCACTTTCGACGCAGCGCAGACGTTTGATCGTCCGTTCCGGCAGATAGGACGAGATATCAACCATAAAATATCAATTCCTGTTTGGGTATGTTTTCTGTATCAGCAGAGTCCTGAAAATGATTTCAGAGCTGCGAACTTTACTCGCCATGCAACTGTCAACTGGATGAGAGCAAATCTAAATCAACGGTTCCAGTATAAAGCAGAGGCAACATGCTTGCAGTGTGTTTAGAAGAATTTTTCAGAACCGGCGTCCTGGGAGAGATTTCACTGGGGATGTCACGCGAGTCTGTCAGTTCTCTGCTGGGATCACCCGATTTGTGGGGCCCATCCAATGCGAAAAATGTTGAGACCGCGACGATCTGGAAATATGGCGACATCGAATTCTATTTCAGCCGGGCGGATCAGCTGTTTCAGATCTTCAGTGATGATTTTGAGATCCCCACGGGCGGCAAGACGCTGCACATCGATCCCTGGGTGATCCACGACAAAATGCCTGCGGAGGAACTCAAGGCAGGCTTAGATGCAGCTGAGATTCCCTATTTCTTGTGTGATGTACCTGCACTACCCGGAGTGATTGAGATCATCACTGTCGGTAATGTCCGCGCGATGTGTCGCATTGAACGTGAGCCCGACGACGAGTTTCAGGAACTTGGTCTACGCAGTTTCTGTCTGAGAGAATGAGATCAGGGACTATCTGTAGAACTTGCATCGAAATCCAGTTCAAATTTTCTGGTAAAACGGGAGTCATCCGTCAGACACGCCAGGTGCTTTAAGAGTTCGAGACGAGGATCATCTGAGAACGGGGCATCGAGCAGACTCAAGTTGTAAACAACAGTGACGGGTTTGGAACCATCTCCAGAGATAATAGCCATTGCAGCGGGGCATCCATCTTTGATTCGTTGTTCGATCCGAATCGGTTGTTTACCCCGTTGAATTGATTCTTGAATCAGCTGTCGTAATGTTCCACTCTGATCGGGAGTCAAATCTTTTTCATGAGGAATCACTTCACTCCAGGGGGGACATAGAAGCGTAGAACTGGAACCTCGTGTCTGTGAGCATCTGAATTTTAAAGATCGATCTATATGCTGGGAGAGGCATGCCCAGAAATGAGGACCATGAGGCAGCATGCGCGCCTTTAAGATACATCGGATTTCTCCCGGCTGGAGTTGCTCTTGATAGAATCGGATATACCGGGGGATATTCCACCGCCCATACCGACGATTCAGTTCGTCAATGAATTCAGAGCCTCTCCATTCAGAGACAAACTTTGAAAACGAACCGATTATCAGAGGGATGAGTATAGCTGCCAGAAAGCTGAGAAGTATCCCCGGGAAGATGTGAGAAACGAAGCTGTGGAAAATAAGAAACCAGGAAATGATGATCAGTATCAATGAGAGGGGAAAGCTTAATTGAACGATTGCTTTCTCAAATGAATTGCGCTCCGCTTTCTTCAATAGTTCTGCGGTAGGTGTGTCAGTCAGTTTTTCATTTACTGATCCGGTTTGAAGGTTAGCAGGAAGTCGAAGCCACATCACTTCACCCTTTCACCAGGCCCAGCGAACGCAATCCTCGTTTGAGGGGCCGTACCCATTGCGAGATGAAGTAATACTTGAGTGCCCCTTTGAGATTGTACCGCCAGACCAGTTCTTCTTCATCCAGGTAATAAGCGTCTGAGTGTTTGACGAGTTGCTCGGCCTGCTTTTTCCGGATTTGAAAATAGCCGGCCACAGGATTGTCCGCCTCGAAAGGCTCGATTGCAATTTCCTCCAGCCGCGCCTGGTGTTTCTGATAGAGGGCTTCGAACTCGTAGTTGGACCAGGTCGACTGTTCTACCACTCCGGAAATGTCCTGTGACCCGATCTCGTTGGTGGTGGCCAGAACGCGTCCATCGGTTGACTTAGTGAAGAACCAGATCGCTTTGTTCGGTATATTCAGGATCGTACCACCACTGACGGTGGCGATCGTTGAACAGTCGGGTGTGGTCCAGAAGTCAAAACGCACTTTATACATCTGGGCTTTGCCAAAATGACAGAGGCAGCCATGATCAAAGCCGAGCCGGAAGGCTTCGCTGTTCGCTTTGGTTGCGGCCTGGACCGGGGAATATTCCTGACCCGGATCTGGAAAATAGAAGGGTTGGATCGACTGCTTCTCCCAGAGGCAGACCGCCACTATCAGAATAAAAAAGCCACCCAGCAGGATGCCGATCGCGGCCAGCGTCAACAGAAAGTCGTCCATCACCCTCGCTCCCCGGAATGAACCAGTCATTGTTCAGTCAATGTGCAGCAACAGCTTATACCGTTACAGGCTGGTATCAAACGAAAAAAGGACATCGAATCAGTGATTCGATGTCCTTTACAGTTTTAACCAAAAAGCGAGGCCGACGGGACTTGAACCCGCAACCCCCGGATCGACAGTCCGGTACTCTAACCAATTGAGCTACGGCCCCTTTCAGGTGGTCGGAGATGATAGGCGATCATTTTGCTGATTGCCACTCATTCGACACAAAAATTCATGAGAATGTTCGAAAATTTTCTCACTAAACTGAAAAGCAAACTTTTTGAGTCAGCTTTCAGTCTCATTTCAATATAACGCGACCTTTGGTGGTCGGCAAGTCTCATGAGAGTCGTATCTTAGGAATCGGAATTCTTACCCGTACGCATCACAAAATCCTGCCGGGAATCAACCAGAATCTGAAAGTTCCAGCCGACCGGAAGGTCAGCCTGTGATAGTTGTGCGGTAAAAATCATTTGCAGCGGCAACGCTGGCCCCGGGGGGCAGCTCGTAACCCGCCTGCAGCAGACAGAGTTCCAGAGCCGAGAGGAACTGCAGCACGTTCGTATTACAGCTGCTTTCGCCCATCAGACCAATCCGCCACGTTTTGCCCTTCATGGGGCCCAGGCCGCCGCCAATCTCAATTCCGAACCATTTCAGCAACTGACCGCGGATGGTCGCATCGTCGATGCCATCCGGAATTTTGACGGCGTTCAACATCGGTAACTGGTGATCTTCCGCAACGGCAAATTCAACTCCGATCGCTTTCAGACCTGCTTTGAGGGCACAGTGATTGGAGTAATGCCGCGAAAAGCGGTTTTCGAGCCCTTCTTCGAGGACGAGCCGCAGCGCCTGATGGAGGCCGTAATTCATGTTAATCGGTGCAGTATGGTGGTAGGCTCGCGAATCTCCCCAGTAAGAACGGACCATCGACATATCCAGGTACCAGCTGGAGACCTTGGTCTTGCGGGCATCCATGGCGGCGACGGCACGTGAGCTGAAGGTCACCGGTGCCAGTCCGGGAGGACAGCTCAGACATTTCTGGGTACCGCTGTAGGCGGCGTCGATGTTCCACTCATCCACTTTGACGGGCATCCCTCCCAGTGAGGTCACACAGTCGACCAGCAACAGAGCATCGGCTTCGTGGACTGCTTCCGAAATCTCTTTCAGTGGCTGAGCGGCTCCCGTGGATGTTTCCGCATGTACGATTCCCAGGACCTTCGGCTTTTCTTTCTCCAGGACTTCTTTGATCTCCTCGACTGAAAAGACTTCTCCGAACGGGCGTTCGATCTGAACGACTTCAGCTCCAATCCGACCCGCCACATCCGCCATACGACCGCCGAAGACGCCGTTGGTGCAGACCACGATCTTGTCGCCCGCTTCGAGCAGGTTCACCACACAGGCTTCCATCCCGGAGCTGCCGGTCCCGCTGACTGCAAGAGTCAGTTCGTTCCGCGTCTGGAAGATTTCCCGCAGCATGTCCTGCACTTCGTCCATGACTTTCAGGAAATAGGGATCCAGGTGGCCCACAGTCGGTGCGCCCAGTGCGGCCAGCACACTGGCAGAAACATCACTGGGGCCAGGGCCCATCAGAGTGCGACGGGGAGGATGGACGGGAGGATGCTGGTGATGTTCGATACTCATGATTGGTACTCGTTCAGGTTAAATGGAACGCGGTCAGGACTCTTAACGACGATACTCCAGGTGACTCATTTTTTTCCAGTCACCAGGCGACTGATCTGTTTAAATTCTTCGGTGCCTGCCACCTCGCACCATTCAAACAGAATTGATTCAGTAGTAGTAATGCTGGCTCCCGAATTCTCCATCCGCTTGAGGGCAATTTCCCAGTCGAGCTGATTCCGGCTCGCAACCGCATCGACGGGAATTATCACGCGATATCCCAGCGCAAGCAGATCGAGGGCCGTCTGCTGCACACAGATATGTGCCTCAATGCCGGTCAGCACGACTTTGGTTCTGCTGTCAGACATGTTGGCAGCAGCGCCCCAGCCCAGACACTCACTGGCACTGAAATGGAGTTTTTCCTGCGGAGCAGGCAGCATCTCTGCCAGCTCGGAAACCGTCGGTCCCAGCCCCTTGGGATATTGCTCACTGCAGCTTAATGGTATCTCAAACAGTCGGGCTGCCTGGATCAGTTGCTGAATGCGTGCCACCAGTTGATCCCCCTGGGGAATGACGGGCAGCAGTTTTTCCTGAACGTCCACGACGACCAGACGGCATTCCTGATGCGATAGCAGATCGATACTGCGGGGAAACGAACGGGCTGATTCTGTCATGAACGGACCTGACTGGCGTTAAACAGGCGGAGCAGAAATTGGAAAGCCAGCCGGTAGAAATCCCGACTCCACTTTCGGATCAAGTCCTGCGCTGGTAAAATTCAGAGTTGAAAAGTGTACCCTAACAAAATCCCGATCTGTAGTGAAGCATATGACTCATCAGAAATCGTTCACGTCGATTGTCCCCAGGCAGCTCTGCCTGTCAGTTGTATTGATGCTGCTGTTAAGTGTCAGTTCTCACGTGGTCATCGCCCAGCAACAACAGCAGCGGAAATTGAAAAAAACATCAGGTGTCGTCGCCAGTTCAGACCTGGGGGAATTCGGGGACGTTCAGATCTTTGAGCGGAGTAAGGTGATCTTACCGCCAAATCTTTCCGGAACGATGCTGGATCGCGTACATCAGGGCTTTGTTCCCGGTAAGAAATCAACTTGGATGCAGGATCGGCTGGCAGAAATCGAACAGGCCCAAAAGGAGAAGGAAAAGCAAGCGGAAGAAGCAGCACACATACGCTTGTTGAAACAGTTCGTGGATGAACTCGTGTTGATCACACCAGGCAAGGGGAAGTTTCCGAAATCTTTCAAGATGGGCTCTGAGAAGGGAGAACCATCTGAAAAGCCTGTACATGATGTGACCTTCACCGAAGGTTTCTGGATTTCAAAATACGAAGTTCCTCAGAATCTGTATGAAGCCATCATGGGCCGTAATCCGAGTCGCTGGAAAGGCCCCCGCAATTCCGCGGAGATGTTCGACTGGAAGACCGCTAATATGTTCTGCGATCAGCTGACACTTCAGCTCCGTAAGCATAGACTGATCAGGAAAGATCAACTGATCCGCCTGCCCACCGAAGCAGAGTGGGAATACTGCTGTCGGGCCGGCACCGACACTGCCTACAGCTTCGGAGATCAGGCTCAAAAACCGGGTGAAATGGGAAAAGAAGCCAGTCTACTCGATCCCTATGCCTGGCATACCGGAAATGCAGCCGGCAATGATCCTCCCGTTGGGGCACTCAAACCTAATCCCTGGGGGCTGTACGACATGCACGGCTATCTCTGGGAGTTCGTTGCCGATCCCTGGCACGATGATTATCAGGACGCACCCACTGATGGCAGCGTGTGGGATACGATGCAAGAGAATCCACACCGCATTGCCCGGGGCGGCGCCTGGACAGATCGCTATGACCGGCTGCGATCCGCTTATCGGGCGAAGATCACACCCGAAACGATCAGTCCTGCACTCGGTTTACGCTGTGTCAAAGCCAGAAATGCAAAAGTGAAAAAATTGGAAAACTAGGCCCTGCGAATTGCAGGGGCACTGCAGCGGTGATACCCTTTTAATTAATTCAGATAGCTGGCAAAGAAGAAAATCGAAGTTTTGCTTCAGGGCAGATTCCTGCCCGGGTCTGGTCCGGCGGTCCGTATCCATTCGTTTCTGTAATTTTAGAAGTAAGTAATTAGGCGAGAAAGTTGATCTCCCATGAGTTCAGAACAACCTTCAACTGAAGAAATCAAAACCAGCGAAGCGTCTGCAGAAATTCAGGCCTCTTCCGAACAGCAGCAGCCAGCCGAAAGCCAGCCTGCTGAACAGCAGGAAACAGAGTCTGCATCAGCAGAACAGGCTCCCGCGCCAGCAGAACCTGCTGCTGCGGAAAGCGAAGCCGCAAAGCCGGAACGCAAAGTTCAGTTGAATCCAAAAGTGGATCCCGCACAGTTCAAAGCCATTCCCTCAGCTGGCGCCACACCGGCTGCTCCCGCTAAGAAAGAGGATGCAGAAGGAGACGCCGAAGTCGAAGTGACTCAGGAACAGCTCCAGGAAGCAGCCATGATGCAGATTGCAGAATCTGCTAAACCGGTTGATATCCCGGATGACGTCGATGACCTCGGCGATGATCTGGAAGCGGAACTGGCAGCAGCCCTCTCTGGTCAGGGCGCACAGGAACTTCCCAAGTCATACAGCGAAGAAGAAGCTGCCGCAGACGCCGCCGCTGAAAAACCTGCCACAACTTCAGGCAGTTCGGAAGAAGGACTGGCTGAAGGCGATCGACTTAAGGGAATCGTGGAATCGATCAACAACGACGATGTCTTCATCGATCTGGGAAGCCGGGCACTCGGAACTCCCGGCATTGTTCCCCTGCGACAGTTCGGCGATAAAACCCCCGAAATCGGACAGGAAGTCGAAGTCAAAGTCACCGCAGTCAAAGAAGCTGAAGGCCTGATTCAACTCTCCCTGCCCCGCGGACATCACAAACCCGCCGGAGACTGGGATGCTGTCGCCGTCGGACAGGTGGTGGAATGCGTTGTCAACAAATCGAACAAAGGTGGCTTGGAAGTCAGCGTCGGCAGCCTGCGAGGATTTTTGCCCGCCAGCCAGGCCGATCTGTATTTCGTGGGTGACCTCGAACCGTTTGTAGGTCAGAAGCTGACCGTGCAGATCACTGAAGTGAATCCCAAGAAACGCAATCTGGTAGTCAGCCGTCGCAAGTATCTCGAATCAGAACGCGAAGAAATTCAGAAGGAACTCTGGGAAAAACTGGCCATTGGTCAGGAGCTGACCGGAACCGTGAAGAATATCAAGGACTACGGCGCTTTCGTTGATCTGGGGGGCATCGATGGCTTCCTGCACATCGGCGAGATCAGCTGGAACCGCATCAAGCATCCCAAAGATGCGCTCAGCGAAATGCAGAAGATCAATGTCAAGATCCTCAAGATTGATAAGGAAAAGAACCGCATCAGTCTGGGCATGAAACAGCTGCAGCAGGATCCCTGGCAACTGGCCGAAGATCGCTACGCCACCGGTTCTACAGTTACCGGTAAGGTAACACGTACGGCAGACTTTGGTGCTTTCATTGAGCTGGAGCCGGGACTCGAAGGGCTCGTTCATATCAGTGAGCTCGACCATCGTCGGGTCAAACGCGTTACCGAAGTGCTGACGACAGGCCAGGAGACGTCCGCGAAAGTTCTGGAAGTTGATCCGAACCGCAAGCGGATCAGCCTTTCACTGAAAGCGCTGACCGAGAAACCGGAAGACGCTGTCGCAGCTCAGGAAGAAGCATCTCAACCTGCTTATGAGCGGAAACGCAAAGGTCCGCTACTGGGAGGCAACGCCGATGATACCAACCCTGGTTCAGGCGGTGGTGGCCTGTTCGGAAATCCGGATGACTATAAATAAGTCATTCGCTCAAGCGTAGAACAAATGAAAACGCCGTCTGTTCGATTAGAGAACAGACGGCGTTTTTTGTTTCTTGTGCTTTCAACTCAATTCGAAGTGTGGAGTCGATGTCGATCAGATCACGACTGATTCGAGCAGCATTCGCAGCTTGCGCAGTTCCAGAGCACGATCCACGCCATTCAGGAGTGAGGGCAGCAGTTCTACTGACAGGAACTGATGATAGTTTTGACGTTCCAGCATACTGATCATTCTGCTGTAGTCAATTTCTCCCAGACCAACCGGAACCTGTACCTGATCGCTGGTGGAATCCCGCAGGTGCACATGGCAGACGTAAGGGAACACCATATCGTAGGATGTATTGCTATAGGGACCGCAGGTATAATAGCTCGGGTCCAGGGTCAGCCCCAGACCTTTGACGGACTGGCAGAGTTCTGTTGCCGTGCGCGGGTCTTCTGTAAGTTGACCAGTTTTGGTTTTGATTGACAGTCTGATACCGTCACGACTGGCGATCTTTAACAACGCTTTCAGACGATCGATTTCCGAGTTGAAAGGTGTCCCCAGCGGAGAAGCAGGGATCGTGATCTGTGCGATCCGCAGCAGTTTGGCGGCTTTACACAATGACTGAAAGGCCGTCGGTTCGATGTCGTTTTCCAGACAGAAGGCGATCGGTGTTAAGCGGGTCGCTTCCCGGAAACGTGAATAAAAATCCTCTGGCGATCGAGAGACCTCTGATGGTTTCAGGTGATCACTCTCTTCATCCATCCAGATCTCGATTTTATCGTATTCCAGATCCGTCAGTCGTTCACAACTGACTTCAAACGATTCATCTGAAAAACAACGTGATGATGCAGCTACAAACACGCCGAACACTCCCTTGTTGGCAAAGAACAAAGCGAAATGAGCACTCCGTCAATGACGATGGTCTTGCCTGAAAACTCAAACTTGTAAATGACCCAGACTCTCTATCTTCCATAGCGGCTGATAGAGAGTAGGGAACTGTGATAATTTATCCCGGTTTTGACGATTCTGCAAGGTCGATCAGATTTGAATATTACAGTGGTTTTCCAATTCTTGGGGATTTTAACTATTGTTTGGTGCACGCTGGCCGATAAAAGAAGTAAGTCATTTGCTGGCGCATATCCTGTATCTCTCTCTCAGGTCGCCGGCAGCAGCTTTCGCAGCAGGTAACAAATTGATCATAGACTGAGTGAAAATTGAGTTTCGCTCAAAACAGGAAACCAGGGGGGAAAGGATGCCAATGAAGCCTCACATGTTATGTAAAATGGCCGCATGTCTGATTCTGCCACTTTTTGTGGGATGTTCGAATAGTCAGGTCATTCGGGGGCAGTCGGCTGATGGAGAATTCCTGATGCAGCAGCAGGCTCAAATGATGCAGCATCAACAGGCAATGCACCAGCAGTACGCCGGCCAGCAGGCTCCAATTCAGCAGATGGGACATCGTCGGCACGGTGGATACTGCCCTCCCGGCTATGGTAATGGCGGCTGGAAAACCGGTCACAAAAATTCATACCATTACAACAAACGCCCTAAACATTACCAGACCTATAAGTACGTTCCGCCCGCGGCTGTCTATCCTCAGCAGAATCAGCCACTGGGAATCGTCCAGTATCCTTACTACACCCACAAAGGACCGGATGACTTCTTCCTGAAATAAAAACAGGCTGAACGAAAACCAGAATCATCAGAGCTGATCGAGTGCAAACCCGGTCAGCTCTTTTGCATTTCAGGGGAAATTGGGAATGAACCAGTTTGACGTTTTGGGATATAATCTGTCTGACGCAGGCTGACTGCTGCATGGAAATGTGAATCCCGGTAACACCAGATTGTGAACAACTCCGCATATGAATACTGAGAAACCCCAGAGTGCTGATGTCGTAAGAGCAATTGAATCACTGGCCCCGGATGATTACGGCCGGATGGCAATCCCCTGTGAGGTCGACGAAGAACTCCATGAACAGATCAAACTGGCATTAATCTGTGAACCCCGCACGAAACTGCTGCTGAACCAGTTCGGTTTTGACAGCCTCCTGCGGTTTATCGAACGCAAATCCTCTGAATGTCTACGCGATCCCGAAGTGGAACATTGTCGTCAGGCTGCGCAGGCGCTGGAAGTTCTCCTGTTTCAGCCAGACTACGACAAACATGTGGTCGATGTAGCCCTGGCGCTGATTCAGGATTCCTATCAGCGACTGGAACCACCCCGCGCGGGGTTTGAGCCGGGCGAACTGCCCCTGTTCTGTGCCGCCTGGGATCGTCTGGGATCACAGCCACACAGCGAAGAACACAGCGCAGAACATCATTTCCGGGTCGGCGAAGACCAGGATGGACCGCGGTATATCTGCTACTGGTAAGCCGGGCCGCTCACTTTTGAGTGAGCGGAATTTCCAGCTGTGAAGGCACCGGTTTTACCGTTTTGCGATGCTTCTCCGCAGCCGCTTTCAGTTCTTTGATAACCTCGGGATGATCCTTGGCGACGTCGTACTTTTCGGAAGGATCATGCTCCAGGTGGTATAGTACCGGCGGATCATGTTCCTTAAATGGTTCCCGGCCGTATGCGGGTTTGGTGATGAAATGTGCCTTCCACGGTCCTTTGCGGATCGCCATCAGTTTTGTGCCGCGATAATAAACCATTTCATCGCGCGGGCCGGGACCGCTCTGCGTCAGAACCGGAGTGAGGTCTACACCATCAACAACGCGATCTGTGGGGACAGCACCACCTGCCAGCTTGATGGAGGTCGTGTAGATGTCCATCGTGCTCCCCTGTTCCTGGGAGACCGTTCCCGCAGGAATATGACCGGGCCACCAGGCCAGTGTCGGCTCACGCATGCCCCCTTCCCAGGTGCTCCCTTTACCATCACGTAACAGGCCCGCTGAGCCTCCCTGGGCGTCAAAGATGAGCCACGGACCGTTGTCGCTGGAAAACCAGACGATCGTATTCTGGTCCAGTCCCTCATCGCGCAGTGTCTGCAGTACCTGACCGACGCTCCAGTCAATCTCCTCAATGACATCACCATACAGGCCCCGCAGACTTTTGTCTGCAAATGCCGGAGAGCGGAACAGCGGCACATGCGGCATATTGTGGGCCAGGTACAGGAAGAACGGCTGCTTCTGATCCTGTTTGATAAACTTGATCGCCTCTTCGGTATAGCGTTTGGTGATTGTGGTCTGATCGGCAGGTTGTTCCACGATATCCGTGTCCCGCATCAGGGGGACGTTCCAGTATTTGACCTTCGGATCGAGGAAGATCTTTCGACCCATCTTACGGTCAGCGACCCGGTCCATATCGTTGGAATAGGGGATGCCGAAATAGCTGTCAAATCCATTGCTGGTCGGCAGGAATTGAGGCAGATGACCCAGGTGCCATTTACCGACACACGCTGTACGATAGCCGGCTGATTTCATCGCTTCTGCCAGTGTGACTTCGCTGGCTGGAATACCGCCTCCTGAATCGGGAAACAGCACTCGGCGTTTATCACTGCACATCCCAGATCGAATGGGATAGCGCCCCGTTAATAACGCGGCTCGACTGGGCGTACATACCGGAGCGGCAGAATAAAACTGGGTGAATTTCATTCCCTCCTCCGCCATCTGATCCAGATGGGGAGTCTTGATCGTGGGGTGCCCGAAGCAGGCCAGATCCCCATATCCCAGGTCATCCGCATAGATCACAACCACATTCGGCTTTGATTCTGCATGAGCAGCATTGATTTGCATAAATGCGGCAAGCAGGGTGAATAGGGGGAATAAAAAGTTAAGGTTCATTCGACGACTGAGTGCGCTTCGTGTCATGTAACTGGCTCTCTCGGAAGGGGTTTTGAATGCAAAGTGTTGTGGCGGATTTACTCGATTGTTCACTCCTGAGAGGGAAAGTGCAACCAGAAATCGGGCATTACTTATGTAAAACTTTGCGGGTTATGCCGATAACTCCTTCAGATACTAATACTTCATGTCCGAAATATGAAGAAGGGGCTTCGCGCCTCCCGGTGGAAAATAGCTACAGGCTCACTCATCAGACGCATATACAGAATTGAGGCTGACTCGATATGGAACAGGATCACCAACCAGCGACCATCTCTCCTGCAAGCGAGAAAGACTGGAGATCACTGCAGCACCAGGAATTTGTCGAACAGGTCGATCTTTTGATTCGCACCGCTCACATGATCCGCACGGCATTGAATAACAGTTTTGCCCACCTGGAGATTAACGAAGTTCGGTATGCTGCCTTGAAGGTGATTGACGCCATTCGGGAATCCGGCTGCTCCCAGTCGGAACTGGCACGCAAACTGGGTCAGTCTGAATCCAACATCTGCACACTGATCGAGCGGATGGAAAGTGATCAACTGGTTGTACGCCGACAGTCTCAGCAGGATCGTCGAAAACGGGTTCTGCAGGTGACAGAAGCAGGCTACCTGATTCTGGAGCGTGTCAAAGAGTACCACGGCAACGTTTCACAACGCCTGCTGGCCGCACTCACTCCGGATCAGCGCCGTCAATTAACCGGCATGCTGCAGACATTACTCAAAGCAGCCCAGGTTCAACGTTCGCAACGGGAAACAGTACGTACCGTTGCCGACTCCCCTGCCCCTTATGCCTTACGTGATATTCCTGCCGCCTGAAGGGAAAGAGGAACTTTCCTGTCAGGACCACGGCTTTTGATAAACTCAGTGTCATGGATGCTCTTAAATGAGTCGCGCAAAATTCAATCCCCAATGTGAATCACTCAGGTCAGCTCTGGCGGTAGCGCTACTGGCGGGTCTGTCCCTGATTCAGGTCGGCTGCTCACCCACGTTCTGGGCTGATCAGGCCAATGCGGATTCGTATGAAATTCTGGCTGAAAAAGCCGACGACCCAGCCTGGGAACTTCCCCGCTACGACGTCGAGCCCGATCCGCGCAGTCGTTTCTATGATCCCTATGATCCCAATCACGAACCGCTGCCTCCCGATGACCCTGCCGCCAATGTCTACATGCACTGGTTACAGTGTAAAAAGGGTTACAAAAGCTGGCACAAATTTGGTCGCGCACTCAGTATCGAAAACCCGGACTGGCTCGTGCAGTATGGTATCTCTCCCGAGTTAAGTGCAGAAATGGCAGCGGCCGGGAATTCGCTTCCCGGTACCGAACTGCCTGCGCTTGAAGAAGTCACGCTGCAGGAAGCCATCGACATCGCGAACATTAACAGTCGCGAATATCAGTTCCAGATTGAAAACCTCTTCCTGTCTGCTCTCGATCTGACGTTCGGACGATTCCAGTTTGACGTGAAGTATCTGGGAGTCGGCGGACAGAATCCGCAGGTCGATCTCAACCGGCGACGTTTGTCCAACGGAACGCAGGAACTCGACCTCTCCAGTCGCATTGGTGTGAATCAGATGCTGCCCAGTGGTGCCCAGTGGGCCGTCGAACTGGCGAATAACACACTCTGGCTGTTCTCCGGATCCAATCAGACCACTTCCGTAAGTGTGCTTTCTTACTCGCTCGTTCAGCCGCTGTTGCTTGGAGCAGGCAGAAAGGTGGTCCTCAACAATCTGACCCAGGATGAACGAAACGTGCTCTATCAGACACGTACCCTGGCTCGCTTCCGTAAAATATTCTTTACCGATACCGTGGGGGGCGGCAATGGCTTCCTGCAACTGCTGCAACAGCTGCAGGTAATCTATAACGAACGCGGGAACATTAAGCGGCTCGAACGTCAGGTGGAAATTCTTCGCGCCCTCTCATCACAGAAACCCAAAGTGCAACAGGAACGCCTGGAAGAACTACCCGAGAACTGGATCATTCCTCCAGCACTCGTTGAGAAGATGGAATACGATGATGAAAGTCGGATGCTTTCCTGGAAAGGAGAGATGAGTGCTGAAGAAGAAAAAATGCTGCTGGCACTCAGTGATGCAGATGCTTACCAGGCAACCGTCAATGAACTCATCTCACGAATTCGCACCGAAGTCGTCACGCTGGATGTTGCTCAGCTGGAAACGCGGTTGGCACAATCCGTCAATCGTCTGCGTTCCATCGAACGTCAGTACCAGGACTCACTGGGCAGCTTCAAAATCTTCATGGGCCTGCCACCCGATATGCCGATGAGTATCGACGAATCACTGCTGAAACCCTTCCAGTTGATCGATCCTCTCCTGCCGGAAATTGAACAGGAAATTTACGATTACGTCGAGGTCTGGGCGAGTGTCTATGTCGAAGACTGGGAAGATCCCAACTTAGTTCCTCCCACAACAGCAGACATGCTGAAAGTTGTCGATGGTCTGGAGATACTGATCAAAAAACTGCAGACGGATGCCCTGGAAACCCTCGAACAGGATATCGCGAATATTGACATGCTGCTCGGACAAAATACCGAGGGTGTTCCTGAAGACATTCTGGCACTGCGAAAACGTCGGTTCGAGACTGATGAGGACCGGGAGCGGGTCCGCCAGGGTTCCGCTAATGATATACGTTTGTACTCAGGCGTGCGAAAAGAGATTCAGGAATTGCAGAGTCGCCTGGATGGTCTGAGGGGCTTTCTGAGCGAAGATAATCTCTCAAATGACCAGAAAAAGAAAATAATTCTGGAAATGGCCAACCTGCGGGAAGACATGCTCAGAATTTCACAGGGCTTGCAGGTGATTGAGATTGGACTGCGTGTGGAACTCATTACCCTGGAACCATTTAACATGGATATCACCGAAGCGGTTCGCATCGGTCTGGATAATCGTCTCGACCTGATGAATGAGCGTGCTTTCGTGATGGATACCAGAAGATTGATGGAAGTGCGGTCTAATGAGCTCGAAGCGGTGTTAAATGTTGTAGTCGATGGAGACGTAAGTACTCCGCTCGGTAAAAACCGGCCTCTGGACTTCCGCGGTAGTCAGGCCAGTTTGCGGGCGGGGGTGGAATTTACGGCTCCATTGTCATTAGTACAGCAGAGAAATGCCTATCGGGAATCTCAAATCAATTACCAGCGACAACGTCGTACCTTCATGGAAGCCCAGGATAACATCAAGTTTGACATCAGACGCAGCTGGCGACAGCTGAATGTGTTGCGTCAGAACTTCGAAACATCTCGGGTCCAGATCCGCCTGGCTGCGTTACAGTATGACAGTGCGGTGGAAGCTACTTCCGATCCTGCTCAGGCAGGGCGAAACCAGGGGTTAAACCTGTTAAATGCGTTATCATCGGTACTCGATGCACAAAACAGTTTAATCAGTAACTGGGTAAATTATGAACAAAACCGACTTAACATCTATCGAGATATGGGTATTATGGAGATAGATGCCAATGGCATTTGGGAAGATGATTTCTACCAACACCGCGCGGGAACGATAAGACCTACCAATGAGCACCGCCAACTCCCCCCAGAACCAACAGACTCAACAGGAATCACTGGAACAGAAGACATCCAACCAGTCGTCTTCCGACCAGCAGCAGAACTCAATGCACTCTCCACAGAAAACAAAACGACAGCGCAGGCTCCCTAACAAGGGAACGCTTTTCCTCCTGGCAATTCTGATCATGGGAGCTGTAGTACTTCTGGTACCTGCAGTCCGCACGCCACTGTTCTCTGCCTTCTCCAGCGGACAGAAAAAGAACACCACATATATTACTGACCAGGCGACACGCGGCGCATTCCGTGTGTCGGTCACGGAACGCGGTCAGCTCGACAGTCTGAATAACGTGACCCTGTCCAGCAAAGTCAAAGGCTTCACAACCATCATCAGTATTGTTCCGGAAGGAACCATGGTCAAAGCTGGCGAACTGGTCTGCGAACTCGATTCATCCGCGCTGGTCGATAAGGAAAAGCAGCAGCAGATCCAGGTGACACAGGCCGAGGCCGAACTCAAACAGGCTGAAGAAAATGTCGCTATCCAGAAAACTCAAAATGAAAGTGATGCCTCTGCAGCCCAGCTGGCTCTCGATCTGGCCAAACTCGATCTGGAGAAGTTCCAGAAGGGCGAATCACAACGCGATCTGAATGTCAAAGAAGGTGCTGTCACCAAGGCCCGTGAAGATCTGCAGCGGGCCGAGGAGAACTTTGAGTTCTCGAAACGGATTGCCAAGAAAGGCTATAAAAATCAGAACGATGTCGAAGCCGACCGCATCACCGTCGTTAAAGCCGAGATCGACCTGGAAATCGCCAAAGAAGATCTCAAAGTGGAAAAAGATTATGTTCAGCGGCGGAAAGAAAAAGAGCTGATTGCAGATGTTGATGAAAAGAAACTGAACCTGGAACGTGTGAAACGCCAGGGAATCGCCACACTGGCCCAGTTCGATGCCCGGCTCAAAGCCAGTCAGCTGACTTATGAAGTCGAACGCAGTGAACTGGACCGCATTCGCGAACAGATCGAGGCCTGCAAAATGATCGCTCCTCAGAACGGTCAGGTTGTTTATGCGAATCAGAACAGTGGCCGCCGCGGTAGCGGTGAAGACGTCATCGAAGAAGGGACGGAAGTCCGCGAGCGTCAGGCAATCATTCAACTGCCCGACTTCTCCAAAATGAAAGTCGATGCCCGGATTCACGAATCGAAGATCAGCATGATCGAAGAGGGCCAGGATGTCGATATCCGCGTCGATGCCTTCCCAGAACAACGTTATGCAGGCACTGTAGATCAGGTCTCTTCCGTGCCGATCTCCTCCAACTGGATGCGTCCCGACCTCAAAGAATACAAGGCCACCATTAAAATCGTTCCCAATGGTGCCGACATTTCCAAACTCAAACCGGGCCTCACTGCAGAAATCGAAATCCGCATCGAAGAGCGGGATAACGTGCTGCAGGTTCCCGTCCAGTCGGTCATCACGATTGGCGATCAGCGTTACATCTTCGTCCTGACCTCCGGTGACAAACCTGTCCGCCGTGAGATTCTGATCGGCCAGGCCAGCGATACCATGATTGAAGTGAAGGACGGTGTAGAAGCTGGAGAGGAAGTCATTCTCAATCCGCGAACCCACTTCGCAGATGAGTTGATCGAACTCGAAGAAAAGCTGGCGATGGATAAGAAGAAAGCACAGAAAGAAGGTGCCGCCACAGACGCTGCAGCAGCCGGAGCCGGTAAAGGTTCTGCTGCTGGAAAATCTCCAGGCGCCGGCAAGAAACCCGCCGGCGGTGGGGCAGCCAGCGGTGGTTTCCTGCAACGCTTCGACAAAGACTCAGACGGAAAAGTTTCTAAAGAGGAAGCCCCTGATCGTCTCAAGGAACGCTTTGACTCACTTGATACCAACAAGGATGGTTTCCTTGATGCCGGCGAGATCAGCAAGCTGCGTCCCCCCTCTGGTGGTGGCGGAGGTGGTGGACCTCGACCCGGCGGAGATCAGCGATCATGAGGCTGGCTGCTCAAGTTGTCGACCTCACCAAGTTTTATGATCTGGGCTCCGTGGTGGTGAAAGCGTTGAGAGGAGTCTCGACCGATTTTCCCGAAGGTGACTTCGTCGCCATCATGGGATCCTCGGGGAGTGGTAAAAGTACGCTGCTCAACCTGCTTGGTGCACTCGACCGCCCTACCAGCGGACAGTACTTCCTGGGTGGACGCGATGTCTCCACTCTGGACGACGATGAACTCTCACTGATGCGTAACGACATGATCGGCTTCATCTTCCAGTCGTTCAACCTGATTGCTCAGTATACGGTGCTGGAAAATATTGAAGTCCCCCTGCTCTACCGGGCCGGTTATCCCGCCATAGGACGTGAAGAACGCGAGTGGTGCACTGAACTCGCTCGCATGGTCGGGTTGGGAGATCGCCTCGATCACCGACCCTTCCAGCTCTCCGGGGGGCAGCAGCAGCGTGTCTCAATTGCCCGGGCACTCGTGAATGACCCGCAGATTATTCTCGCTGACGAACCCACGGGTAACCTGGATTCCGCCACTGAAGAGGAAATTATGGATATTCTCCATAATCTGAATGGCCAGGGACGTACCATTATTATGGTGACTCACGAGCCCACAGTCGCCAGACAGGCCAAACGGCAGATCATGATGAAGGATGGTCTCATTGAGAGTGAGACCATTCAGGAACCCTCATTCTCCAAGCATTAAACCCCTTACCTTCGACCTCGTTTCCAATTACCTCAGGCCGCTCGCATGACCCGTATCATTCGCATTGTCAGACTTGCTATGAAAAGCCTGCTGCTGCATAAGCTGCGGTCCGGCCTGACCATGCTGGGGATTGTGTTCGGCGTCTTCTCTGTGATCGCCATGCTGGCCATTGGAGAAGGTGCCAGCGCCCAGGCGCAGAAACAGGTACTTGAACTGGGGGCAACCAACGTCATCGTCCGCAGTATCAAACCACCGGACGAAGTCGCACAGACATCCAGCAGCGCCCGTGTTCTGCAATATGGCCTGTTGCGCTCTGATTACAAAATTCTGACAGAAACTCTACCCACGATTGTCAACGCGGCTCCCATCCGGGAAGTCGATCGTGAAGTGCGATTCCTCAAAGAAGCCATGAATGCCCGCGTCGTAGGTTGTACCGCTGAGTACATGGGGATGAATCACCTTGATCTGGCTGCAGGCCGTTTTCTGACTGCCAGTGATCAGAATAAACTGCTCAATGTCGCAGTGGTTGCCAACGAAGTCGCCAACAAACTCTTCAAGTATGAAAACCCGCTCGGACAATCGATTCGCATCGGTCCCATGTTCTACACCGTTGTGGGAGTGACGAAAGACCGCACCGCTTCTGCAGCCATCGGAGGCAGCCTCTCCGGGCAGGACTATAACAAAGACGTCTACATCCCTATCAAAACCCTGCAGGCGCGTGAAGGTGACCTCGATATCAAACGGCAGGCAGGCAGTATGACGGCCGAGCATATCGAATTGAATCAGATCACCCTGCGTGTAAGTGACAAAGACACAGTACTCCCCACCGCGCAGGCGATTCGGGAAACGCTGGAACAGTCACATCCCCGTAATAAAGATTACGCGGTTGTCGTGCCGCTGGAACTGCTCAAACAGGCAGAACAGATTCGTATGATTTTTAACGTCGTGCTCGGGTCCATTGCCGCCATCAGTCTGGTGGTGGGCGGCATCGGTATTATGAATATCATGCTGGCCACCGTGACCGAACGCACCCGTGAAATTGGTGTCCGCCGCGCCTTGGGGGCCCGTCAACGGGACATCATCGAACAGTTCCTTACCGAGACGATCGTACTTGCAGGATCAGGTGGTCTCATTGGCGTCGCATTTGGTCTGCTGACCCCCGTCACCTTCCTGGGCATCCAGTGGTTCGTGCAGAACTTCGTGATGGAAGGCGGCACTGCAGGTTCGGATGTGGGCCGCATGTTCTTCGACCTGCAGCCACAGATCGCCTTCTGGAGTCTGCCGGTTGCCTTTGGTATCTCGGTGACCATCGGAATTCTCTCCGGAATTTACCCTGCGATCTCCGCTGCCAAACTCGATCCGATCGAAGCACTCCGTCACGAGTAAGTCGAGCGTCCTGGTCGCAACATAATCCGTGTCAGTGGGTTATGATCAATAAGCGAATCTGGATTGGTCCGTGAAATTTGTGAGCTGGGCTGTTCCCCTCCCTGTCTGGGTCTCTACAATAAGAGTGTGCGCCTCGCGCAAGCTGATATCAGAATTGATAGACCCACCTCATAGACGCCAACCTAAACAGGAGAATCAGGCATGCCGGGAAAGCAGGCTTTTCTGAAACAATTCTACCTCCTCACCGTACTTCTTGTAGCATGGATGACTGTCTGCGGATCAGGATTGTCGACAGTCCACGCAGATGAGAAGTCGCCCGCACCAGCCAAAAAACAGACAGAAGAAAAAACAGATACAGAGTCCGGGCCGTTAATGAAAAATCCGTTCCCGAATCGTCCGCCGGCACCCAGCCTGGACGGAGGTACGGAATGGTTGAATTCTGCTGGTGAGATAACCCTCAAAGATCTGCGAGGAAAAGTCGTTCTCATCGACTTCTGGACCTACTGCTGCATCAACTGCATGCACGTGCTACCTGATCTGGCTTACCTGGAAAAGAAATATCCGAACGAACTGGTCGTTATCGGCTGTCATTCTGCAAAATTCGATAACGAAAAAGAGACCGATAACATCCGCCGGGCCATCCAGCGTTATGAAATCAAGCATCCCGTGATCAATGATTCCAACATGACCGTCTGGCGCAAGTACGGCGTACGTGCCTGGCCGTCGATGGTGCTCATCGATCCGGAAGGTAATTACTGCGGACATATTTCAGGAGAAGGCAATCGCGAACTGCTCGACAAAGTTCTGGAACAGGTCATAGCTTACCACCGTGCCAAGGGAACGCTCGATGAAACTCCCGTGCACTTCGAACTGGAATCGACCAAGCTGAAACCAACGCCTCTCAAATTTCCAGGCAAACTGCTGGCTGACGAAGCGCACAACAGACTCTTTATCTCAGACAGTAATCACAACCGCATTGTTGTCTCTTCTCTCGATGGGAAATTGCTGGATGTGATCGGCTCCGGTCAGATCGGCAATAAAGACGGTGATTATAAAACCGCGGCTTTTGATCATCCCCAGGGCATGGCCCTGGTCGGCAATACTCTCTATGTCGCCGATACCGAAAATCACCTGATTCGCAAAATTGATCTCGATCAGAAACAGGTATCGACTCTGGCGGGCACAGGGGAACAGGCCCGTACCCGTAAGCCTGGTGGTAAACTGCGAACGACAGCGCTCAACAGTCCCTGGGCACTGGCTGAGATTGATGGCACGCTCTATATCTGTATGGCGGGCCCACATCAGATCTGGTCGCACAAACTCGGCTCAGATGAAATCGGCGTCTACGCCGGCTCCGGTCGAGAAGATATCACCAACGGCCCCCTTGATACTTCCGCTTTTGCACAGACATCAGGCATCGCCGTTGATGGAGACATCTTCTATGTCGTCGACAGTGAAGGCTCTGCAGTACGCAAAGTGGACACAAAGCAGGGGACCGTCAGTACCATCGCCGGAACTTCCGATCTGGAACGTGGTCGTTCTCTGTTTGAGTTCGGAGACAAGGATGGTATCGGCGATAAGGCCCGTCTGCAGCATCCCCTGGGGGTTCTGTTCGATAACGGTCGCTTGTTTATCGCAGATACTTACAATCACAAATTGAAGACCATCGATCTTAAAACGAACGAAGTCAAAACGTTTCTGGGAACCGGCAAAGATGGCAAGAGTCTGAAGCCTGCCGAATTTTCTGAACCGTCAGGCCTGGCCAAAGTCGGAAACCGTCTGTTTGTTGCAGATACTAACAATCACCGGATCTGTGTTGTCAATCTTGATAATGATCAGGTCAGTGAATTCAAAGTGCAGGGACTGACGCCTCCGGAATTACCAAAGACTTCTGGAGACAGCTTTGCGGCGACATCGGCAGCTGCGCTGAACGCCTCTGCACAAACCGTTGCGGCAGGAAAGCCCATCAAGGTGACTGTCACTCCCAAACTCCCCACAGACTATAAGCTTTCGCCATTGGCACCTATTAAGTTTTCCTTGAAATCCGCAGATGCTTCCGGAAAAACAATCGCTACAGGGAAGGGGACGGTCAAAGGAGATCAACTGACTCTGGAACTTCCGGCTCTGGATGCTGCCTCTGGAACTTATCTATTGAATCTGCGCTTCGGCTACTGTCGCGATGGCGTAGGGGGCTTATGCAAACAGCATTCGACGCAGTGGAAGCTTCCGCTGCAGATACAGCAGGCTGGTAAAAACAGTCAGATCAGTCTTTCACTGGACCTGTCCCAGGATTAAAGATCTGCAATTTTAAATGACGACTGATAACGGTTGCTGAGCCTGCATTCTGGCGGATCAGCAACCGTTTTTTATTGAGGGTAGGTGGTATTTGAAAAACCCTGTTCGAGTAAGGCTTTTGAATCAACGGAATCGGGACAGCTTCGGGTTGGCATGGGACTTGCATTTCAAAACAGGTGCAGGGCTACCGCCCCTGTTTCGAGCTGTTTTTTTACGACAGACTGCGGTATAAATTCAGAGACTGACAGGAGAAGAATCATGTCTGAACAAGATGAAAATTACCAACTGGCGAAAGAA
Source organism: Gimesia chilikensis (assembly GCF_007744075.1). Classification (NCBI taxonomy): domain Bacteria; kingdom Pseudomonadati; phylum Planctomycetota; class Planctomycetia; order Planctomycetales; family Planctomycetaceae; genus Gimesia; species Gimesia chilikensis. Next base: position 6,467,092 of record NZ_CP036266.1, on the reverse strand, counting down.
CGGGTTGAGAAGAAAATGGGGTTCGCGATTCACGCCGGAGTCTACGTCCTCGTGAATGCTGGTCTGATTACTTTGAACCTGACTCGCTCTCCCGACAACTACTGGTTTATCTGGCCTCTGGGAGGCTGGGGGATCGGTCTGGTATTTCATGCCTTCAAGGTGTTCGGACCAGGCGGCTCAACGAGTCTAAAAGAGAAGATGATTCAGAAGGAACAGGCCCGACTCAAACAATGAGGTAAGCAGTCACAGAAAGCAGGTATTAAATGACGGCCACAGATCCGATTTGTCACATGCAGGTCGACGAATCGACCGCTCTCAACGCGACCGTGGACGACAAGACCTGGTACTTCTGCAGCCAGGGCTGCCGTGACAAATTTCTGGCGCAACACCAACATGAAGATGCTCCCGCAAAAGAGGAGTGCCACCATGAACAGCAGCCTGAATCTGAACAGAAATCGGGCTGTTGTCATCACGAAGAACACGGCGACGGCGGACATCAGCATCACGGGCAGCATCAGAAAGCTCCTGCAGAGGTTCCCGCCGGTACGATCTATTCCTGTCCCATGCATCCGGAGATTGAACAGGAAGGGCCAGGCAGTTGCCCCATCTGTGGCATGGATCTAGAACCGATCATGCCGCAACAGGAAGACTCAGCTGAGGAGGTCGCCGAATACGAGCTGATGTCCCGCCGCTTCTGGGGCGGTCTGATCCTGGGGCTTCCCGTCTTTCTGCTGGCCATGCTCCCCATGCTGGGCGTTCCCGTTCATGATTGGATATCCGCGAAAACCTCAGGCTGGATCCAGTTTCTGCTCAGTACACCGGTCGTGTTCTGGGCCGGCTGGCCTCTCTATAAGCGGGCTTATAAATCGATTGTGAGCATGAACCTGAATATGTTCACGCTCATCGGCATCGGAACGGGCACTGCTTACATTTACAGTGTGATCGCGTTACTGGCGCCGGGGATCTTTCCCGAGTCGTTTCGACAACATGGCTCGGTCGAATTATACTTCGAAGCGACCGTAGTGATTACGGTACTCGTACTGCTGGGGCAGATGCTGGAACTGCGGGCGCGGAAACGCACAAATTCCGCGATCCGGGAACTGCTGGCTCTCGCGCCTCCTACCGCGCATCTGGTCGTCGATGGAGCAGAACGCGATATTCCCCTGGAAGAAGTCGAAGCGGGAAATCTGCTGCGCGTGCGTCCCGGCGAAAAGGTGCCCGTGGATGGCATCGTCGAAGAAGGCAAGAGCCTGATCGATGAATCAATGATTACCGGCGAACCGGTTCCCGTCTCCAAGGAGCAGGGGGCCGATGTCATCGGGGGAACGGTGAACCAGACTGGATCCTTTCTGATGAAAGCCGAAAAAGTGGGCGGGGAGACTCTGCTCTCACAGATCATTCAGATGGTCTCCACTGCGCAGCGCAGTCGTGCTCCCATTCAACGCGTGGTCGATTCCGTCGCTGCGGTCTTCGTACCGGTGGTGCTGGGCACTGCCGTAATTACCTTTCTGCTCTGGAGCTGGCTGGGACCTGAACCCAGGCTGGCGTATGCGCTCATCAACGCCGTGGCTGTGTTGATCATCGCCTGTCCGTGTGCACTGGGGCTGGCAACTCCAATGTCGATCATGGTAGGCGTCGGCCGTGGGGCGAAGCAGGGGATTCTGATCAAAAACGCAGAAGTCCTGGAGACACTTCAGAAGGTCGATACCATCGTGGTCGATAAGACAGGGACACTGACCGAAGGCCAGCCCCGCTTGACTCAATGTGTGCCTGCGGGAGACCTGAACGAAGACGAGCTGTTAAAGTGGTCCGCCGCCGTGGAACAGCATAGCGAACATCCTCTTTCGCAGGCAGTCGTGCAGGCTGCGAAAGAGCGGGAGATTCAACTCGATGAAGTTCAGGATTTCGATTCCGTAACGGGAGCCGGCGTGAAAGGCAACGTCCAGGGGAAGCTGGTGTTGATCGGTAGTGCCGCGATGCTGGAAGACAATTCCATTAGCATTGATGACGCGTTGATGTCGCAGGCGAACGAGCTCCGTGAGCAGGGGCAGGGGGTTATCTTTGTTGCCATTGATGGTACTTTTGCTGGCTTTCTTTCGGTCTCAGACCCGATAAAGGAAACCACCGAACCGGCGATTCGCAAGCTGCATGAACTCGGGCTCTCAATTGTGATGGTCACCGGTGACAACGAAAAGACCGCCCGGGCAGTCGCCCGACAATTGAATATCGATGATGTCGAAGCTGGCGTCAAACCGCAGGATAAGTATGAAAAGATCAAAGCCCTGCGCAAAAAAGGTCACAAAGTGGCGATGGCCGGGGACGGCATCAACGATGCACCGGCGCTCGCGGAAGCCGATGTGGGGATCGCGATGGGAACCGGTACCGATGTCGCCATCGAAAGTGCCGAGGTCACCCTGGTGAAAGGAGATCTAAGAGGCGTCGTTGATGCCATCGACCTGAGTCGGCTCGTGATGCGGAACATCCATCAGAACCTGGTCTTCGCCTTCGGCTACAATGCGCTCGGTATTCCGATTGCCGCAGGGATCCTGGTTCCCTTCTTCGGCATCCATGCACTGCTCAGTCCGATGATTGCGGCTGCCGCGATGAGCTTCAGTTCGATCTCCGTGATCAGTAACGCACTCCGACTGCGTGCCCGGCGCTGATTTATTTCTGTGCTGCATCCTGTTTGCGCGCCTTGACGATTCGCCTGATCTCTTTCAACGCCAGCAGATGCCCGGGGTCCACCATCGTACCATGTGTGAATCCATCCAGTTCAAACAGCTGCGTCTCTTTGTGGCCGACGACCTTCATCAGACTGTTGAGGTAAGCGTTTTCTTCATAGCGCGTCGGAAATTCCAGTTCCCGGTCTCCTGTGATCAACAGGATCGGCGGTGCATCTTTGCGGGCATGGTACAGAGGAGCCATGTCATCAATGACAGGCTGGTCGCGGCCGATGCCCATTTCTTCCCGGACTGTCATATGGGTGATGCAGTGTCCGCTGTAAGGGATCAGTCCTGCGATTTGATTGGCATCAATCTCATGTGCCGCCAGCCAGCGTCGATCGAGGCCGAGCATACTGGTCAGATAGCCGCCCGCAGAATGTCCGGCCACGAAAATCAGGTTGGGATCACCACCACAGTTCTTGATGTTCTCAAAGGTCCAGGCAACCGCTGCGGCCGCATCTTCCAGGTACGCCGGCTTCTTCGCTTTGGGGAATAATCGATAGTTGACACCCACAACGGCAATACCCTGATCCCGCAGCGCTTTGGGAATCTGCTTTCCGCCCCCTTTCAAACCGCCCCCATGAAACCAGACGACCGTGGGAAAGTTTTTGATCGTCGTGGGATAGTACAGGTCAAGTTTGCAGCGTTCACGCATGTATTCATCCTGCGCGGTGTCTGCCTCAGTCCGATAAGAAATATCAGCAATCGTTTTATATTTCGGCTCGCTCTCCTGCGCTGGTGCAGGGGGGGGGCCACAGATAACCAGGAGTAGAAGCAGCAGAGGGAGAGAAAATCGCAAGTGTTGCATATCGAAACCTCAAATGATTGTTGTCTCAGTGAGAAGCTGGGGGATGTCTGTCGAGGTTAAATTATAGATTACGTGCAGCCCTGATGACAGGCTGGTAGAGCTAGTCTCATCCGTGTTGTTGAGCCATTCCATCTTCAATTCCCCTCCGATCAGAGCATTCAGTCTTGCAGCTCGTTTGAGGTATGTAATACTGGAGCTTACTATTTTCTTCGCAGGGACTGTGTGTTCTGGCTCCAATCAGGCAGTATTTTATGACCGCTATTCTGGGTATATCGGCATTCTACCACGACTCGGCAGCAGCGCTGATTGTCGATGGTGAAATTATCGCCGCGGCCCAGGAAGAGCGCTTTACTCGCGTTAAGCAGGACGCTTCTTTTCCCTCACTGGCGATCGAATATTGCCTACGCGAAGCCGGTCTTTCCGCAGACGAAATTGACTATGCAGGCTTCTATGAAAAACCGTTTCTGAAATTTGAGCGGCTGCTCGAAACCACGCTGGCTTTCGCTCCTTTTGGTTTTCGCGCGTTTCTGAATACGATTCCCAACTGGCTGCAGACCAAATTACATCTACCCCGCATCATCAAACGGGAACTGCAGGGCAAATATCAGAAACGCATCGTCTTCTGTGAGCATCACGAATCTCACACCGCCAGTGCGTTTTTCCCTTCTCCTTTTGAAGAAGCAGCGATCCTGACAGTCGACGGTGTGGGAGAGTGGGCTACCGCCGCTTATGGAGTCGGTCAAGGAAATCGAATCAAGATACAGAGCGAGCTGCATTATCCGCACTCCCCTGGCTTACTGTATTCTGCATTCACTTATTACTGTGGCTTTCGCGTCAATTCAGGGGAATATAAGCTGATGGGGCTCGCTCCATACGGAGAGCCGCGATTCGCTGATCTGATCCGGGAGAAACTGGTCGACATCAAAGCCGACGGCTCGATCCGCCTGGATCTCTCTTACTTCAACTTCTGTCATGGCCTGACAATGACCTCCACCCGGTTTCACAGACTGGTTGGTGGTCCTCCCCGTCAACCGGAAACGGAGATTACACAACAACACAAAGATCTGGCGGCTTCGATTCAGGTTGTACTCGAAGAAATCCTGCTCAGGATGGTTCAACACGTGCATATGGAGACGCAGCAGACGCGGCTCTGTATGGCTGGTGGGGTTGCATTGAACTGTGTGGCGAATGGCAGGATCCTGCGGGAAGGGCCGTTTGATGAAGTCTGGATTCAACCAGCGGCCGGCGATGCGGGAGGCGCACTTGGAGTGGCTCAATTGATCTGGCACCAGCTCTTGAATCAGCCGCGAATAACCCACACAACGGACCAGCAGCGCGGCAGTTTCCTGGGGCCGCGCTTTGGTGATGCAGCGATTCAACAGTTTCTGGATCAGCAGCAGATTACTTACCATTGTCTCTCTGACGACCAGCAGCTTTGTAGTGAAGTCGCCAGATTACTGGCGGAAGAAAAAGTCGTCGGCTGGTTCCAGGGGCGGATGGAATTCGGTCCCCGGGCACTGGGCGGACGCAGCATTGTCGCCGATCCACGCAGTGCGCAGATGCAGTCGATGTTGAACCAAAAAATCAAATATCGCGAATCGTTCCGTCCCTTTGCTCCTGCAGTCTTACGAGAGCGTGTTACCGACTACTTCGATTTTCCCGAGCGATGCGAGAGCCCGTATATGCTGCAACTGGCGCAGGTCCAGCCACAAGTCAATATCCCCGCCGTCACTCACGTCGATGGTTCGTCTCGCCTGCAGACCATTGATGCCGAGCGGCATGGTCTCTTCTATCAGTTGATCTCTGAGTTTGAAAAACTGACCGGGGTCCCCTTACTGATCAACACCAGTTTCAACGTACGCGGTGAACCTCCCGTGTGCACTCCCCAGGACGCGTGGCACTGCTTTATGTCGACCGGCCTGGACGTGCTGGTTCTCGAACATTTTGTGGTGATGAAATCGGAACAGTCAGCAGAGCAGATGCAGGCAGCCCGGAAACAGCCAGTGGGCGTGACAATTGACTGAAGATAATGATCGGATGAATAAACACCGTATGACGCTCATCGAAATCAACTGGAATCCCCACAGGCGCGAACTGCGTATGTTTGCAGTTGCGCTGGCCTGTCTGTTTATGCTGGGAGGCGCATTTTGCTTACAGCCTGGGGCACCAGGGCTTCTCTCGAGTACATTGTTCGGCGTTGCACTGGTTGTGCTATCTGTCGCCTGGCTGACACCGAACTCGATGCGGCCCGTGTATCTTTTGTGGATGCTCCTGTTTTATCCACTCCGCTGGCTGGTTTCCTGCCTGTTAATTGCTGTGGTATATTATCTCGTGATCACACCCGTGGGGTTAATTATCAGACTGTCAGGTCGAAAGCTCATCGAGAAACGCTTCGATTCCGAAACCAGCACGTACTGGAAACCCAAAACAGAAACACGTTCCCCCGAAGATTATTTTCGGCAGTTTTAATCGCGCTCAAATACTCAGGTCAGCAGATGACAGATTCAGACTCAACAGAACCCGCAGCCGATGAGAAAACGCAGGCGGAATTTCAAACGCAGTCCGAACAGCCCGCGCCCGGGATTGTCGTCGAGTTCTGGGACTTTCTCTGTCACAACAAAAAGTGGTGGCTCGCGCCGATCATCATCGCGCTGCTGTTGATTGGACTGCTGGTCTTCATCAGCGGCAGCGGACTGGCACCGTTCATCTATCCGATTTAAATCGAGAGGGTGTGTGTCAGCGTTCAGGATGCATCGCGGCGTGCTTTCAGCTCGGGATAGTTTTCATCCGTATCACCCACCTCAGTTTTTAACTGATCGAGCTGTAGTTTCAGCTGTTTGACCGTTGACTGATATTGAGGATCCGCGATCACATTTTGCATTTCATGAGGGTCGTTTCGCAGATCGTAGAGTTCCCAGTATGCTTCGGTGGGCTGCTTCACAGAACCGGGGGCATCCAGCGGTAATCCATAAAAGAAAATCAACTTAAAGTCCTGCGTGCGAATTCCGTAATGGGCCGGGTTATCATGGTGAGCCATGTGCATCCAGTAACGATAGTAAGAGGCCTGCTTCCAGTCGGCGGGAGGCTGCTCACCTTTGAGAATCCGCAGAAAGGAACGTCCCTGCATGAAATCCGGTTTTTCCACATTCGCCATCGCCAGCAGTGTGGGAGCAAAATCGACGTTATTGATGATCGCATCGCTGGTCGATCCCGCTTTGATCCATTTCGGGTAGCGGACAATGAACGGCATGCGCAGCGACTCTTCATACATCCACCGCTTGTCAATATAGTCGTGCTCGCCCAGCATGAAACCCTGATCAGCCGTGTAAACAATGATCGTATTATCCAACTCCCCCGTCTGTTCCAGGTGATCGAGCAGTCGCTTGATATTGTCATCGACTCCCCGGACACAACGGAGAAACTTTTTCAGATAACGCTGGTAGGCTTCACGTGTGTATTTTTCCTCTGAGAGGCTTGGATCCACAAACATGTGATGTCCCATATTCCGCCGTTCATTGCGAGGGCCGACGGAAGTCCCATAAAGGGGTTTGTTTAACGGGCCATGCTGGCCGCGTTGCCAGAGGGAAGCCGGTTCAGGGATCGTGGCATCCTGGTACAGCCAGTCATAACGCTCTGCATTCTCAAAATTATCGTGAGGGGCTTTGAAGTGATGCATCAGAAAGAATGGCTTCTGTTTCTGTTCGCGGTTTTTGAGCCATTTCAGCGAGATATCCGTGATTGCATCCGACGAATGTTTCGAGTCATATCCGGCCACTCGAAATTCGTTTTTCGGCCAGGGCTGAGGACCGCGGACACGAAACAGGGGATTGAAATAATTTCCCTGTCCGGGCAGTACCGTATAAAAATCAAAGGCCGCGGGCTCTTTCTTTAAATGCCATTTGCCGACCATCGCCGTTTCGTATCCTGCCTGCTTCATGAGCCGTGCCAGATGCTGCTTTTCTGGTGGGATTGCACCGTTCAGCGTCGTGACGCCATTCACATGCGAATATTGACCGGTCATGATCGTAGCCCGACTGGGCGTACAGATTGAATTAGTACAGAAAACATTTTTGAGCAGGATTCCTTCCTGCGCAATCCGGTCCAGAGTCGGCGTGGGATTCAACTCAGCCAGTCGACTGCCATAAGCGCCAATCGCATGGGCGGCATGATCGTCGGACATGATATACAGGATGTTGGGTTGTTCTTCGGCACCCTGCAACTGGGGCAGGACCGTCAGACAACTGAGGACGCAGCAGAACATCAGACAGTAAGAGCGCGGCTGGTGCATGTTCATTCTCGCGGTGTTAAGGGGTTTCGGATCTCTCCTGATCTAAGGCGGATTCCCATAAACTGTTTGCAGTGGGTAGACCAAAAGCATAGACTTGAGATTATATCAGGCGCCTCTGCCCGGGGATATTCCGTATCTCGAATTCAGGGGGTCTGCGTCCGGATTCTGCACCCCTTTTTTTATCCTCGCCCCTGGATTTGACAACATGAGAACTTTCTACAACCGCAGTCTGGCAGGACTGCTGCTGGTACTCTGCCTCGGTTCCCCTGCTGCTCTGTCTGCCGCTCAGCATACCAATGTGATTCTGATCATGACCGATGATCAGGGGGGCTGGGACTATGGATTTCTGGGAAATAAAATTCTCAATACCCCTAACCTCGATAAGATGGCAGCCGGCGGCGCGCGGATGAGCCGTTTTTATGTGAGTCCCGTCTGTACGCCGACTCGGGCCAACCTGATGACGGGCCGCTATAACTATCGCACCCGTGCTATCGATACTTACATTGGACGAGCCATGCTGGAGCCGGAAGAGGTCACCATCGCCGAGGTGTTGAAACCCGCAGGCTACCGAACCGGAATTTTCGGTAAATGGCATCTGGGAGACAGCTATCCCATGCGGCCCCAGGACCAGGGCTTCCAGGAAGTGCTCGTCCATCGTGGCGGCGGCATTGGTCAGCCCAGCGATCCACCTGAAGGAGCAGGCAAATACACCGATCCGGTTTTGTTTCATAACGGCGAAAAAAAACAGATGAAAGGTTATTGCACCGATATCTATTTCGACCATGCCATGAAATTCATCGAGCAGAACGAGGCGGATAACAGGCCCACTTTTATCTATCTGGCTACGAACGCGCCCCACGGCCCTTTCGATGACGTTCCCGAAGGGCTGCGAGAGAAGTACAAAGCGATGGATCTCAAAGACGCGTACGGTTATACCCTGAATCCCAAACGGAAAAATGAAAAGCTGTTCGATAAAACGTCACGCGTATTCTCGATGATCGAAAATATCGATCAGAATATCGGACGCCTGTTTGCCCGTTTGAAGGAGATCGGCGCCTATGACAATACACTGGTGTTGTTCCTCAACGATAACGGTCCCAATGGTCCACGGTATGTCGGTCCGCACCAGGGGGCGAAAGGAAGTGTCAATGAAGGGGGCATACGTTCTCCGCTGCTGGCACACTGGCCCGCTCAACTCACGCCGGGAACCGTCAATGGTCGGATTGCAGCCCACTACGATATCTTCCCCACGATCCTGGCAGCAACTGGCGTTTCCAAACCGGAAGCATTGAAACTGGACGGAAAAAACATTCTGCCGCTGCTCAAAAATGAAGCGGAAAACTGGCCTGAGCGGGCGTTGTTCCTGCAGTGGCATCGAGGTGATGAACCGACGCCGCGGACGAATGCCGCAGTCGTGACACAGAATTACAAGATGACTTTTTCCAAACCGGATGTGCCCGGCAAACTGTTTCAGCTGAGCGACGATCCGGGTGAGCGTCAAGATCTGGCACAGACGAAACCCGCGGTCGCCAAACGGCTGACAAAACAGTATGACCAGTGGTTTGCCGATGTGAGTCATACCCGGCCCGATAATTACGCTCCGCCGCGCATTCATGTCGGGAATCCCAAAGAAACGACAACGGTTCTGACACGTCAGGACTGGCGCTACAACGGCCCCAAGGGAAAAGGCTGGACGCGCGACGCCCGCGGGGTCTGGCTGATTACAGTGGAAGAAGATGGCACCTATGACCTCAAGGTACAGTTCTCAAAGTCGCAGCCACCCATGCAGGCCGAGTTAACGATGAAGGTCGGAAATGACCTCTTTCATTCGGTCGTCCCCGCAGACCAGTCCGAACATGTTTTCAAAAATGTCACCCTGCACAAAGGGGATCAGACGGTCGATGTCAAAATCGTCGAGGGCGATGTCGAACGCGGTCCTATGATGGTCTATCTCATCCAGAAATCGACAGGAAATCCCGCACAGTAACTGCCTCAGAATACTCTTTCAGAAGCGTCAGTACAGGCACCTGGATTCTCGCGGAAACTGTAAAAGATTGCTCAACTGGAATGGTCTTGAGTCAGGATACCATTTACTATAAATAAGGAATCTTAAATTATAGATGCACTGCTCCAGAGTGAATCGAATTACAATAAACGGCTGAAATCTCCAGCGGATTCAGGCCAGAAGCGTATGAAGTCTGGGGCAGACCTGGTGCGAACCGGGAGAATTGACTTTTGAACGTCAATTAATCATCACTCCACAGGCCGAGACGAACCGCGGCCTTCCTCTGTTTATGGGACTGATTAATGCAAAAGAATTCAAACTTCAGCCGTCGTGAGTTTCTGAAAAGCACGACTGCCGGCGCCGCTGCAATTTCTACAGGACTCTGGACGGGGCTGGCTCCCGCTGCTTCGAAGTCCGCGAATGAAAAACTGAATATCGCCTGTATCGGGACTGCAAACCGCGCTGCAGCCGATGTCGCGGGTGTCAAAAGTGAGAACATCGTCGCCCTGGTAGACGTTGACCAGAATTACCTCGATCGAGCAGGATCCAGCTTACCGGATGCCCGTCGCTATGCAGACTACCGCGAGATGCTGGAAAGCGAAGATGGAAAGATTGACGCCGTCGTCATCGGCACCACCGACCATCATCACGCCCCCGCCACGATTCGTGCTATTCGCAAAGGACTTCACGTTTACTGTGAAAAACCGCTGACGCACACCGTACAGGAAGCACGTATCATCGCTGAAGAGGCGAAGAAGCACGGCGTTGCCACACAGCTGGGAACTCAGATTCACGCCGGCGATAATTACCGTCGCGTTGTTGAGATTGTACGATCCGGAGTTCTGGGCGATATCGGTGAAGTTCACGTCTGGGTTGGAAAAGGCTGGGGCGGCGGCGATCTACCGACTGAAACTCAGGATCCACCAAAGAATCTGAACTGGGATCTCTGGCTCGGTCCTGCACCTGAGCGTCCCTATGCCGCCGGTCGTTATCATCCCGCACAGTGGCGTCGCTGGTGGCAGTTCGGCCAGGGGACTCTGGGTGACATGGCCTGCCATTACATGGACCTCCCCTTCTGGGCACTTGACCTGCGTCATCCGACGCACTGTGAAGCCGAAGGCCCCGAAGTCCATCCCGAAGCCTGTCCACACGGTTTGACCGTTCGTTACCAGTTCCCCAAACGGGGTAGCCTGGTACCCGTCAACCTGACCTGGTACGACGGAAACATGATTCCCAAGAAAGTCGCCGGTCAGCGTGTACCGGGAAGCGGTGTGATGTTTGTTGGAACTGAGGGATCCATGTTTGCCAACTATGGCAGCTATAAACTGTTCCCGAAAGAAAAGTTCGGCGACTTCAAACCACCGAAAGAGTCTATTCCGAATTCAATCGGTCATCACGCCGAATGGATCAAGGCCTGCAAGGATGGTTCTCCCACCACGTGCAACTTTGATTATTCTGGTGCCCTGACTGAAGCGGTTCTGCTGGGCAATGTGGCTTATCGTTCTCAGTGTGCCCTGGATTGGGATGCAGCGAACCTCAAAGCAACGAACTGTCCTGCAGCCGACAAGTTCATCTCGAAAGAATACCGCGACGGCTGGGAAGTCGTTTAATCCCTCGGTCAGCGCAAAGACAGGCCCGGCTTCCCAATTGGGAAGCCGGGCTTTTTTTACAGATTGAATTACTCGCCGGGAATGTATTTCAGCTGAATTTTGGTATTCGGCAGTTTCTTTTTCAGCTCTTGGACGCCTGCTTCAGAGACCGCCGTCCGGGTGACCGTCAGCTCTTTGAGGCTGGTAAGTCCTTCCAGTGCCGGTAATCCTGCATCAGACACGGGGGTGGAACCCAGGTGCAGAAATTCGAGCTGATGCATGTCTTTGAGGTATTTCAGCCCGGCATCGGTGACCTGTGTGTTGTCCAGGTTGAGCCACTTCATTTTGGTCAGCCCCTGTAACGGCTTGATGCCCTCGTCGGTCAGCGCGACGCGCCAGAGATTCAGTTTCTGCATTTCTTTCAGACCCGAGAGGTGCTGCATACCGGGGTCGGAGAGCAGGCTGTTCTCGCTCAGGTCCAGTTCAACCAGCTGTGGAATTTTCGCGAGGGCCGCCAGTCCTTCGTTGGAGATCTGATTTTGTGCCAGGCGGATTTTTTTCAGCTTGGGAAACGTGGTGAGTGTCTGCAGCGCTTTATCATCAATCAGTGTTTTCGCGAGGTAGATTTCTTCCAGTTTCTGGAGATCTTTCAACTGGGTCAGCCCATCATCGCTGACCCAGAGGAAGTCGAGCATCAGCGCTTTGAGGTTGGTCAGTTTGTTAATGTTCGGCATGGCTTCATCATCGATATCTTCATTACCCGACAGACGCAGTGCCTTGAGCTTGGAGAGCCCCGTCAGGTAAGTGATCGACTTATTGGTTAATGAGCAGTCACGTGCATCCAGATTTTCCAGTGATTTGACCTGTCCCACGAGTTCGAGGACCGCATCATTCAACGGTGTTTCATTGAACAGCAGCGATCGCAGTCGCGTCAACTGGGTGATCGCCTCAAGCGTTTTGGCATCATCGATCACAGTGCCGCGCAGATTGACCTCGATGACATAGCCGTCTTTATCCAGTTTCAGTTTCGCACCAGCGGCTTTGAGGGATTCAGCCGCTTTGAGCTCACTCTCGGGAACGCTGGCTTCTGGTGTCTCTTGAGTCGCCTGTTCGGTTTGTGCTGTTTCTTGGGAGGCCGGCTTCTCGACTTCTCCCTGTTTCGCACAACCGTTAATCAGGGTAAGGCAGCAAACGAGAATCATCGCTTCTCGAATTGGTTTCATGGTTTGATCCTTCAAGCATAAGTAGCAAAAAAAGTCTTCTGACCCTAAGCATACCGACTCTCAGGAAGACTCAAAACCGATGGCAAGACAGCATTTCCGTTTTTTGTGCAAATCTGGAGCAGGTACAAGACTCTGGTGAGGCTTCACACTACCGGGCGGGATTGAATTTCAAAGCATAGAGGTCGGCATCGTGCATCACAAAGCGCAGACGGACCGGCTTTCCCGAGAGGGAGGAAACATCAGTCCCCTCCTTCCAACGCACGGTACGGGCAATATGGTCGCCATAAATTGGTTCGCAGTCGGCCAGCGTGAAGCCGGGCTGGGGATTTCCTTGAGCATCCTGGATTTCCACCTGAATCTGTCCGGCAGCACTGGTTGAATAATTGATCTCCAGTTCGTTACCTGTGAAGGTCAGCGGTTTGGTGATCAGCGTCCCACCTTCCAGCGGGGCATTCACGGAGGCGACACCGTCCAGTCTAAGTGTATAACGTCGGCCCCCTGTCAGGAACAGTGACATCTCTGCAGGGCCGGTCTGATGAATGCCGATAGCGGCGTAGTTCGCACGGTTCGCCCAGCCATCCTGACCAATCCCGGGACGAATGAATGACTGGGTGAATTCCCGATCGAAGGGAGCGGAACCACGGGCACTCATAAAGAGAATGTCGGTTGCAGAACCCCGTTTGGCCATGAAGCGGGTGGGGAGCGCGAAGTAAATGTGCGGCGCACGAAAGTAGGGCTGCGTGCAGGGGGTATAGAGATGTTCGTTGGGAAGATTGGCGTACATTTCCTGGAAGGGAGTCCAGTGAATGAAATCCTGCGATGTCGTGCGGGCAATACCACGATAACCTTTGATGAACCGTCTGAAATAACAGACGTACGCCTGCTCGCTCTCAGACCAGAAAGCGTAGTTCTGTGAATCGAAGTACTTGCCCCACGCTTCGGGAATCACCGGTTCCGCCTGCAGCGGTTTCCAGTGAATTCCATCCGGAGAGACAAACGCTTTCAGGCCTCCCGGTCCCCGGCGTTTGCGGACTTCGAGATGCTGATTCGGCTGATAAGCGAGCCCACCCAGCGCCTTATATTTTTCGGTCTCAGGTACGCCGGGTCGGGTATCGATGAAGGGAGTGAAGTTGTGATTCACCAGAAATTCATTCATCAGGACCACGTTACCTGCAGGGAAGGTGGGATGATCCGGGTAGATGTCCAGGTCTGGCAGGGTCCAGTGAATCCCATCCTTACTTTCCGCATACAGCGTGACTTCGCCGTCATGATATTGTTCCCAGCCTTTTTTCCAGTGATTGCCCGGTTGGGTATCGCCCCGATAATAAAACTGAAATTGATCATCTGCTTTGAGAACCGTTGCATAATGACCGTGCGGACGTGGCGGATCAACTGCCGGCTTGAGCTGTGGTGTATGCAGCTTGAGTTCTGTGTCGATCAACTCACCGACCAGAAAGCGATCGACAAACAGTTCCCGGCGGGAACCAATCTCGCGAACCGGCTCTTGAGCGAAAACAGCAGACCAGGCAGGAAGCAGCAAAACAGCACACAGGCAGAGGATCTTCATGGTGGCGGACCTCGTCTCTGGTTGGGCAGAATGAATTTATTCGAAGGAATCGTCAGACGGGGATGCATCTGAAACTTCGAGTGTATTCAGCATCGAATGAATCGGTTTCAGATGCGCTGTCAGACTCTGGATGGTTAAATTGCAGTCGCGATCTCGGAGCGCATCAACGACGGCCTGGTGTTCGTCTACCATCTGGAATGTCGGTAACGGGAAGAAGTCGATTCCCTGTTGAAAATACTTCATCAATACCTGGTGGAACTGTGTGATCAGTTCCTGGTTAGCAGCCTGCAGGAGGGCTTCGTGGAACAGCAGATCTTTTTCGACAAACTTTTTCAGGAGCAGTCCGTCTGACAGCTGATCGTTCTCCAGCAGCAGATGTTGCTCGTCAACAATCTCCTGCAGTCGATCCAGTTGCAATTCTGTGATATTCTGAATTACCATCGGAATGGAACCGAGCTCGATCACCACGCGCAACTGGGCCACTTCCCGCCAGCCTTTTTCACACGTTGTCTGAGGAACCAGAACTTTGCGCAAGACTGATTGAATATCTCCCTCTGCCACGGAAAGGCCCACCTTGGGGCGACCGGTGATGACTCCCAGTCCGCGTAAGTTTCCGACAGCTTCACGAATCACTGAGCGAGACACGCCGAATTCTTCAGTCAGCTTTTCGACAGTTCCCAGATAACTGCCGGGGACCAGCTTCTCTCTCTGGATGCGGAGGCAGATTTGTTCTGCGATTTCTGAGCTTTTGGGAAAAGAGGTTGCCCAGCTATCAGAGTTCAATAGGTCAGTCGGATCTGGCATGTTTCACTTCTCAAGGTTCAACGGGGAGTGAAAGGCTCTGGTGGGGCACAATTGAGTGAGCGTCATCGAGTAACCATATGCTGATGAGAAATTAATAGAAAATCAACACAACCGCGAAAAAAGTCTGCGGAGGTAGTGGTTATCGATACAGGCATGTGAGTGGTTAAAAGCGGAATAGGTAGGCTGTCTGTTCCGCGGCGTGTTCCAGAGAATTGATCATTTCAATCTCCGCGCGCTTCATTGTGAGGTAGTCTTGAATCCGTGATTCACCGAATTGGCGTTGAAACAGGGAGTCTGCTTCCAGGGCAGACAATGATACCGACAGATCAGAGGGATAACGCCTCATGCCGCGCGATTCTCGTTCGGCTTCGCTCAATAATGCCGGATCGGTCATGACTGGTTCGCCGGGAGAAGCACCCTGATCGATTCCGTCCAGGCCGGCACAGAGCAGTGCTGAGAGCGCCAGGTAAGGATTGCATGTCGGATCAGAGGGTTTGAATTCTACATTGACAGTGGCGGATTCCTGTCCCAGAAATCCGGAGGCTGCACGGAGCGTTGCTTCGCGATTGTCAGGTCCCCAGGAGGCATAACAGGAACTCCAGCAACGTTCGACAAATCGACTGTAGGAATTGGTTGTCGGTGCGGTAAACGCCATGACTGCCGGCAGGTGATTCAGAACTCCTGCTGTGAACTGCAGCGCCAGTTCTGAAAGTCCAAAAGCGGCATTGGGATCGTAGAACAGATTCTGTTC
Source organism: Gimesia chilikensis (assembly GCF_007744075.1). Classification (NCBI taxonomy): domain Bacteria; kingdom Pseudomonadati; phylum Planctomycetota; class Planctomycetia; order Planctomycetales; family Planctomycetaceae; genus Gimesia; species Gimesia chilikensis. Next base: position 6,451,334 of record NZ_CP036266.1, on the reverse strand, counting down.
GCTCTCTTTATCCCAGAGGCTGAAATGGATATGACAGCCATTTCCGGCTGAATCAGGTGAGGCTTTAGGCATGAAGGAAATCCGGAAATCATTCGCCAGGGCGACGCCGCGCACCGTTTCTTTGAAAATGACCTGCTGGTCTGCGGAAAGCATTCCGGCCTGATGGCGAATGGGGATTTCATGCTGACCATGGCCCGCTTCCGGGTAATACTTCTCAACCTGCACGCCCTGCTGTTCCAGTGCAGAGAGCATTGGCAGTATGTAGGGGCTGGCCATATCCATGGCTGCGGAACTGAAGCAGTTCGTCTGATCGAGGGGCTCCCAGTTGCCATTCACATTGCGATAGATGGTAAACTCGTTTTCAAAGGCCGCTCTGAGGACCAGTCCGCGTTCAGAAAGTCTGTCGAGAAACGTCTGCAGTAAATGTCGCGGACAGAGTTCCCAGGGATCTCCCTGGATCGTATTCAGGTTAGAGATCATCCGCGCATGGCCTGGCAGGTAAGGGAGCACCTGAAAGGTATTGATGTCCGGGCAGATCCGCACTTCACCCACGGGTTGAAACTGGCTTTCCGGAGGCAGGTGATCGAAGACCGTCACCGAAGCCTGGGCCTGCGTCAGGCCCAGGCCGTGTGCGAGTACATCATCGATACTACCGGGCAGAAACGCTTTGCCTCGCGCGATGCCATCGGGGCCGACATAAATCGCCCGCACCAGTTCCACGTTGTATTCCCGCAGCTGTTTTTCCAGTAGATCGCGCTGCATCTGCGTCTCTCTGTTGTCTGAAGTGATAGTAGAGTGAAAAGAGTCGATGCCGCGAGTTAGCGCATCACAACTGCCGTCTTTTTAATCTGTTTATGGCAGGCGATGCAGGTCATCGTCAGATGCAGATAGCTGAGTGACACTCCATCAATATTTTTCTTTTTCGCATAATCCTGCAGCTCTTTAGCCGCATTGCGAAACTCGGCACTCTGTTGAGCGAAAACCGGACCTTCCACGACTTGCCACTGGGTCGCGTTACTCATATCAATCAGCTTTTGCGCGCCTTTCTGGATCTGTTGGAAGTCCTCTGTCATCATGCCTTCCAGAACCTGTTTGGAACTATCCAGTTTGGCCTGCATGAATTGAGACACTTTTTCCTGCGCAGGATTTTTCTTCTGGTTCTTTGCTGTTACAGGAGCCAACTCAGTGGCGCTGGCGGGAGAAAGAGTTGAGTGGCGATCTCCACTGCTGGTGACCAGAACTCCACAGACGAGAATAAACAGGATATTGCGCATAGCTGCTCCTCCAATGGTGCCTCAGGAAAGAAAGGTACCTGCGGTGTTTCAAACCAGATCACAGGCCCTGACTGAATTCTAAAAGATTCATTCAGATTCTGGAAAGGTGAATCAGTGAATTTTCACAATCCACTTCTTAAGGCACCAATGTAAGCAGCGAGACCAGAGGGTCAGATTCTTTTACCTGCGTTCCAGGCGGGAGGATCACTCGCTGGAAAGGATTCGTCTGCCGCCTCATCAATGGCATTCAGGGGACGCTTGCCTGACATGTCGGTAATGATCGTCAACAGCAGCGATGCGGATTCCAGACATTCAACCGCGTGTGGTTCAGCGTGAGGAAGATGCAACAACCTGCCTGCGGTCAGCTCATGTGATTCACCCAGGCAGTTGAATTTTACACGGCCTTCGAGGCATTGAATGGTGATAATGCCGGGCGCTGTGTGCTCAGGCAAAGTCTTACCAGCCTTTAAAACCAGGCGAATGACCTGGAACTCTTCCGTTTTGACCAGCGTGGTTGTTTTAGCTGACTCCAGATCTGCCCCCAGCGGGCTTATGTCAACCACTTCACCCGCTTTGGCATGTGAAAGTGTCATGACTGCTATCCTTCTGTTAGAGTCTATGGCTTCTTCAGTAATCCAGTAGTGATTACCAAATCAGGCACGCGAACTGTAAAGCTGGCGGGTGCCTGTATTTATTGTAAGGCTCCAGACGCGTACAGAAAAGGGGCGATTCCCAAAAGGGGCCGAGAAGCCGCCTAACTTTGCTGCATCTGCTGCACGCCCCTCTCCAGAATCTGCTGCGCTGACAGGCTGATTTTGGGATCACACAATTCCCAGGGAGTTTGATCGGTCCGGATACAATGTGCAAAATGTTCGGTCGCTGTCTGCAGGGTAAGCACTGGACACTCGACTTTGACTTCTGTTCCCAGAGGTTCGTCCTCGGTTGCCAGCATCAGTCTTCCTTTTTTATGCGGTTCGACAATCAAGGTTCCCTCGGTGCCATAGATCGCAGTTGCGTAAGCTGTCAGTTTACCGACTTGTGACCACGATCCTTCCGCGGTTGCAATCCCGTGCGGGTACTGCATGACGATCAGCGCATTGTCTTCTACACCAAGCGGGGCAGGGCGGTACTGTCCTCCCAGGCCGGTGACTGAATCCGGTTCTCCCAGCAGATTACTGGCCAGGACACAGCCGTAACAACAGTAATCCATCATGGCGCCGGCACCATTCAGCTCTGGATTAAACAGCCAATCACAGAAATAATCACTGCAGCCCAGTTCTTTAGGGCCGGCATGGGCGGCCCGGTATTTCACCTGCCAGAGGTCTCCGATGCCACCCGCTTTGGCTAAGGTAATCGCATGTTGCATCTGGGGCCACCAGGCGAAAGGCCAGTTGACCATCAGGCATAGATCTTTTGCTTGAGCGGCAGCCAGCATCGCCTCCGCCTGCGCGAGACTCGCAGCCATCGGCTTTTCGATCATCACGTGCAGCCCCCGTTCCAAGGCCAGTAGTGTGAGTTCCGCCCCGGCTTTGTTACTGCTGAAAATGAAGACGCCATCCAGTTCCTGTTCGCTCAATAGTTCTTCAGGTGTTTCATAAACGGGGCATCCATATTCGCTCTGAATGCGTTCCCGCAAGGCCAGATTGGTATCGAAGGCTCCCACGAGCTCCGCATTTTCAGAATGCACCAGCTGGGGCAGATGATCCCAGACGTGGTCATGAATTAAGCCGAGAACTCCGATGCGTACTGGTGATTGTGACATGCTGTAGCTCAATATTTAAAAGAGAAGGTTGAGTTATTGATTTTCCTGCTGAACGAATTCGGTGAAACTCTGTCTAATCTGCTCGATTTGCGTTTCCGTATAGTCGAGTCGTTCTGCCTGTCCCCAGACGGGAGCCGGCCAGTAAGGGTCGGTATGTTTCCGCCCAATCACATGAATATGCAATTGGCTGACAACATTGCCCAGCGTGGCGATATTTAATTTATCCGGTTTACAGTGTTGTTGCAGGTAACGGGCAACCAGATTCACCTCGCTCAGAATTGCGGTCTGCTGTGCGAAAGGGAGTCGCGTCAGCTCAATTTCCTCGCAGTGGGGAACCAGAATGAACCAGTCGACCAGCGCATTGTTCATCAACAGCAGTCGTGATTCCGTCAGCTCACAGATGGGGTGGCAGTCTGCCTGCAGGCGTGCGTCCAGTTCCATGGGAATTCCTTTTTCATGAACCATATTTTACTCGTTTAGCCGGCCCGGTTGATCAGAAAGGTTGCCATCTGGTCGAAAAACATTTCCAGAGTCTGGCGAATTTCCGCGGGAACTTCTGTCTCAGTCATGGCGGCAGTCATCAGCTCCATCCAGCGATCTCGGGCACTCTGGTTGATCGCAAACGGCGCGTGACGCATACGGAGAGCAGGATGTCCCCGCTCCTTTAGATAACGCTGGGGGCCACCGAGACGATATACCAGAAATTCTTTCAGTCGATATTCTGCGCCATCCAGATCATCCTGCGGGTACATGGGGTTCAGAATGTCGTCCGTTTTCACTCGACGATAAAAGGCAGCGATCAACTGCTCCAGATGGGCTTCTCCCAGGTGATCAAAGATTTCTTCCAGTGCGATCTGATTCATCGAGTTTCGCGTTTCCTCTATGGTGCCGTATATTTCTCTCTGTACTTAAAATTTGGCAGAACGTAGTAGGGCCTGCCGTCGAATTTGTGTATCTTAGGATTTACGGGTTCAGATTCCTACCCTCCCGTAGTTCTGAGCTGGATGCACTCTTAAAGTCATTTCAGTGGAGAAGTGATGTACTCCCGAATCTGTTGTCTGTTGACTCTCTTTATTTTTACGTGTCACTCTGAACTGGGAGCGGGAGAACCAGTCTGGAAGAACTTCACTGCCAGCCCCTGGTTTGCAGAGCAGATCTCGTATCAGCATCTTGAGCCTGAGGTGCGTGCCATCATCGTCGCTCCGCTGCCCCGTCGCATTGCAGTCGAGAAGCCGACTCGCGTTGTGTTCTTCGCGACTCCCAATGGAAATACGATCGAACAGACACTGGGTTGTCAAAAACAGGAAGGACGCGACTGGCATTTTGAGATCCAGCAGATTGCCGCTCAGCACCGCCAGTGGCAGGCCTGGAATCCCGGGGAGAATCTGATCCTGGTCTGCCTGGAGGCTGAAGGTCTCAGCTGGCCACGCTGGCGGGCGCGTCACCCGGACAATCCTGTATTGATTCAGAACATCATTCGCAGCATCCTGTCTGAGATTCCGCTGAAAACACCACGTCTCACACTGGCCTGTCACAGTGGGGGTGGCAGTTTTATGTGGGGATTTCTCAATGGGACAGACCAGATTTCAGAACAGGTCGATCGGTTTCTCTTTCTGGATGCGAACTACTCTTTCAGTGTCGCGGATCGGCATGGTCAGAAGTTTCTGAACTGGCTCCAGGGGGATGAGAAACGCTGCCTGATTGTGATTTGTTATGATGACCGCAACGTACTCTTCCAGGGCAAGAAGGTCATCGGCCCGACGGGAGGGACTTACCGCGCGACGGGCCGCATGCGCGATCGGTTTGCCCGCGAGTTGAAGTTCCAGGAAACTCACTCGGGAGATTTACAGATCGCGTCTGCCCTCAACGGCCGGTTGACTCTGATCACGCACCTTAATCCGCAGAATCGAATTCTGCATACCGCACTGGTAGGCGACATGAACGGATACCTTTACGGTATGACGGTAAATACTCCACCCGGCCAGCAGATCAAATTACCGCAGGGACCCCGTCAGTATGTCCGCTGGATCCAACCGGAACCCTTCAAGGAGCCGGTGGTGGAGAAGGCCAATTAAAACAGTGGCGCTTTCCCCAACTGGCGACGTATAACCGCCCACTGGCCGGCGTGCATCATCCAGTGCGTCGCTTCTCCTGCAAAAATGCAACCAACTGTTGGTCCCAGATAGTTCACTTTTTCCGGCGCTGGTTGCGACAGCTGCTCATCACTCAGTGTTGCGAGCAACTTTGAACTGGCTTCACGCTGTTCGTGCATCAGCTGGATGTACTCGGCTTTACTCAGGAAGTCTGCCGGCTCATCACTGGCAGCGGTTTCTCTGGTGTGTCGTTCCGCAAATCCTGCGGGCAGCGCAGGCATCGCATCGGGGGCGACTTCAGATACATGCATGTGCTCACTCTGGATCAGGTGCCCCAGCTGCCAGGCGATGTGGTTCATGTTCTCTGCGGGTCTCACCAGCAGTTCTGCGTCGGTCAGATCATCCAGGTACATGTTGACGACAGTGGTCGGAAGTTGCAGGGCTGCGGTAATGTGTTCTGCCAGACTCATAATATGGTTCTCACTCTCAAACAGGGGGTATTTAGATTCGAGTAGATGCGACTATTGAAAAGCGAAGGTTAGAGAATTTCCACGGGTTGTTTGCGTGGCGCCCAGAGTGCCTCGGCAAACTTGACACGACAGGTCTGACCGCGGTAGCGGGCCAGGTTCTCTTTTCCCTGCAGGGCTCCGTTGGATTGTGCGGGATCGTACTCGACGTTGCGTTGTAATGCCATATAACGTCCCAGCCATTCCTGGGATTTCTCCCAGTAATCCGTCACATCCACGAACGTATCGGGTTCAAACCCGATGGTATGGCCCGGACCGTTATCATAATGATAAATCTTGCGTGGTCCTCTGAACCGATCTTCGTTCAGAACCCGTCCTCCATGATTCAAGGCGATTTTACTCAGCTGGGAAGCCACTGTGTGGTCGTGATGATGATCGAATTCCCAGAGCTGCAATGCGATGTCCGGTTTGATGTCGTGTATCGCGGCAGCCACTTTTTCTTTGGTTTCCTGATTGGTGTCATATCGATGTGAGGCAAAATCCAGATAACGGGTTTCAATGCCGTAGTCCCGGGCAATGCGGACGACCCCCTCTTTAAATTCCGCTTCCCGTCCCTTGGTCGGGGGCCAGTTACTGTAGTCGCCGATCAGAATCAGTTGTACGACCCGGTAGTTCTTGGCAACCGCCTGCAGCATGATCCCGGGGACGCCGTAAGCGCAGTCATCAAAGTGGGCTCCGATGGCGAGTAGTGTTTTCTGATCAGCCATGTCCGAGATACTCCCTTCGAAGGAATCGTTTGAATACCAGAACAGCATCCGTTTGAATGTCGTATCTGATCATACCTGAGCAGGGCTGTGGTCGCTATGAATAAGGGGCGGTATAGAAAAAGAAGGAGCCCGACCAGAAACAGTGTTCTGGCCGGGCCTGGTTGATCAGAGTGCGCCTGATCGAGTAGTTTAGGCAGGACGTTATTTAAGCGGGCGGGAGGTTATGCCAGTTCCGCGCGTTTGCTGGAACTGTTAATGAAAAACTCAAGGTATTCGGACTGGGCAATGATCAGGTCAAATAGTTCCTCAGCTGCCTCAAGGTTTTTGGTTTCAATAATATCTTTGACTGCTTCACACAGGTTTTGCGCGGGAGTGTAAATGTCGACCGGCGTTGCTTCCGACAACTCACCCAGGGCACTTTTCAGATTATGAGCGAATGCCTGTTTGAGCTCCTCCCGGTCACGGGTTTTATAAATGACCCCGGTGATGCCGAGTTTCTTTGCCAGTTCCAGTCGTTCCTGTTGTCGATTCTGAGTCTGGTTACCGGGCTGGATCGATGTCATCAGGAAATACATGGGGGCTTCAAGTTGGCCATCGTCGTTATAACGCTCCTGTTTCTGTACCTTCAGGAACAGATCCAGGCCGTCCAGCTCACGCATTACCAGTTCCGAGAACACGATTTTAATCTCGCTGTCCTGTTCCAGGATGGAAAGGGCTTCAAAACCGGAAGAGGCACAGATGACTTCATAGCCCAGCTCTTCCAGTAACCTGGTATGCACGTAGCAGGTATATCCAACATCATCAACAACTAATACTTTCATAGGCGCAATTCTCGATCAGGGGTGAATTCGTTTTTTTTCGGTTCATCCACTTTTAAAAAACTGAAACTGTCTTTCCTTTCGCAGTGAATTCTTTCTACTCGCTCGCACTCTGCGAAAACCGGGTGGGAAACTCCATGAAAAAACACTCGACTCTGGTGGGAGGGAGTGTTTACTCGCAAATCACAACTTCGCAGCCAGCCAGCAGGCCGCTTGCGGTGTTTTTTGAACTCGAACAGGTTGTGAATAAAAGTGTTTTGCATGATGTGTCCGTAAAAACTATATCACATATTTCTCTGCGTAAGCCTGTTTTCGGTTCTCGTTACAGCTTCCGAATCGCCTGGAAATGTTACATTACCTGTTCATTTTCATTCCTGTTTGAAGACCTAATGCAACATTCACACTGCCTGTCTACCAGACCTGGCAAAATGTGCCTGAAATCAGCGATTTTCTACTGCTGCGGAAATGTTGCTTTGGGACAACATCAGACCGCAGAATAATCCCCACTTTTTTCCGAAAATTCTGGGAGGTGATTGCCCGCCAAAGCGGTACTCAGTCTGGACTTTGCCAGAGGGGGGGCTTACGATTATAGGTTGAACAATTTTACTTCTGAAGCGGATCTGAATCTGTCTCAAATGCGTTTCATCAAACAGATAAGGGAATACAAATGAGTGAAGTCACACGTCGCAGTTTTCTGCAAACCAGCGCCGGTGCAGTGGCAGCAACTTCGCTGCTGAGCAATACCGCCCGTGCCGATGTGAATGGAAAAATCCGAGTCGCCGTACTGGGAGTTAACGGTCGCGGACGTACACACATCAAAGCCGTCGGCGATGTCGAAGGAGCCGATGTCGTTCTGCTCTGCGACCCCGATGAACAGGTTCTTGCAAAACGGGCTGCCGAATTCGAAAAGAAATACGGTCGCAAGGTGGAAACAGAGACCGATATGCGAAAGGTGTTTGATCGTGATGACATCGATGTCGTGACAGTAGCAACCCCCAACCACTGGCACTCCCTGGCCACCATCTGGGCCTGTCAGGCTGGTAAAGACGTTTATGTCGAAAAACCGGGTTCGCATAACCTGTTCGAAGGTCGCAAGATGATTGAAGCGGCTGACAAATATAAACGCATCGTCCAGCACGGCGTTCAGTTACGCAGCCAGCCTGCGATCCAGGAAGCGGTCGAACATCTCCGCAAAGGTACGATCGGAGATGTCTACATGGCGCGTGGGCTGGTCTTCCGCTGGCGTCCTTCGATCGGTAAAAAACCGAATGAAAAAGCACCTTCCTATCTCGACTGGAATCTCTGGCAGGGACCTGCTCAGGAAACCGATTTCTCACGTCGTTACGTGCACTACAACTGGCACTGGACCTGGGATTACGGTAACGGCGATGTCGGAAACCAGGGCGTTCACGAAACCGACATGTGTCTCTGGGGGCTGGACGTGAAACTGCCTTCGCAGATCACTGCCATGGGCGGCAAGTTCCTCTGGGACGATGATAAAGTCACCCCGGAACTGCTGACGACGAACTACTTCTATCCGGAAGAGAATAAAATGATTCAGTTCGAAGTTCGTCCCTGGTGCACAAACACGGAAGATGGTGCCACCGTTGGTAATATCTTCTACGGTTCAGAAGGCTACATGGTCATCAAAGGTTATAAATCCTATGAGACCTATCTCGGCCAGAAACGGGAACCCGGTCCGAAGAACAGCGGCGACGATCCTGTCGTAGCGCACTTTACCAACTTCCTGGACGCCGTCCGTTCCCGGAAAGCAGAAACGCTGAACGGCCCGGTTGAAACCGCTCATACGAGCTCCGGAATTGCTCACCTCGGTAACATCGCTTACCGTCTGGGACGGCAGTTAAACTTCGATCCGAAGACCGAACAGTTTGTAAACGACCCGGAAGCAGATAAGTATCTGACTCGTCAGTACCGCAAACCGTTTGTCGTACCCAACGAAGTCTAATCTATGACAATCAAATTTTGTTGAATCGATCAACAGCACTGGAGCCCGGCTTCAGTGCTGTTTTTTATGCGCGGCGTGCAACGCATTGACCAGACAAAAAAATAGAGGCTGATCCACGTTGCCGCAGATCAGCCTCCGGTTAAATTTCGTTTGGATCGAGGTGATCCTCACGAGTGGTGGTTGCCGATGACAACCCGCCAGTAGTCGCTAAGAACAACCACCTTTCTGGCTACAACAATAACTGTCCACTCAATCACCTCCTTTTCTTTGTAAAACTCCCTGTTTCATCATCGGTCTGTAGCTCCAATTAGAATACAGGCTTCAGTCCTGTCGCACTGCGTGGGTGCGACACAGTCTACAATGGTATTTTTGCAAATACCCGAGATCTGGCAATACCGATTTCTTGTCCTCACGCGGAATTTCTCAAGAACAGGAATTACCTCAAAACCTAACTTATTCAGCTTGAATGAGATAAGGATTTTGTATCTCGACAGTAATTCAAACGGGGGTAGAATCTTATTTGCAGACCCTCGTTGAAAATACTGTTTTCCTGTGTACTGACACTCCTCCAGCAGGAGGGGTTCGGAGTTTTATTTTTGTTCTTCCGGCGCCATATGAGGTTCGAACACGGTCCGACTGGCCACCTCTGCCTGGCGGATGGCTGTGACGGCTTCGTCGTACAGCACTTCCTGACAACGCACCAGATTCTTTTCCTTATTGGGGGTGATCCGCTCATAGACACCATCACCATTCAGAACCCGTGCCTTGGCGTTGTCTTCAAAATAACAGTTCAGAATTTTGATCAGTTTGTTCCGGCAGTTTTCTTCTTCAACGGGAACCAGCAGTTCCACCCGGCGGTCGAGATTGCGCGGCATCCAGTCTGCACTGGAGATGAATACCCGCTCATCGCCTCCATGATAAAAATACAGAATGCGGGCATGTTCCAGGAAACGATCAATGATACTCACGACTTCGATATTTTTACTGAGCTTGGCAACTCCCGGGCGCAGGCAGCAGATACCGCGAATATTCAATTTGACTTTCACGCCGGCTTCAGAAGCCTCGTACAGGGCATCAATAATATCCGGATCGACCAGAGAATTAATTTTGGCCACGATCCGCGCTTTCTGTCCCTGTTTCTTTCGCTCCGTTTCGTGGTGGATCATATCCAGCAGTTTGTCGCGTAGACTGATCGGAGCCGCTTCCAGCTTCTGATATTTCTGGGGAATCGAATATCCGGTGATCGAATTAAAGAAGTTGATCGCATCGGAGGCGAGCACTTCGTCAGACGTGAAGTAACTGATGTCGCTGTAGATCTTGGCGGTAGCATCGTTATAGTTACCGGTTCCAAAATGCATGTAGCGTTGAATCCCGTGAGGCTCGCGACGAATGATGCAGCAGATTTTGGCGTGTGTCTTGAGTCCTTTCACTCCATAGATCACCTGCACCCCTGCATGCTCAAGGTTTTTAGCCCATTCGATATTCCGGGCTTCGTCAAAGCGGGCCTTCAGTTCCACGATCGCGGTGACATGCTTGCCCTGCTCGGCAGCGCGAATCAGGGCTGCCACAATCGGGCTGTGTTTACTCGTACGATACAGAATCTGTTTGATGGCGAGCACATCGGGATCGACGGCTGCTTCTTCTACCAGCCGGACCACAGGCTCAAAGCTCTCGTAAGGATGGCAGAGCAGAATGTCCTGACGGGTAATGTTTTCAAACATACTGATTCGCGGATTCACTTCCGGAGAAGGTTGAGGAGGCCAGTTGGCATCCTTCTGGCTGTCAAAGCCGGAAATATCAGTCAGACGCATGAACGCAGTCAGATCCAGGGGACCGGGAATGCGATAGACGTTTTCATCCAGTACCCCCAGGCCCCGTTCCAGAAATTCCAGGGTTTCAACGGATACCGATTCGGCAATCTCCAGGCGAATACAGTCACCCTGCTTTCGCTGATCGAGCATGTCTTCCATCTGGTGCAGCAGGTCTGAAGCGAACTCATCCTGCAGACTGACATCGGCGTTTTTTGTTACACGAAAAGGGATGCATTCCAGAACTTCTTCGCCCCGGAAAAAATGTTCGATAAACAGACAGACGGCATCCTCCATCGGCAGATACTGGTATCCGCCTTCCGAAGGGAGCGTGATGAAACGAAAATCAGTGCGACCGAAGGGGATGATGGCAAACCGGTCCCGGGGCTTTTTACTTTTTTCATCGGGGCTCAGTCGTACCACAATGTTGAGGGTGTGGTTGACCAGGTAAGGAAAATCCATATCCGGCGTCACGGCCATTGGTGTCAGGACCGGATAGATCTCATCCCGAAAGACGTGTTCTACGATTCTCCGTTGTGAGTCTGAAAGATCGAGGGGATTGACGCGTTGAAAGCCGGCCTCCGCCAGCGGTGGTTCAATCTCTTTCAACAGACACTGATACTGATCCACCATCATCTGATGAGCGCGCAGACTGATGGCTTCCAGTGTTTCTCTGGCGGTCATTCCGGAGGGGTCTGTACTCGTATTACCACTGGCCTGCAGCAGGTGCAAACCACCCACGCGGACCATAAAGAACTCATCCAGGTTGGAACTGGTGATGGCCAGAAATTTCAAACGTTCCAGCAATGGAATACTCGTGTCGTGGGCTTCATCCAGAACGCGTTGATTGAATTCCAGCCAGCTTAATTCACGGTTCAGGTAATTCGCAGTATTCGAAGCCATGGGCAAACTGATGTCCTGTTGGATATGGATGATGACTCAATCGGCAGTGATATCGAGTCCGCTGCCGGATGTTCCTTATTGTTTTTTTCTCAAATGGACTTTCATTCCGAAGACTTCTTCGAACAAAGGTCCTTTTTCCACGAGCGCGATCTGTTCCAGGGAAACGTCTTCCACATGGGGAATGGAAATAATTAACTGTCCCTGAGTAATTTCACATTCAATTTCCTGTACGCGTTGCGAGTAGGAATAATCCAGTGCGTCGGCAACGCGAAGAATGGCCGCCATCTTGGCGATCGCGATGCGACTGAAACGGTCTAAAGTGGAATACCCCTGGTGAGTCGCTTTGGGAGAAGCTCTCCGGTGGTAACGGGCAATCAGCGCCACCAGCAGCAGATCGACCTGACCGAGACCAAACAGGTTCCCGTTGCTGATCAGGTACATGGAATGTTTGTGGTAGCCGCGCTGGTTGACGTAAATGCCGATCTCGTGCAGCAGCGATGCAGTATAAAGCAGCAGTCGGTTTTTTGCGTCCAGCTTATGCTCGTTGTGTAATGACTGAAACAGCGTGTCAGCCAGAAACGCGACATGCCGAGCATGGGCTTCGTCGAAGTCGAACCGTTTCCCAAAGTCAATTGAGGAGCGGATCACCTGCTGATTGAACTCGTCAGTCCAGTTGTTCTGGTCAGCCATTTCTTTCAGCAGACCATCGCGAAAGTTCGCTTTAGTGACGTAGATGTGTTTCTGCTGGTAAGCCTCGGCCAGCTTGGTATAGGCCAGCAACGCAGGCCCCAGAGTCTCTGCATCGGTAAAGGAGAGGTGATACGTCTGTGCCAGCTCATCCTCGCTCTGCTGAAGAATCCGGTCGGTGAACTTGCTTAACTCCGAGACTTTGAGGCGATCCAACTCATCAGGCGAATTACCAGGATCGGGAATCTGATCGTCGGGACGCAGTTGTGCCAGTGCAAATCGGACGTCGCCTCCCAGCACCACCAGTTTGATCGATTTATCCCCGGGGACTTCGTGGGTGATCTGCTGAATCACGCGTTCGATCTGGTTCTCCATGATCGTTCGCTCTTTGGAAAGAGGCACCCGGTATCCTTTGAGCATCTCCCGCAGACGGAGTGCTCCCAGCCGGTAGTTACTGGAGAACAGCACGTTCCCTTCCTGGACCAGCAGCAGTTCCGTTGTTCCCCCACCGATTTCGGTGACGATCGTCTGTGCTTCATCCAGATTGGGCTTCGCTGTCAGGTAGGGACGGATCCCCTGGTAGGTGATGCGGTTGACCTCCGCTTCATCCAGTGGTGAGACTTCAAACCCGGTGGCGATAAAAATCCGGTCGGTGAATGCCAGGCGGTTGTCTGCTTCACGGACCGCGCTGGTAGCGACCACGCGAATCTGGTCGTCACGGGTGATCTGATATTCATCCAGACGGCGGCGATAGCTTTTAAGGATACGAACGCATTCTTCCATCGTCGACTTCTGAATGTTCCTCGTCTGAAAAGTATCCTTCCCCAGCGTGACCGCCTGAGAGAGACGCTCCAGAGCATAGACCGTACCGTCTTCCTTGATCTCGGCAATCGCCATCCGGATGGCGCCGGTGCCGATATCGATCACAGCAATTAAACGATTGGGCATGGATTCCAGTCTGCTGGATCCACCACTCGCCTCAGCTGGAGGGGAATCTTTTGTGTTCATACCTGTGTTTTAATTCTCGAGGATGACTGTTCCTGAACGACTTTCTGAGCCCAGGCGGCTACACCCATGACGCTGGAATCATCTCCCAGCTGGGCGGCGACGACTTTAAATGAATCTTTGAATGTCGGCATGACATTGTGCCGCGTGGCTTCCGAGACCGCTTCGACGAACAGGTCGGGCATCGCTTCCACAAGTCCCCCTCCAAGTACGATGACTTCGGGGGAAAGGGTGTGGACCATGTTACCTGCTGCAATTCCGATGTACTCAGCAGCCCGCAGAATAATTTTTCGTACACTTTCATCGCCCCCTTTAATCGAGGAAGCGAGAATACCGCTGCGAATATCGGACAGGTCTGTGCCTGCCAGCGAGCGGAGCTTGGGAGCATCACCCCGGTAAGCAGCCTGAGCTGCCGCTGCGGAGATCGCCAGTCGACTGGCCAGCGCTTCCAGACAGCCATACTGTCCACATCCGCACTCGGGACCTTCCGGAAGGACTTTGATGTGTCCGATTTCCATACAGGAACTTTTACTGCCCTGAATCAACTGACCTCGATAGACGGCGCCTCCGCCGATCCCCGTTCCCGGGAAGATACCCAGCGTCGAACTCGCCCCTCGGGCAGCGCCGAATCGATACTCGCCATAGACACCCGCATCGACATCATTACAGAGGACTACCGGGCAACCGAACTCTTTCTCAAGTACCTGCTTAACCGGGGCATTGTACCAGCCGAGATTAGGGGCCTCGAAAATGATGCCCTGCTCAAGATCCAGCGGTCCCGGACAACCCACGCCGATCCCCGCCAGTTCGGCAGGTGTGAGACCTGCTTCTTCCAGTGCCTGATGAATTGTCTGAGCCATCCGCTCCAGACCGAGTTCCACCCCCGCGTGCCCCTTGGTTTTTCTGCGTTTCTTTCCCAGGGTTTTATATTGTGAATCAAAGATCTTGGCGAGCATCTTCGTGCCCCCCAGATCGAAACCTGCCCAGTAGCCGCTCTTTGGTTGAACTGAATCAGTAGACATCTTCCAGTTTTCTATCTCTAGGATTTCGCTCTGCTGGTGTGTCAGCGTTTGAAGCGGCTCGCCACTTCTAGACTGAACTCATTTTATTATAGCGAAAAGTTCTTATCTCGTGAATTCTGACGGTTTTAGAACTCGAGAAGCAAGATGGAGCAAGAAATTTATACGATTCTTTAGCAAATGGAGTCGATGATGCGGGATTTGAGCGAGAACAGTCCCCATTTATCGTAGATTCAGCCTCGGATATGAAACCAGTCCGCTGTTGACTTTAGTGTCTGCGTCAACTTGGATAAACTAATCGAAATGTAGTGAAGCGAATTTCTCTGAAAAGACGCTGTGTACGTAAGTCTATATGTCCCTGGGGTTCCCGAGTAATGTATTTCCAGTTTCCTTGTGAAAAGTGTTCCAAAAAACTCAAAGTCCGCGATGAGAACGTTGGTAAGAAAGTCCGTTGTCCTTACTGTCATCACACGATGACAGTCAAAAAGCCGGAAACCCCCATCATCGATACGTCGGTTGATGTCAGCAGTTCTTCAGCGAGCAAATCGACAGCCAGTAATCGGGAAACCAAAAAACACGTATCCAGCGGTTGGGCCGATGGGACTGAAGTCAGTCTTTCCAAAAGTGGTCTGATTGCCGTTGGTATCTCCATCGCCTATCTCGCACTGATGTTTCCCATTCGGAATTACTACTTTGGGGAACTCTTCCTGGACCGCGGCATGGTGCCTTATGCTCTGGTCTTTCTGATGAGCTGGTCCGGCACCATCCTCGTTCTGAAATACTTCAAGCTGGTTAAACAGAAGGAATCGATGCTGTTTGACACACTGCCGACGGACATTTCGGAGGATATCTCTGAGAAAACCGTTCCTAAGTTTATCGATCACGTGAGAAATCTCCCCGTCGATCCCCGTGAAAGCTTTCTGGTGAACCGGGTTTTGCGAGGTCTCGAGCATTTCCGGGTTCTGAAAAGCAGTTCTGAAGTTTCCAACCGACTGCAGTCACAATCGGAAATCGATGCAACCGCCGTTGATTCCAGTTATACAATTCTTAAAGTCTTCATCTGGGCTATTCCGATTCTCGGGTTCATCGGAACCGTGATCGGGATTAGTGCCGCGGTGGGGGGCTTCTCAGGCGGTATGGATAAAGCCCAGGACATTTCCGCTCTGAAAGAGTCACTGGGAAGTGTGACCGGTGGTTTGTCGACTGCGTTCGATACGACGCTGGTCGCACTCGTGATGAGTATGCTGGTGATGTTCCCCAGCAGTTCCATGCAGAAATCGGAAGAAGACCTGCTGAACTGGGTAGATGAATACTGTAATGAAAACCTGCTGAAGCGACTCAAGGAAAGCGAGCACGGTGGCGGCGGAGGAGACGAGAAAGATCATCGTCGCCTCATACAGCGAACCATCGATAAAGCGATGGCCAACCACCATGCCGAGTTACAGACGTGGATCGAAAAGCTGGAGGGCATCGGCGAAACCCTGTCTCAAGCGGTGATGAAATCCTGGGGCAAGATCGACGAAAAAATCCGTGCACAGCAGGAAGAGCAGCTTTCGCAGGTGCAGGAAGTCGTCAAGCAACTGGAAACGGTTGAAGGGAAGCTGACCGAGCTGCAGGCAGCACACACCTCACATCTGGAGCAGATGAATGGTGAAGCAACTGAAATGGCCGAAGCCGCCGGTGTGCTGACCCAGTCTTTCAATGGTGTTCAGCAGGGACTGAATGGACTGAATACCGTGTTGACCAACCTGGGAGAGAAACAGGTTCTGATTCAGCAGGTAGAAGCCCCCCGCAAGCGCTGGGGACTGTTTGGGAATTCAAGGAAAGTAAGATAACGTGGCGAGACGAAAGAAAAGTGATGAAGAAACGGTCTCTCTCTTCCCGTTTCTGAGTATTCTTGCCTGCGTGATTGGTGTGCTGACGCTGATGATTACCGCCATGGCGCTCAGCCAGATGGATCAGCAGGATGACTCCTGGAAACGCGTAGAAGAATACGAAGAGAACATTAAGGAGATCAAAGAGAAAGAGCAGGAGCTGGAGGAGGTCGAGACTGAGGTCGCAGATTTATCGAAACTGAACCGTCAGTTGATGCTGGCACTGGAAGAGTTGAAGAAGCTCAAACAGGAAAAACAGAAACTGCCTTCTGACATCAAGCCGGAAGAGAAAGTAAAGCTGCTGGCCGAAGCCAATCGTCTGGAAAAGCGGATCGAAGAAATTAAGGATGATCCCCAGAAACTCCAGGAAGAAATTGATAAGCTCAAGAAGGAACTGGATAAACGGGAAAATCCGGTCGCTGCCGAAGTCCGGATTCAGCCGGGCGGAAGTGGCGTTGATCTGAACCCGACCTTTATCGAATGTACGAAAAACGGAATTGTTGTCCTGGACGGTCCCTCCAAGGATCTACATGTCCGTCGTGACGACCTCCGCAAAAGCCTGCCGTTCGTGGAGATGCTCGATAAAATCGGTGCCCAACCGAAAGGGACCGTGATCTTCCTGATTCGTCAGGATGCGGTCTACACTTACAATATTGCTTCCAGCGTGGCTCGTTCACGCTATTGTCCCAATGGGAAACTGCCAGTCGAAGGGAACGGTAAAATCGATCTGAGTAAGTTCAAAAACAGTTCAGGTTGACCGCTGTTACTTCGAAACTGGTTTTCGGGCGATGATCTGGATGACCTGTCTTGATATGAAAAAAGCTCTGCCAGTCTGATCTGGCAGAGCTTTTCTTATTTAGTTGACTGACAAACTCAGTTCTGTTTTCTCAGGTCGTAGCACATCAGCACATCCTGATCCCGCAGATAGAGTTTGCCGCCACAGACGACCGGGTGTGCCCAGGCTTTGCCCAGCACCTGATCCGCCTTGAAGCTCCCTTTGAGAATATATTCTTTGGGATTGGCTTCAATTAGGGCGACTTCACCACTCTGGTAGCGATAGATCAAATTGCCATCAGCGAAGACCACTGCAGCGGATCCGGAACCTTCACCCCGGATTTTGCCACCCCAGGCAACTTTGCCGGTTTTCAGGTCGAGGCAGAGAGGGAAGCCATTGTTGTGACCGTGGCCACAATAAATATGGTCCTTGTAGAGGACCATACCACCATGGTGATTCTGCATAGTCTTGGGATCCAGAAAGTAAACTTCTTCCGCTTTGATACCATCTCCCTCTTTGGAGAGCTTGAGCAGAGCACTGCCTGTACCATAACCGGTGGAGCAGAATACATAATCGCCGGAAACGATGGGGGTCGGAATGTTAGCGACACCATTGGCTACCGGATTATAGTTCCAGAGCAGTTTGCCGTCGCTGGCACGTACGCCAATCACACCGCGACCGGTGAGCTGCACATACTGTTTGACGCCACCGGCGTTGGAGATCACGATGGAAGAGTAGCCGGCTCCATCTTTTCCTTTTTGGCCCAGATCAGAAACAGAAGTTCGCCAGATTTCCCGTCCCGTGGTTTTGTCCAGGGCGACCATCATGGCGTCTTTTCCGCCCGGTGTGCAGAGGACCCAGTCTCCGTCGACCAGGGGGGATTCAGAGAACCCCCATTTAGACATCATCTTGCCATCCCATTCGTCCTCGAAGTTTTTCGTCCAGATGATTTCGCCGTCAGCGACGCTCAGGCAGGAAATGGCTCCATTGGAGGTGATGGCATACAGCCGGTCGCCATCGATGGCAGGAGTACAACGGGCTCCCGGATAACCGTGTTCTGGATTCAACTCAAGCAGATTGGTTTTCCAGAGGATTTTACCATCATCAATATTAACGGCGATGACGGCCTGACCTTCGGGCAGATTTCCTGTAGTAAACAGGCGGTTGTCTTTGATGGAAACGCCGGCATACCCTTTTCCCAGACCTGTCGCTGTCCAGATGAGTTTGGGGGGCGTGGCATTCCAGTCCTGCAGCAGACCGGTGTCCGAAGAATGGTTCTGGCGGTTCGGACCGCGCCATTGCTCCCAGGAGTCAGAGAGTTTGGTCGGTTCCAGAGCATGGGCAGACAGGGTCAGTCCGCCAACGAGTAAAGCTCCCAGGAACAGACGAATGGGCATCGAGAAGCTCATAGTCAATTAGTCCTTTTGTGTGATCTTAGAGACAAAGGGGGGAAATTAGTCTGGGCCACTCCCGGCTTTCCGGGTGTGGGTGGTTCGGGCAAGCGGGACGCAGGTATTCAGGTAAGACACGTAAGCTTCTGCTGATTATATGTGCCGGTTCCTTTGGCTGCAATCAATGGTTTCCAAATCCGACTGAGCGAGAAGAATTCTCACGAGGGGGCAGGGTGAACAATAAAGAGTTCCAATCTCAGTCGGAGATTCCCAAAGCGGTATTAATTCTGTGCTGGAGCTCTGCGGGAGTCAGGTCAGAGACACGAAAGACCTTCAACCCGGCAGTGTCTCCTTTGATGAGCTCAATCTGAGATCGTTTCAGTTGGAGTCCATTCTGTAGCACTTTAAGCAGAGCTTTATTCGCTTTTCCTTTTTCCGGGGCCTGGGTGACGCTGACTTTAAGTCGACCGTCGTGTACGCCTTCGATTTGATTCCGGCTGGCTTTCGGTTGCGCCCGTACCGGCAGCAGTACTGCAGAGCCGTCAGATTCCAGGTTCAGGGATGCTGTCACGATGAACACTCATTCTTTAATCAGAGGACTCCAGCCCTTCATACAGGGCGCTGCCAACTCGTACCAGGGTTGCACCTTCTTCGATGCCCGTTTCAAAATCGCCGCTCATACCCATCGAAAGTTCCTGGAGCGAAACATGCTCCGGTGAACATTGCTGCAACTCGTCGCGGAGTTCGCGTAACTCACGAAAGACCGGACGAGCCAGTACCCGATCTTCGACATGCGGAGCCATCGTCATCAGCCCTGCAATCTTTACATGCGAGACCTGACAGAGAGAATCCCACTCTGCCGTCAGAGATTCCCGGGAAAACCCTTTTTTGCTGGTTTCTCCTGCGAGATTGACTTCGATCAGAACTTCCGGCTTTAACTCCGACTCACCAGCAATACGATCAATGGCCTGCAGCAACTTCAGTGAATCAACCGAATGAATCAGGTTACAGTGCGCAATTGTGCGTCTGACCTTATTCCGCTGTAACGGGCCAATGAAGTGCCAGCGTAGTTCAGGAGAGAGCAGGGTAGCCCGCTCTTCCAGTTGGGGAGTCCGGCTTTCACCCAGATCCAGGCATCCCAGTTCCACCAGTGCCTGAACCCACTCTAATCGGGCGTATTTGGTGACAGCTACCAGTCTGACAGACTGCGGATCACGCTGTACGCGTTGGCAGGCCGCATCGATGCGGTTTCGAATGCGGGTGTAATTATCGTGAATGATCACATTCAGGTCGTCCATTACCGGCCTGTCCTCATGCTGTTCTCAGTAGGCGAGAGCGGTGTCTGAAAGCTCTCGGGCTCAGACGATTATCATACCGGTAGAGAATGCGAATTCAACTGTGCCAGATCTGCCGGGAATTCATTCAGGCAATGACTTTGCCCAGGAAGCGGACGCCGTATTCCCAAAAGTGCTCTTCTTCGACTTCCTTCTGGCGAACGATTTCAGCTCGGAACCAGGTGACCTGATCAGTGCCCACGGGAACACCAACGCGAACCTGAGTCTCATAGATGCGCATCGGGTAGATAAACGAGAGTCCCGACTGGGAGATCGAACGGGACCAGACTTTGGTCATTGCCTGGTCGAATTCCTGGGTGCCATCTGGAATCGACAACCAGACCAGGCCACGGAAAGCCTTGCGTTCGTGTGCCCGCTTTTCTGAATAATGAGCGCTGGTTCGCGCATCAAGGCGATCCAGGGTGTCCAGAACGCGATTGATGGCGCGATTCTGTTTTTCACTATATTGTTCCAGGCTTATCAGACTCATCACTTAGACTCACTTGAGAAAATCTTACGACTGAGGGGACATTCATTAAGTTCTGAATTTCAGTCAGCTTGATGAAAAATGTTTGTATACGCCTTCACTCTCTTGAAACTATAGGTCCAATGCGAATACAGTCAAATCCCTCCTGATACAAATCGATAACTTTTGATGTGTTGTGTGAGGTGACGATTAGTAAGTCTTTATGATTCAACGGTTTGCAGTTTGGACAGAAAGTCTTTTAATGAAGAGACTTCTTCGCTCAGGCATTCCATGAACTGCTCAGCAGCGCCGGAATTACGGGAGTTGATAATCCCCTGTACCACGTTTTTGACGCTCTGGGTGGGAGAATAGAGGTCGATCGCTTTATCTGAGGACGAAATCTGTGGCACGCCCATTGCCATTTCGTGTAAAGACTGTTTGAGTTCTTCCTGATCAAGTGGTTTGAACATGATTTTGGAAATCCCCAGTTCGTCAGCCAGTTTAAGACGCATGACATCTTTATCCTGCGAATTTTTTTCCATACGCAGTGCGGTCATCAGGATGAATTGTGGGGGATCGAGGGGGCCTTCATCGGTGAACCGTTCCAGATGCTGAGCCTCCATATAAAGATCGACACCGTCCATGCCGCGCATCATTAGATCTGTAATCACGATATTAATATCGTTATCCGTTTTCAGCATTTTTAATGCTTCGAAGCCCGATGTGGCTGAACAGACTGAGTATCCGAACTGTTCAATCAAACGGGTATGGAAGTGACACGTGTATCCAACGTCGTCAACGACTAAAACTTTCATGGCGGTACACCCTTCTAGGTGGGTTTGGTCTCAACTGAAATTCTATTACAGGGACTGATTGACCTCAGTTTTTAAGGTCTCTAATTCGGTCAGCAGGGCATTGATCTCTTGTTCTAGTGTTTGAAACTTGCTCTGGCTCGCCTGGAGGTCTGCCGATTTGCCGTCATTTTCCAGCGACTGCAGCAGTGGATAAGGACCGGTCTGAGTGTAGTTTCCGACGGTTCCCTTGTAGGCGTGGGCGACTTCCGCGAGCAGACCTGCATCATTACTGTCAATCGCCCGACGGATGTCCTGCATCTGTTCCGGAGCCAGGGCCACAAACAGATCAATCAGTTCGGTCAGGAATTCAACATCGTTGATTGCCATATCCAGAACCTGTTCTGGTTGGATCAAACGCCAGGTGCCTGTAGATTCAGCTGAACTTGAATTCGTCATTTTGGAGAGATCCTTACCGGGATAGAGGACCTAATTGCCCCTGCAGAAGATTTCTGAAGAGGTAAAAAGCCCGAGAACCGGTTGAAATGAAAAATAAACTGGTCTAATTTCAAACCTAGTTCTTGATTTTCAGGATCAGCGTGGATTATTCGAAATGCGTAGAAACACCGAGCGTTTCTGTGATGATTTTGTCGGCTATGCAGGTTGCTGACTGATAAATCGGATAGATATATCAAAAAATATCAGTTCACAAACGGATAGAGAAGAGCCGTGTTTTACACTGTGAGGTAAATCACTGCAGGTGGATTCTCTCTAACAGAATCTTCTCTCGATTAAATCTGAAAATCATCGGTCGCTGTAGCAGAGTGCTCCAGTTCGGCGAGGACTTCGCGCACAAGTGCTTCCTGGATCTCTTTGAAGACTTCCACGCGGCCCAGACAGGTGGGCAATACAAATCGCAGTTTGCCACCGACCGTTTTTTTATCGAGTTTCATTCGATCAATGATGTCATCGGCACTCAGGGAAACTCCCTCAGGGAGTTGCACGGGCAATCCCAGAGCAGAGAGCAGGTGAATCTGACGTTCCGTATCATGCTTCGAAATCAGATCCAGTTTTTCCGCAAGGGTGCTGGCGTAGATCATGCCGATTGCCACTGCCTCGCCATGCATGAGCTCACCATACCCGCATAATGCTTCGAAGGCGTGGGCAAACGTGTGCCCGTAGTTCAAAATGGCTCTCAAACCTGTACGTTCATGCTCATCCTGCTCTACGACCTCGGCCTTGAGCTCGCAGCTGCGGGCAATAATATTTCTCAGTACTTCCGGATCGCGCTCATTCAGACCGGCGACATTCTCTTCCAGGTAGTGAAAGAAATTGGCATCCAGGATGACACCATACTTGACCACCTCAGCCAGACCGCTGCGATAATCACGTTCCGGCAGCGTTTCGAGCGTAGACGTATCGATAAAGACTCCCACAGGCTGGTAGAAGGCACCAATCAGGTTTTTGGCCTGCGAATGATTGACGCCCACTTTGCCACCTACGGAACTGTCGACATGAGCCAGCAAAGACGTCGGCACCTGCACGAACGGCAGACCTCGGACGTAAGTCGCTGCGACAAACCCACCGGCATCTCCAGTGACGCCTCCCCCGACAGCAATCAGCACGGTCTGGCGATCAGCTTTCATTGCCACCAGACGGTCGTAGAGTTCAGAAATCACGGGCAGTGACTTTGATTTTTCACCCGGTTCGATGATCGCGGTTTCCCATTTCCAACCTTGGGCAGTCAGACTTTTTTCGATATGGGGAGTATGGAGTTTCGAGAGGTTCCGATCCGTGACTATAAATGCCGTCTTATGCCCTTCCTGAATCGCATTATGATAGGCCGGACTCTGGCTCATCCAGGTTTCCAGTGTCTCTGCAAACCGGTCAAACTGATGGCTGACCACCGAAATATGATAACTGCGGGGGCCCAGGGCGACGTTAACATCTAAGCTTTCTGACACGGTAATTCCTTCATCCAGAATCGAATCAAGACGACAGCCCCCAAATTGTCCATTGATTTGATCACGACCGGGCTGGTCTGGCGGGTGATTCTATCCTAACTCTGACAGAGTTTGAAGTCACGCGGCTGAAGACGGAAATCGAGTGCTGAGCGTGTTTTTCAGGGGCCGCACGTGACAATCTGCTCCGGCCTGCTAAAATAACTGCGAATATGATCAAACCAGTCGACAGTCCGATTCAGTCGATGCAGGATCTGGTCCCGATACTGGCACGCAGTGATGGATTTTCTGCTGTCATGCAGGCTCTCAAGGCCGGCCAGAGCGGGACAATTGACGGAGCCTGGGGGGGATCGTGCGCGCTGACCACCGCAGCGGTCGCCACTTCATTAAAATCACCGTTGCTGGTCGTGTTGCCCCGACTCGCGGAAATAGATGAATTCACCGGAGATCTGGCCAGTTTTCTGGGAGAGGTGCCGGATATCTTTCCTGCCTGGGAGACACTCCCCGACGAACATGATGTGGCTGATGCCGTTTTTGGGGCCCGCTTGAGGGTTCTCAGTCAGTTGTTGCAACTGGAGACTGCTACTGAAGATCGGCAGCAGGTGTTTGTCACCTCCTTTCCCGCCCTGTTACAGCCGGTTCCCGGTCGTAAAGCACGTGAAGCTGCCACGCGGACCCTCCGTGTGGGAGACGAAATCGAGACCGAGTCATTCATGAGCTGGCTCATGGAACGGGGCTTCGAACGCACCACGGCGATCGAACTGCCCGGCGAATTCAGTATGCATGGCGGGATCCTGGATATTTATTCTCCTGACGCCACCTTACCGATCCGAATTGAACTGTTTGGCGACGAAATCGACTCGATCCGACAGTTTGATGTCGAGACACAGCGGACCGTTGAGACCTGTCAGCAGATCGATCTCACCCTGATTGCGCCTGACAGCGGGCAGACAGTCTCACGACGTACGGAAGCACGGGACTCGGCAGAAATAGTGTCCGAGAGCCTGCTGGATAATCTTCCACAAGATACCTGTATCGTGCTGATCGAACTCCCCGAGTTGATCGAAGAGGGAAAACGGTACCTGGATCGACTGGACAATCCCCGTGGTCTGTTCAGCGTCCCGGCGACCATGTCCCGTTGTACCGACTTTCCGACTGTCACGATCGCCCCGATTTCTGCAGAATCGATGGAGATCTCCTGTCATTTGCAGATTGAATCGATTGAACGCTTCACACGTGCCAAATCGGAAATGATCGAAGAACTGGCTTCGATTACCGGTCCACAGGACCGCATTGTGGTTTGCTGTCATAACCAGGGAGAACAGGACCGACTACGGGAATTGCTCAATGAGTCGGATCTGGATATCTCGGAAAGAGTCACAACCAGCATCGGCAATCTGGCACTGGGATTTCGAATCGTTCCCGAACACCTCGTCGTACTGAGCGACCATGAGTTGTTTGGTCGCGCCGACATTCGCCATAAACCCCGCAAACGCAAGGTGGAAAGCCGGGCCATCGACAGCTTTCTGGATCTGAATGTAGGCGATTTTGTCGTGCATTTGACGCACGGTATTGCCCGCTTCAAAGGACTGGAACTGCTGGAGAAAGATGGTTGCCGCGAAGAGCATCTCTCACTGGAATTTCGTGAAAAAGTCCAGATGTATGTGCCTGTTTCACTGGTCCATCTGGTACAGAAATATATCGGCGGTGGAAAACATGTTCCCCAACTCTCCAAACTGGGAACGCGCGGCTGGGCCAGCAAAAAAGAAAAAGCAGCCCAGGCTGTGCGAGATATGGCCAGCGACATGCTCCGGCTGCAGGCAATGCGGTCGGCGCAGCCGGGCATTGCTTATCCACCGGACAGTCACTGGCAGAAAGAGTTTGAAGCGTCTTTCCCCTACAACGAAACCAGCGATCAGCTGCATGCGATCAGCGATGTGCGACACGACATGGAACGTCCTCAACCCATGGACCGCCTGATTTGCGGGGACGTCGGTTATGGGAAAACTGAAGTTGCTATTCGTGCCGCTTTTAAAGCCATTGATGCCGGCCGACAGGTGGCGATGCTGGTTCCTACCACGGTACTTGCCGAACAGCATACGCGTACTTTCAGTGAGCGCATGGCGGATTATCCGATTACCGTCGCTGGGCTCTCGCGGTTCAAGACCAAAGCAGAGCAACGGGCGATTCTGGAAGGGATGGCCAGTGGCAGTGTCGACCTGGTGATCGGCACGCATCGCTTGATTCAGAAAGATATCAAGTTCAAAGATTTAGGGTTGCTGATCATCGATGAAGAGCAGCGGTTCGGTGTGGAAGCAAAAGAGATGCTCAAGCATCTGCGATTGCAGATTGACGTTTTGACTTTGAGCGCAACACCTGTTCCGCGGACCCTGCATATGTCGTTGTTGGGGATTCGGGATATCTCTAATCTGACCACAGCACCACGGGATCGGGTTCCCATTGAAACCCGTATTTCCCGCTTCGATGAAGAGCTTCTTCGGCATGCGATCGTACGGGAATTGAACCGTAACGGTCAGGTTTATTTCGTACATAACCGGGTTCATGATTTGCAGAAATACGCGGATCGGCTTCAGCAGATTGTTCCGGAAGCGAGTATCGGAATCGGCCATGGTCAGATGAAAGAATCAGAGCTGGAAGCAGCCATGCTCAATTTCGTGTCCGGGCGGGTCGACATTTTTGTCTGCACCACAATTGTGGAAAGTGGATTGGACATTCCCAATGCCAATACCATCTTCATCCATGATGCAGGAAACTATGGCCTGTCTGACCTGCATCAGTTGCGGGGACGCGTAGGTCGCTCTCACCACCGCGCTTACTGTTACCTGCTGCTGCGTGATGGTCAGATTCTGACGCCCATCGCAGCCAAGCGGTTAAAGGCGATTGAAGAATACAGCGAGTTGGGAGCAGGGTTTAAAATAGCCATGCGCGACCTTGAGATTCGAGGGGCAGGCAACATCCTGGGAACGGAGCAGAGCGGACATATTGCCGCCGTCGGTTACGAACTTTATTGCCAGCTTCTGGAAAAAGCCTGCAAAAAACTCAAAAATGAGCCTCTCCGTGAGCATCATCACGTCGCCATCGATTTACCAGTGACCGCATATCTGCCCTCCGATTACATCCCTCCCGGTCGAATTAAGATTGAGTTTTACCGCAAACTTTCCGCGGTCCGAAGTTTAGAAGAACTGGCTGCTCTGGAAGAGGAAATGCAGGACCGATTTGGAGCTATCCCCGATCCAGCACACACTTTAGTTGCGTTGAAAGAAATACAGATTTTGTGTCAGCGCTGGCAGATCGACAGCATTCATCTGGAAGATCACTTCGCCGTTCTGGGGTATCGCGATAAAAATCATATTCTCGCTCTGGCGAAAAGTAATAAGAAACGCATCCCCGTGAGAATCGTGGATCATAAGTCTGCCTACATCCCGCTGCCGGCACAGGCAGATGCCGTTGAGTCTATCATGCTAGAGCTCAAATCGGTATTGCAACAAAGTTTCGATCCGGCATATAATCTCGCCTCGTCGTCCTGAATGGTTTCAGGATTGGGCAATCGAGAAGCTCAATTCCAGTCACAGAGGGATGATTAAGATGGTGTCGAAGTCCAATCTCCCTTCCTTACATTTCCCATGTAAACCGGGCTGCTGACAACATCTGAAACTACGTTGTCTCTCAAATTCCCAATTAATTAGTTCGTTCATCAACTGCAGGATGCTCTTGATGCGCCACGCGCAAATCTATTTTCTGATACTGGCATTGCCTGGCTTATTCGGGTGTGAAACTACTCCCAAAGTAGATAACCCCGTGCTGGGACCACCACCGCCGCGCCTGGAATCCGCTCTCAAGCAGCAGAAACTCGAAGAGACAGCAGTTGCCCGGCACAAACAGGAACGAAATGAACTGATCGAAGGTGATTTTTCAGAATCCGATAACCCCTTCGAAACACCGATCGTTACCGCGTCGACTACTTCTGAAGAAATCTCCGTCAGCCCGGCTGGGGAAGATGTAGAAGAACTTCGCGACAGTACGGTTGTGGCCATCGTCAACGGATTGCCCCTGTTCGTATCTGATATTCTGGGCGTCTACGAATTCCAGTTGCTGCAGGCTGAGCAGCGGATGGAGCCGGAAGATTACAAAAAACTACGACAGGCACTCGTCAAGCGTGACTTGAAAGGCCATGTCGAACGGTTGCTCCTGCTGCACGAAATGAAAAGCACGCTCAAGAAAGAGCAACTCGATCAGCTGAATCAGCACCTGGAAACAGCGTTTGATGATCAGCGGGTTCCTGAACTGCAGAAGCAGATGGGAGTGAATTCTCCACAGGAGCTGGAAGAAAAACTCAATTCTCAAGGCCGCAGCCTGATTTTTGAAAAAGACCTGTTCATGAAGCAGCAGGCTGCTGTGCAGTTCATGGCCGTGAAAGCCAAAGCGAAAGATCAATTCAGCCGGGAAGAAGTTCTGGCCCGGTATCGATCCCGTATCAAAGACTACGAAGTTCCCGCCAAAGTGCAGTGGCAACGAATCCGGATTACTTACTCCAAACACGGCGGCAAGGATAAAGCCATCGCTGTGCTGGATGAAGTCATTCACAAACTGCAGTCCGGTGCCGACTTTGGAGAGATCGCAAAACAATACTCTGATGGAACCCGTTCCGATAAGAACGGATCCTGGGGCTGGACCCGACGTGGCAGTCTGGCAGAGGCAGAAATTGAAGAAGCGCTGTTTTCACTCCCCGTGGGTGAAGTCAGCCAGGTATTCGAAACAGAGAGCTCTTTTCAAATCGTAAAGGTCAATGGTCGTAAAGAAGCAGGGCATGTTCCCTTTGCTGATGTCCAGGGAAAACTGGAACAGACCATGATTACAGAATCCCGAATGAAAGCGACCAAAGACATTCTGGATAAACTGTATGCCAAAGCCATTATCGAATCGAAGTTTGAAATTGAACGCGAAGACGATGTAAAACCTGCAAATGCAACATCGGATTCAAAATGAAATATGAACTTCTGATGAAGACAAAAGTCATGAAATACAGACTCAAAAACTTTTTTGAAAACCGTACAAACTTTTTTGCAAATATTGTCATAAACATATTGACCTGATCTGCGGAAATCGATTATTAACCGCACACACTTCTCTCTACTCTCAAAAAATCAAATCACGATTCATCTCAACTACAGTCGTTTGTTTTCAGATTGCCTCCGGGCACACCTTTCATAACAAAACGTATTTCTGTTAATAAAATCCCAGAATTGATGTACGAAATTCGTATGGTACGAAATTCGTATTTCGGACTAAAATCCTACCCACATTAGATAGCGAGTTGGAAGTCATGATGACTCCTCAAAACAATCATAATCAAAGTTGGTGTTCTGGCTTGAAGGAGGGACCTACATTGGGCAAGGCATTTGGAGTACTGGCCTGTACGACGTTGATTGCAGCGTCGATGTGGCTGGCCAATCTTGGCAACACGACCAGGAAGGTCGCTGCTGATGTCGAGAGTAACGGTCAGTCGGTTTCTGAGCGTCAACAACGCTCAGCTCGTTACTATCTGAGTCTGGGGACTCAATACTATGAGCGGGGACAATTCTCCGAGGCGGTAGAAGCTCTTGAAAAAGCTTCTGTCTCTCCCGGACGTTTGTCTCAGGCAGAGTTTCGCAAAATGAACGAGTACCTGGGAAGGGCCCGTTCACGAGCTGCCGCTCCTCAACGCAAACAGGTAGTCCGGGCACAGTCTCCTGCTCCTGATTCCGAATTTTCCACAGGCTATTCGAATGCCGATGGGAAATCCCTGGAAGAAAAGAAGCAGCTGGCCCGCCAGTTACTACAGTCCGCTCGTGAAGACCTCAAGTTAAACGAGTTTGCCAAGGCCCGACGTAAAGCCGGCCAGGCAGCGGCTCTGAAACTGGAGTACGGTCCGTTCGATCCACGCCCTGAACAGGTTCTGGCTGATATTGCTCGCGCAGAACAGCGACTGCAGAAAGGCTCACCAATCCAGCAGGCCGGCGGTTTTACCGAAACCGGTTCTGGTGTGATGCAGGTGGCTGCAGTAGAAGAAGCTGCTGAAAGCAATCCCTTCGGTAACCCGGGGGCCAACCCGTTCGATGGAACACAGACTCGCAAACTGTCCGAAAAAGAACAGGCTGTTGTGCTGCTGAAACAGGCACGCTCAGCTTTGAACTCCGGAAACTATGATGATGCCCGCACACTTGCCCTGCAGGCTCAAGATTATGATGTTGCTTATAAACTGTTTGAAGAACGCCCCCAACATATCCTGGCTGAAATCGAACGTAAGACGGGTGCGAAAATCTTCGCAGGTCAGTCTAAACCTTCGATGCAGGTCGCTCAGTCTGACTCTGGTTCCTCCAGCAAAGATCAGGCAACGCGACTGCTCAAACAGGCTCGGGCCGAACTTAACTCAGGTAATCTGAATTCCGCTCGCGAACTGGCCCAGCAGGCCAGCCAGCTGGATGTTGCCTATCGTCTGTTTGATGAACGTCCCGAACTCATCCTGGATGAGATCAAGCGTGCACAGTCTGCAGGACAGCTGGCTTCTACCGAAGACAACCGTGCTCAGATGGCTGCTGCCAACGCAGGACAGGGTGACTCGAAAGCTCAGGCTAATGAACTGCTGAGACAGGCTCGTCTGGATATCAAGAAACGGGACTTCGCTGGTGCACGCCAGAAAGTAGCTCAGGTTGAGCAGATGAAAGTTTCTTATGACCTGTTTGATGACCGTCCGGAACTGGTACTGGCAGCCATCGATCGGATTTCCGATGAGGCAGCGACCATCTCTGGTATGAAAGGTCTGCAACAGAATCAGGACGCTGTTCGTCCCCGGGTGAACCGTCTGATGGAACAGGCTAAACTGGCTCTGCAGCAGGGAGACAAAGATGAAGCCCTGATGCTGGCGTCATCTGCTCAGAAACTCGCTCAGACCCTGGACCTGAAGTTCACACCTGGTACCGAATCTCCTGAAGACTTTATCCGCCGCGTCGGAACTGCTTCCGATACCCGTCTCAATCCTGGTAACACCAGTGCTGACGGAAAAGCGAATGGTGAATACGCTCGTCGTCTGCTCTCTTCCGCACGCGAAGACCTGTCCAAAGGTCGGGTGCAGGATGCTCGTCAGAAGGCGGAAGCGGCACAGGAAATTGATACAGCTTACAGCCTGTTCGAAGATCGTCCCGAGCAGGTCCTGGCAGACATCCGTAAAATGGCTGGACAGCCTGGCGGACTCTCACAGGAAGAAATGTACGCTGCAGAACAGGAACGTAAAAAACAGTTCTCTCAGAAACTGGTGGCTCAGGCTCGCACAGATCTGAAAGCCGGTCGATTTGACTCTGCCCGCATGAACGCTCAGGAAGCTCTGAGAGTGGGGGCCGAGTTCAAACCGGGTGAGGATAGTCCTCAGACCATTCTGCGTGATCTGGAAACCAGCATGAGCACTCAAACAGCTCAGGTTTCCCCCAAGAAGAATGTCGCCAGCGAGATCGCTGTGATTCATCCTGGTGCCTCTGCTCTGGAACTGTATAACCTTGGTATGCAGCGACTGTCTGAAGGCGACCGTGGTGCCGCTTATCAGGCATTCCTGGCTGCTTACCAGTCTGGTGAAAAACTTGACACTCATCGTGCACAGCAGTTGCAGGATGCAGTCCGAGAACTGGCTCCTTCACGAACTGACAAGATTCGTCAGGTTGCCAGCCAGACCTCAACCGATGTACCGGGAGCCGCCTCTGATCAGCCCAGCAACATTGATCTGGTTGAACAGAAACAGGCGATCGAATTCAGCCGACTTCGTTCAGAAGTTCTGAATGCCATCTTCAAAGCTGAAAGAATGCGGGAATCTGCTCCGACCGAAGCTCTGGGAATTATCGACCAGACTATGGCTAAAGTCGAAAGCTCCAGCCTGAATCAGAAATCGACTCAGGCACTGATCGGCTCGCTGCAGCGTACTCGTACTTCAATCGATTCTTTCCGCAAACAGGTTGCTCCGCTGGAAGAACTGAAGAAGAAGAACGAAGAAGTTGAAGAGTATATCAACCGACGTATCAAAAATAAGATTCGCGTCGAACAGGAACTGGCCGACCTGGTAGAAAAGTTCAACGAACTGATCGATCAGCGACGCTATGCGGAAGCAGAAGTGGTTGCTAAACAGGCCAAAGATCTGGATCCGCAGAACCCTGTCACCGTCACCATGGAATGGAAATCTCGCTTCCTGCGTCGCGAAGAATCCAACAACTCCATGCGTGATCGTAAAGAACAGAATGTCTGGAATCAGCTGAACGATGTAGAAGAAGCACTGGCTGATGCCTACACTCCCGATATCAAGTTTGGAAAGGATGCCAAAGAGTGGGCTGAATTAACCAAACGTCGTGAAAAATATCACGCTAAGAATCACAACCAGAAAACGGAACGCGAAATTCAGATCGAGGAGAGCCTGGATCGTCCAGTGAACCTCGCATTCGAAGGCGAACCGCTGTCGAACGTGATGAATAAGATTCAGGCACTGACCGGGATTAACATCTTCCTGGACAGCCTGGGACTGGAAGAGGAAGGGGTAACCACCGACGCACCCGTCACGATCAATGTGAACGGCATCAAACTGCGGAGTGCCCTGAACCTGCTCCTGGAACCACTGAACCTGTCTTACACAATTGATAACGAAGTATTGAAGATCACCAGCCGTATTCGTCAGCAGGGTACATTGAAAACAATGACCTACCCTGTGGCTGACCTGGTGGTTCCGATTCCTAACTTCGCTGCAAACGGCAGCATGGCCAGCAACCCTTACAGTCAAATGGGTGCAGTCAGCTTTGGATCCGGTATCGGCGGTAATCAGTCGACTCCCGGTAACTTCCAGGTTGCTGATCCGCTGATTGGTGGTGTTCCCGGTGCCAATCCCTGGTCCGGTAATGCTCCGACTTCGAAGGTTGCCGGTGGTGGATCAAACATTGACTTCGATTCACTGACCGAACTGATTGTCTCCACTGTCGAGCCCGATTCCTGGGAAGAAATCGGTGGAGCAGGCAGCGTGCGTCCGTTTGAAACAACTCTGAGTCTGGTGATTCGTCAGACACAGAAAGTACACGATGAAATCGCCAACCTGCTGGAACAGCTGCGACGTCTGCAGGACCTGCAGGTCACCATTGAAGTCCGCTTTGTAACCGTCTCCGACCGCTTCTTCGAGCGAATTGGTGTCGACTTCGACTTCAACGTAGCTGATACCGTCGGCGGTCCAACCGTTGACAACAACGGGAACCCGGTTCCTGCCTTCGGTCAGGTTAACCTGTTGAACAGCACTAACCAGAACGGTGGCGGTGGCGGAGGTAATAACAATAACAACCAGGGCGGTGGCCAGCAGGGACAGAACACGTCTTCTGGTCAGACCGGTGGTCAGGGTGTTGCACCTTTCAGTAACCCACCTTCACGAACCCTGCTCAACTTCGACAACTGGCCCAAGAAAGGTACGATTGTCGGTATGGACTCTCCGGAATCCTTCACACCAGACCTGGATGTGCAGTTCCGTCAGGGATCATTCGAAATCGGTGTACCTGAATTCGGCAGCTTCAATGCGAACGCTGGTGTAAACGTGGGTCTGGCAATTCTGAGTGACATCGAAGCCTTCTTCTTCATCAACGCCGCTCAGGCAGATGAACGATCGAACCTGATGTTCGCTCCGAAAGTGACATTGTTCAACGGTCAGGTCGCCTTTGTGACCAGTAACGTATCGCGACCCTTCGTGATCAGCCTGGTGCCCACCGTGGGTAACTTCTCAGTCGGATTCACGCCGATCATCGCGAACATTCCTGAAGGGGTCTCACTGACTGTGTCAGCTGTGATCTCAGCAGACCGCCGTTATGTAAGACTCTCAGTCAATCCGAACTTCACCAACGTGACCGACGTCTTTACCTTCTCCTTCCAGGGTGGAACCACTGGTGGCCAGCAGGGTCAGCAGGGGCAACAAGGCCAGCAGGGTGGTCAGCTCGGTCAACAGGGTGGTGGTAACTTCGGAAACGGGGTTGGTGCCGGCCTGGGTGGTATCGGTGGTATCGGCGGCGGTGGTGGTGCTGGCGGCCAGACAGGTCAGCAGGGCCAACAGGGCCAGCAAGGCCAGCAGGGCCAGAATGGTGGCGGTGGTCTGGGAACCACAACCATTCAGCAGCCTGTGGTGGAACAGGTGACTGTCACCACGACTGTGAGTGTGCCCGATGGTGGTACTGTTCTCCTGGGTGGCGTCAAACGACTCCGCGAAGGACGCAGCATGGCTGGTGTCCCGATCCTGAACAAGCTGCCGTATGTCAGCCGTCTGTTCAAGAACACCGGGGTTGGTCGTGAAACCGAAAGCCTGATGATGATGGTCACACCACGAATCATCATTCAGGAAGAAGAAGAGGAAGCTCTCCTCGGATATTAAAAGGAAATAGGAATCGCCTGAGAAATCGGGCGATTCCTGGAAATTGCAGATCGCGGGATCTGCAGAGGGGCTGATCGTCAGCAGCCCCGGGCTCTGGCCGTCGCGAATTCTCCCCCCCTGATTCGCGGCGGCTTTTTTCTATTAATCGCAGTTCAACTCCAGTAGTTGTGTTGGATGCTGCCTTTCGAAACCCTCTTGTGAAATCTGTGGTAAATGGATTAGACTGAACGCTTCACTGAGCCGTGAGAGACCCTGCAATTTCATAGAGACAAGCAAGAGGGATGTTGCGATGAAAATCTTATTCACATTGGTCTGGATAATGGTAGCTACGGTAATGCTGGGCGCTTCGAGTTGCCTGGCAGAGGCACCAGCAACCTATCAGGTGAAGATGGAGACCACCAAAGGGACATTTTACATCGATGTGCAACGCAGGTGGAGCCCTCACGGCGCAGACCGTTTCTATGAACTGGTAAACTCAGGCTTTTACAACCAGTGTGCTTTCTTCAGGGTGATTGAAGGTTTCATGGCCCAGGTGGGTATCAACGGCGATCCCGAAACGCAGGCCAAGTGGCGGGATCAGACCATTCAGGATGATCCGGTGGCCAAATCCAATTTGCGGGGCTATGTGACGTTCGCGAAAACGGGAGCTCCTAATTCCAGAACCACTCAGCTCTTCATCAATTTTCAGGATAACCGGCGGCTGGATCAGATGGGGTTCGCTCCCTTTGGCTATATTTCCCCGGAAGGCATGCGCGTAGTGGATACGCTGTATAACGGCTACGGAGAGGCTGCACCTCGAGGACGTGGTCCCTCGCAGTCACGACTTCAGCTTGAAGGTAATGCCTACCTGAAACGCGAATTTCCTCGACTGGATTACATTATCAAAGCGTCAGTCGTGAAAAACGGGAAACGCTGATTGGGGGTTTATTCCGTCAGATGCGGCTGGATGAACAGCGCTTTTTTCTCACCAGGCAACGTGAAATCAAACCCACAGCTTCGGAAGAATACGTCTGAAGATGTCACTGCCATCACTTCCAGGATGTTCCGCTGTCGTGCGCGATCAACACATGCGGAGACCAGCTTTTTCCCTACTCCAATTCCCTGGCGGTGATCTGCTACTACCAGACTGCGGATTTCTGCCAGTTTACGAGAATAGATTTCCAGGGATGCAAATCCAACTATCTCAGTACCTGCTTCAATCGCCACAAATCCGGTTTCAACCAGTTCGTCCAGTTCTTCTGAGGTCCGTGGCAGAATCTTGCCTTGCTCTACGAAAGGGATAATGAATTCGGAGAGCGGGGTGATATCCTCATGTTTAGCAGGGCGAATCTCTATCTGGTCAATCATCTTCCAAGGTTTTCGTGCTGAAATGGTGGTCTTTTACGGGGAATGACCTGCCAGAAACGTATGAGAACGCGGACGCAGGATCGATTTCTCCTGCAACTCCAGAATCAGTGCCCGGATTGCCGGCAGACATCAGAATCCCATAATCTTTTCTGAAGTCCACTAAACTAGGACAGCTTGGTGGTGCAACCGATAGTCCTATGCGTTATGTTATCGCTCAGAGGCAATTCTGTGAATAGGCCCGCAGTATTATTATTTGCCTGATACAAAGGTAATCAACCTATGAAAAAATCACGATTTTTATTGGGATGCAGTCTGATCTGCCTGACAGCCACTGGCTGTAGTAATTATGTTCGCCAGGGAGAACAGGTTGATCCCCCGGCTGCCTCAGCGCAAGTCAGTCCAGCAGACAATGAGCAAACAGAAATGGAAGTAGCCGTGGCAGACGAAGCAAACCCCGGATATTCAGCAACCGCCTCCGGACTCAAGTATCGTATCGTGCGTGAAGGAAATGACACCAAGCCCGGTCCGCAGGATCAGGTGACCGTTCATTACCGGGGCACTCTGGAAGATGGTACCGAATTTGACAGCTCCTACAAACGGGGCGAGACAATTTCATTCCCTCTCAACGGTGTAATTCCCGGTTGGACCGAAGGTCTTCAACTCATCGGTGAAGGGGGAGAGGTCGAACTGGTCATTCCGCCGGAACTGGGCTATGGTGCCGCTGGTGCTCCACCAGTGATTCCCGGTAATGCCACTCTGCATTTCAAAGTGGAACTCTTTAAAGTGAATTAGTTGATGTTGCGCAACTTCAGCTGATTCTTGATACTATTCAGCCATAATTCAGGAGAATAGCAGTGACCCACTGTTGGCACGATGTGACTCCGGGGCAAAACCTGCCTCGCGATTTCACGGCCGTTATCGAAATTCCTACTTTTTCCAAAGTGAAATATGAGTTAGACAAAGGCACGGGCCTGCTCAGGCTGGACCGGATGCTCTACTCAGCAGTCCATTATCCCGCCAACTATGGGTTCATTCCCCAGACTCTGGCTGAAGACGACGACCCTTTGGACGTTCTGGTACTCTGTCAGGAACCTGTAGACCCCCTGACAATTCTGGATGCCCGGGCTATCGGGGTGATGACCATGATCGACAGCGGCAAACCAGACCATAAAATTCTGGCGGTCGCCGTGAATGATCCGGAATACAATCCATATACTGATGCTTCTGAACTACCACCGCATCGTCTGGCCATGCTCAGACGCTTCTTCCAGGATTACAAAATGCTGGAAGGAAAGACGGTTGAGGTCGAAGAATTTCAGGCGGCCTCGGAAGCGTTTCCGATCATCGAAGATTCGCTGCAGCGGTACAGCAGCCAGCGACGTCGCGGTTTTCTATAAGATTAACTGCGACTAGAAACAATCAAAAACAGGCAGCCGGTTCCCTGTGGAATCAGCTGCCTGAATTGTTTGTTCCTGCTGTTTCTAATCAGCTTAGATCGGGCTGTCTGCATGGACCCGGATGGTGGGAATCCGGATGCGATGCAGCATGGTGCGAATCTGTTCCTGGATCGCTGGTGTCAGTTGTTCCAGTTCATTCGTGAAGACCTGATTCCCCAGAATCTGATTGACATTCAGACTCGGTCTGTTTCCCAGCGGATGGTCCAGTTCAACCATGCGAACCGACTTCTCTTTGGTCGCCCGGCTCAACAGTACGCGGGTAAAGCGATCTTTCCCCTGCATATGTGGTTTGATCTGCAACCGAAAACTGGCTTTGCCCTGCAGTGCCAGCTTCAGCTCTTTCAGGCGTTCGTTGATGATTAACTGCACGTTTTCAGGCAGGTCGACGATCTGTTCGGTGATTTCCCGGGGATTGCCAGCGAAGTGATAAGACTGCAGAGTCTCGGTCTCATCCTGGTAATTGACTTCGACAGAATAATCCCCTTTGGCTTTACCTACAAACAGCAGACAAAGGTTGTGGGTGCTGATCGTGGTTGGCGAGTTAAAGTTAAGTGGTTCTTTTCTTCCAAGGGGATCCGTTTCCGTTGAACGGGCTGCAATGGGTGCATCTTTGCCGGTATCTGGTTTTTTCGGTTTGCTCTTTTGGTTATTGTCCGCCAGTTGTGGTTTCTGACCGAGTGGAGTGACCTGAAACTTGTAGTAGCGAAACAGTTTCTGAGTCAGGGTCAGTTCGACTGTCTGTTTTCGAGACGCGCGGATGACTTCCAGCTGGATGGTCTCACCCTTGTCTGAATCGAGGACAAACTTCCTTAAAATATCAGATGAGGTGATGGCTTTGCCGTTGTAGCTCGTTAGCACATCAAATGGTTTGAGACCTGCCTGTTGAGCAGGAGAATCTGGCACAACCATCTTGATACCGATTCCCTGTCCTGCTGTCAGCATGTCGTGTAGCTGGGCCTCCAGGTAAGCTGGGATCGGTTCCGTGACGACACCCACGAAGTTCCGCATTTCGGTCTCGCCGGTTGAGCGCGTAGTAACCCGGAACTTTCCCTGCGGGCCCGCTGCATCTGTTGACGTAGACGGCGCTGGATTCAGAGTGGGGTTTTGCTGGAGAGACTGAGGTTGCCCTGGTTTTGGTGCCTGCAGGGGAGTCTCATCAGCAACGGATGTCTGAATGGCAATCAGAGACGTAATCAGCCCGCTCAAAAAGAACCATCGAAACTGTTTCATTGTAATGCCTTGGATTTGTTTCAAAAAAGACCTTCCTCGTACCGGAAAATACTAAAATTCCGGCCCGGCTGCGAACATCCTTTTTGTGGCCCGTTAAATTCCTACTTATTCCGCTTTATCAGCTCATTGATTGCAACAGTTGTTACTGCTGCTCGTGACTCTCAATTTCATCACCAATCAGTGACAGACCGGCTTTGTTGACAGGCACAAAATCAATGGTGAGCTCAGGCATTGACATCTTGACGTGGGAACCAGTTTCCGGATTTTCAACAGTGATGTTTGTCCACGACAATTCAGTTCGCTGTTCTACCGGACCGAGTTCCGTATTATAAAGTGTGATATCAATCGATTCTTTGATGTTGTCATTTACTTCAGGGGTCATCTCCAGGGGAGTCTCTCCCTGATCCAGAACTGCCAGTGTATCCGGCTCAATCTCTGGAATGGTCGCTACGACCGGTTTTTCAATTTCGGGTTGTATGTTCAGTTCAGCGGTCGGCTGATTTGTCAGTCCCGACTCATCGGGAGTCTTCTGCATAAAGAGGCTGGCCAGTCCCGCCATGAGGCAGATCGAGAGAGCAGATACCAGCAATCCCAACTGAAAGCCACGACGAGACGCGGGTTCCTGCGCCACGGAAACAGAATTCTCTTCGGCGCGCAACTTTTGGTAATGCGCTTCGAATTCTTCATCAGTGAGTTCGGATAACTCCTGCAATTCAGGAGGCATTTCCTGCTGGAAATATTCGCGCAGAACACTCTCCAGCTCATCTTCATTCTCGAGCATTCCTGAAGTGTCATACGGTTTCATGATCAATCCCCACTTTTTCCAACTCTTCACAAAGGCGCTTTCTGGCGCGAGAAAGCCTCATGTCGATTGCTGAAGTTGAAGTATTCAGAGCAATTGACATTCGTTTTGATGACCATCCTAGTGCATAACGAAGTACGAGAACCTCGCGGTCCTCGGATCGAAGTTGTTGAAGTGCTTGCCGGATTCGGCTGTTAGTCTCATTTCTCTGCAGATCCTCTGACGGGTCTGCAGGTTTTCCCACAATATTGTCTAAAAAATCTGCGGGCTTAGCTGCATGATTCTGCCTTCGTGCATAGTCACGCAACCAGTTTTGAGCAACAGTCAAAACCCAGGCCCGGATATTTCGAATTGACTCTATTTCTTGGCTTTGTAAACGTACGAACGCCTCCTGCAGCGCGTCATATGCGCGATCCGAATCGGAACACTGGGCATATAATAAAGCCCAAAGTTCTCGTCCTTCACGCAAATAGACCGCCTCAATCTCTGCCGACCAGTTATTGGCCTGCTTATCAGGCATGCAAATTCCAATACGTTAGAAGAGGGATTATCTAAGTCGATTGGAGAGTGTTAATGGACTGGTTTCTCTCACCAGATTAACAACACTCGTCTAACTCACATGCACTAGAATAGACGGAATCTGAACCAGAATCTAACCTCGTTTCGGGATATTTAGAGTTTCCATTTGAAAATGGTGATCCCAACCCCCCGGGTTTCACCAGGTTGACAGGAATGGTGATGGTTCAAACTTATACTATCACTATATAGTTAAACAACTTATAACGATTATAGCGTCGACTGCCTGGACGACCAGATGCTAGGTGTCATTTTGACTGAATTCGAAAATGCCCCTACCTCTGTCGATGGCTGTCAGTTGGGATCTGATAGTCAAGCGGACACTGTCAGGCACACGCTTACTGAATCTCGGAGTACGGCAGTGGTTCCAGATACCAGTTTGTGATCTTGGATACAGTTCCCTTGTATTTGTCCATCTTTTTCATACGGTCCCACTCGGGATGCTTGCGGAATCCTTCCCAGTGTTTGTCATGTGCCTCCCGATTCGGGGCGGAAAGCATATAGGTCAGGTTGGGTACATCATCGCCGATCAGCATCTCGCCATAGAAAACGGGAGCAAGCAGCACGTCACGCATGATGTCAATCTCGCCTGAGTTGAACATGTCCACTTTCAGGCGGGCCAGATTCGCATTGTGACTTTCGTAGGTCCGCAATTCGAACAGGTTGGGGCCTTTTCCTTTTGGTGTTTCCAGAATCGGCATCCCCTTGAAGGCTTTCATCAGACGACTTTCAATCCGACTGTAGGGGGCGTCTTTTTTAGGAATGGAGAAGTAGGAAGCGGCTGCTGCGTGATATGCTTTGTCTGCTTCCAGTTTATCATTCAGGCTCGCCAGTTGATTCAGGGATTGAAAGGGAATCAGCATGTAAAGGGAATAGTCATCCTTGGCATCGATTTCTTTGAACACGCCCACTTTCTTGATTCCCGCACGATTCAGCGCCGGCATCAGCGCCTGTTCCAGATAGTCGCTGACCACCTTCTGGTTTTGCTCATTCGCGATGCGGTAGGTCCGCAGTTCATAATATTCCTGACTCTGCTGCTCTGCCGCGGGCACGGGTTGTCCCAGTCCCAGGGCAGCAACGGCTCCCAGAATACCTGCCAGCAGGCTGCGTCGGTTAATTCGATTCTGTTGCATGATTACCTCACTTTTATCCTGAACTGATTTTGATTCAGAGTTGGTTCAAAACTTACAAAGACGGTCGCACATTGTCACACCAGCTCAAGGTTTCACAGGCGCCAGAATACGGGATGCCTGTCCGCTGCTGTGATGAATTTTATTTTTGGCGACGACCACTTTCTCGGGAAACTCGATTGTAATCGGCTCTCCCGTATTCGGGTTCGGTTCGTAGAATGGGGCTCCTGTCGAACAGACGGTTACCCGGATTTTATGCCCTTTGTTGAAGATCTGACTCAGCCAGCCTACATTGAAGCCGACCTTGTAAACCTCTCCCGGTTCCATGAATTTCTGCTGCTCGAAACCATCCCGGTAGCGGGCGCGACGGATCATATCAATGATCAGAATCGAACGCCCGTCCGGATAGACATCGCTGACGCGGACAATAAAGTCGGTATCTTTGGCCGAGGATGAGACCAGCAGCTCCGCCTTCACATTTCCCGTCCATTCGACCGCTTCGGTCAGTGTATCGGTCGTGAAGGTCAGTACATTTTCCTGTTCTTCGACAACGCGGGCATCGCGGGCACCTGGGAAGCCCCGGCCTTCAATTTTCTCCGGGTTCAATGGGTCTGCAATCAACTGGGTGAACGAGTCTGCTGACGTCGGCTTAGAGGTCGACAGTTTGCTATCTTGTTGCAGGTAGTAGGGGGTTTCCTCGACGGGTACCGGCCAGTCGTTGGTCGACCGCCAGACATTACCTGGTGCCCCGGGTTCGCCGACCGCCCCCATCACGTAGTAACGGACATTGGGATCAAGTTCGATCTCGTTCCGCTTTCCCTTCAGGTAGTGATCGAACCAGCGGATCATCTCGGCCATCATGTCGAAGTTCGCATTCTCCGGATAGAGCATGTCGCCGACTTTATTGACCTTATTAAACCGGCCGTGCAACCAAGGCCCGATGTACAGTTTCTGATGACCGCGGGAATTCGGTCCCCCTTTGTGCTGACGTCCGATGTAACTCTGGATCGAGCCGACGCACATAAAGTCGTACCAGCTGCCTACGGTAAAGCAGGGGACGTTCATCTTATCGAAGTGCAGGGTACAGTCTTCTGCCTGCCAGTATTCATCGTAATCGGGGTGCGAAAACCATTCTTCCATCAGAGCCCGGTTGTGAGCAGCCACGCGGCAGACAGCATCCATACCCTTGAATCGATTCGGTTTCGCTGCACCACCAATGAAATAACCCTCGTGATACAGACTGAGCCCCGTATCAATCATGAACTGACAGACCAGGTGGGGCGGTTGTGTCACTGCCAGATAGTTCTGGGCATAGCCTCCCTGGGAGCTGCCGAACGTGCCGATCTTGCCAGTCGACCAGGGCTGTTTCGCCAGCCATTCCACGACATCGTAGCCATCCTGCTTTTCACCCCATTGCAGGTCCCGGTAGCCGACCCAGGTGCCTTCTGACTGCTGGGAACCCCGGTAGTTGACTGCACAGACTACATAATCATGGCCGGCCATTTCCGCGAATGAGAGCCGCGAACCCTTGCTCCGCAGGCTGGCGTATCGCTGTTCCATCAGAACCGGCCAGGGGCCTTTACCCTGTGGAATATAGAGGTAGGCAGAGAGCTTGACGCCATCCCGCATGGGGATCATGACATGTTTCTCGGTGACCCCTTTTTCAAATTTGAGTGGCGGGGCTTCCTGCGCGAACAAGGCAGGACAGAGAACGAGGCATAAAATCATCCACAGGCAGGCAGGGGCCAGTTTTCGCATGGGCTATCTCCGGTTGGATTTTCAGGGCAGGTATTTCTTCTTCGATTGTGGTCAACCATCGTCAATTCAGCAAGCATAAACGCCGGTAGATCTGAAGAGTCTCCGGAACCCGCACAACAGTCAGAAGCGACATCCCCCCTGTTTTCGTCAGTGCAGCAGAAATTCTTACCCTTGATTCAGTAGTTATACAGAGGCGGGAAATCGATTTTTCAGCGCTGAAATCGGGGCAGAATCCTTTCACAAGCCATAAAAAGGGGGTATGCTACCGCAGAGCAGCAGTGAAAAATTTTCTCCACCTGACTGCTGAATCGATTCCCGCCGGGCGAACCTGATGGACGCCTGATGTATCCAGATGCATAAGCATCGGGAACAAAACGCCGCCGTAGCTCAGTTGGCAGAGCAACGCATTCGTAATGCGTAGGTCAGGAGTTCGACTCTCCTCGGCGGCTCTTCTTTTTTCTGCCAGTCTCTCTGACTTGTGTTCTGATTCTGCGATTGATTCAGAACTGTGGAACCTGCTTCAAATCGGCGATCTTTTTCAAAGCCGCGTTCACATCGCCATCCGCAGGGGAAAACTGTTTCAGTTTCAGATAACTGGCTTCCGCTTCGGGGAGCAGATGATAAAACAACTGCAGTTCCGCCAGGCGTTGAAGAATCTGTCGATTATCAGGTGTCAACGCGTGGGCTTTGCTCAGGAGAGTGAGCGCTTTACCGGGAATTCCCTCTGACTGGTAAAGCGAAGCCAGTTTCAAAACAGCTTCTTGCTGATCTGGTTTCAGTTCGGCCAGCATCTTCTCCAACTCAAGTCGCTCGGATAAGCTCTGGTATTCCTTGTTCTCGTGATCCTGAATCTGTTTGAGTTGTGCGGTAGCCTGCTCTGGTTGTCCGTTGATCAGGTCAAGCCGTGCCAGAATAAGTCGTGCCTTGTCACTCGTTTGCTCATCGGCGTTCTGAGACTCAAGCACTTTTTGGGCGTACCGCTGCGCTTTTCGATAAAATGTCAGCTTCCAGAATGCCTGGGCGATCTGCAGATTTCGCTGGGGAGTCTCCACTGAATTTTGTTTTGTATTCGCGGCTTTATTCGACAGTTGTTGTTCACAGAGTTTTAAGCCGCGCTGAATACTACCGCGTTGTGCGACGTGGCCTGGCATCTGGCTGGCTTTGGTGAATTCTGTCAGCGCCTGCTGGAACTGACGATTCCCTACATAGGCCCAGCCCAGATAGTTCGTCAGGTGAACGTCCTGAACGGTTCCCAGTTGCTTCACAAATTCAATGCCCTCTTTATATTGCTCCGCTTCGAGCAACTGTTTGAGATAAGAAACCTGCGCTGACAACCGGTGCGGAAACTTTTCCAGAATCGTTCGGGCCCGATTCAGCCCTGCGTTTTCCTGCCAGTAGTTTTCACGAATGGTTCCCTCATAATTCGGTTCGATTTTTATTATGACGACTCCCTGCTCGTCATAAACGGGAGTCAGACGATAAACCAGATCGTCGTTCAACAGATGCCGGGGAAATCCGTCGATGGTATTTTCGTCGAAACAGACGAGATACTGTGCGCCCAGTGATTGAATCTGCTCATGCAACTGTTCCGGGCTGGTCTTTTCAAAGTAGACGAGTTTCTGGAAGCGGTGTCCCGATGTTGCGAGATCGTTGCGCCTCGTCAAAATTCTAGTTTCCGGCGGCGTTTGTTCCCTGATCCAGTTTCCGGCAGTCACAAAATTACTGAAGTGGCTCGAGGGATACTGCGTCTGATAAAACGTTTCGCCGTTACGCAGCAGTTGCACATTGGTTGTTACCAGCTGCGCATCGGTCATCGCTTGAACGCAGAACAGGGCCATCGCAGGAACTAATAGCAGGCAGATCAGCGTCTTTCGAGTACCAGGATTGGGATTCCCCAGCCGACTGCCGATCGCTCTCAGTGCTGCAGGCACAAAGGCGAGGATGACGGGTAACAATGGCAGGACAAAGCGGGGCTGCATCCAGGGCCAGACAGAGAGAATCGCAAACGTAAAGATCAGGTACAGCAGGCAGAACAGGCCGCCCCGATCTTTTAGCTGGAGCATCCCATAGATGGAAACGGCTAGTACGAGCAGACTCACTAACGAGTACAACCATTGCGGTCCCGGCAGAAACACCAGCCCATCCAGCAGGTAGCGTTCATACGCGGGAGTTGCCCCTGGCATGTTAGGGATCAATGTTTCGCACAGACTTTGAAAGTGAGTCAGGCTGCGATTGATCATAGAAGCAACAGTACCAACGGGACCGGCGGACCGCAGATTATTCAGAATCAGGGAACTGTAAAGATCTGAGTTCAACGAGCGATTACGCAGCATCCAGAGTCCCAGAGTGACCAGCGAACCGGTGACCGGAATCAGATAACGCCAGCGGTGTCGACTGGTGATCGCCCAGGCTCCCAGAGCCAGAGTCAGTGCGATTCCGACGGTCCGCAGCAGAGGGAG
The DNA here is from genome assembly GCF_007744075.1 of Gimesia chilikensis. Lineage (NCBI taxonomy): Bacteria > Pseudomonadati > Planctomycetota > Planctomycetia > Planctomycetales > Planctomycetaceae > Gimesia > Gimesia chilikensis. The sequence goes on along the minus strand of NZ_CP036266.1, from coordinate 6,406,985 downwards.
AAACAGGAACAGACCGGTTAATAGAATCAGATTCCGTTTGCGATTCCCTTCGTTCTCGCTGGCGATTAAATACAGGATTCCCAGGCTCAATGCCATGAAAGGGATTTCGCTCATGATGAGGGTAGAGAAGAGCAGGAAGTACGGGTTGGTCGCCAGGAGCAGTACCATGCACAACACTGGCCAGCGCCGCGCGGGTTGTTCTTCTCCAGTTGACGAACCTGTCATGTCCTCAAGTTTGCAGAGGTAAGCATAGAACAGGACCAGTAGCAGAATTCCGAACAGAATGACCGTCACTTTCGCGAGGATCGCCTGGTAAGGAGCGATTAACGCAGCGGGGATCAACAGCAGTGACATGCCGGGGGGACGCAGAGTGAATGGCGGAGAGCCGGGATAATCGAACTGCTCATACGCCAGATGATTCACCAGTCCCCGTGACATCAGGACATAGTCGGCACTGTCCGGATAAAAGAAGTAGAGCTGATTCAAGCGGGCCGCTGCCAGACCAGCAAAGCAGAACAGGATGACGACCAGCGCATAACGGGCTCCCCTGTTTTTTGATTGTACTTTGTTGTTCATGGCACTACAGGTTTGAAAGAGCAGGACAGGCCGGGAGCCTTATCTCAATCGGGAAACACAGCGACAGCAACTGTGTTGTAAGACACCGATCATAAACCGGCAGTGGGGGCGCAGGCGAAATGAAACTGTGGAAATCCCTCTGAATGCAGGCCGGGATATACCAGATAAAGCGATTCTACTGATTATGAAGCAGCCTGTTGTTCCTCGCCTCTTGAAGTTGTCGATTTATACTGATTCTCACGTCAGCAAGGGTAGAAATGCCTGAGCAAAAGAGAGGACCAGGAAGAATCCGCACATGTCGGTGATGGTGGTCAGGATCGGACCTGAGGCCAGGGCGGGGTCGAGTTTGAATCCTTTGAGAACCATCGGAATCAGGGCACCCAGACAGACCGCCATGAGGGTGTTCGCGGCCAAGGCGCCACCGATCACCAGACCCAGATAAGCATTCCCTTTCCAGATATAGGCGACGATGCCCAACAGCAACCCGAGGGCCAGGCCGTTGACCATACCTAATGCGAATTCTTTTTTGAATACGTATATCCAGTCGCGCGGTCGAATCACACCCAGGACCAGTTCCCGCGTACTCACCGCGATCGCCTGATTACCTGTGCAACCACTCATGTCGGAAACAATCGGCAGGAAAACTGCCAGAGCGATGACACTGGAAAGTGTATCTTCATACATGGCAATCACACTGGCGGCAACAATATTCAGCACAATGTTGATGCTCAACCATGACAGACGCCGGGCACTGCGAATCTTGAGTGGCAGGCTGCGGAGTTCTTCCCCGCCCATAATCCCTGCAAATCGCAGAAAGGTCTTACCGGCCTGTTCTTCCCCAGCTTCTTCCACATCTTCCCGTCGAACGACGCCGACCAGCACATTGGCTTCGTCGACAACCGGCAGTCCGAACAGCGGGTGTGAATCAAAGAAGTGCTGTAACTCCTGCAGGCTCGTGGAGTCAGGCACACAGAGTGGGCTGGGAATCATCAGGCTGGAAAGACGCTTGCCGGGAGGCGCCATCAGCAGGTCCCGCAGGCGCAGAACACCGACCAGTTGCAGGTCATGATTGATGACGTAAATGTACTGCACGTTATATTCGGCGTATCGTTCGGCATTCTGACGGAGGTCGGATACCACATCGTCGACCGTTTGCGACTCTTCAAAGGAGAGCAACTCGGTGATCATCAGACCGCCGGCACAGAGACTGGTATATTTCGAAAGGAAGCGGACGTTTTCCGCTTCTTCCGGATTCATGACTTCCAGAATCTTTTCCGATTGTTCCTCGGGTAGTTGATCCAGGAGGTCGACCTGCTCGTCACTGTTCATTTCATCAACAATATGAGCGGCCTGTTCGGGCGACAGGGATGAGAGCAACTGTGCTGCCTGCAGTTCTGGCAGCGTCTCCATCAACCAGGCGGCATGTTCGCCATCCAGCAGTTTCAAAAACGCCTGCTGTTCATCAAGGGAGAGCTGTGCCAGAATACGCGCTTCTTCCCCGGGGGGCAGCGCATTCAGGAAGTTGATCGCCGCTTCGGATTCACCAGCTTTGACGATCTCATCCAGTTGATCCCAGACATCAGGCAGTTCGATATGTGTCGATTCGCTGAGTGGCTGTGAGTCGTTCATTTATCCTTCTCCCTTCCTGGAACAGGCTGAGCCGGTTCAGGTTGGATTTGTCTGTCTTAGTTGAATTCTTAAGTGAAAGCCCGTGGAACGCGTGACTACTGATTTTATAGTCAAACCGCGTAAAAAATGAAGTCCATTCGACTTACGTTTACGACTCAATTCGGGCAAAAACGGACATTCGGTCTAAAATCAGGTCGACTGAGAGGGAGCGTTTGAACAGAAGACGCAGAGAAACTGTGAGCACAGAATATCCATGTGCGCAATGGAGCCAGTGAGGCAGGTGGGATTATGGTGTCACTTTTTCTCTTTCAACAGGCGATCGACTGTCTTCAAAGCTTCGCTGAAGTGCCCCACATAAGCCACGTTTCCCTGTTGATCGATGACGGCTGCAGAGGGAATTCCGCGTACGTTGAAATTGCGAATGGTTTCACCAAAGAATCCTTTGCGGGTCGAAGGACGGTCGATGGCCAACTGGAAGTCGAGCTCTTCTTTTTGTGCGAACTCCTGCAATTCCGCAACGCTGGTATGGCTGTCGTGCATGCCAATTAACACGAACGGCTGGTCTGCGTAGTAACGGGCGGCGGTCCGAACTTCCGGCAGTTGTGAGATGCAGGGGCCACAGTGGGTGCCCCAGAATTCTATCAGCACGACCTTGCCTTTCGTATCCGGCGGAGCGGAGACACCTTCGCGCGTCATCCAGCTGACAGGTTTGATTTCAGGAGCTGGCCTGCCGTAGTGCACCTGCTGTTCGAGCTTAGGGGTGTGCCGGGGATGACGCTGCAGATACGCGGCAAAATCTGTGACGGGACCTCTTAGCGTCGTCGTATAGGGGCGACCTGGTCTAGTCCTGGAAGCCTCCGGAGAAAGGTGGCGGGAGTCGACGAAAACCGCTCCCGGAGGTATCGCAACGGCAAATGCATCGGGGGGCAACTGGTCGAAGAGTTCGACTTTTTCAATTTCAAAGATTTGTACTAAATTCAGTCTACCCCGGTAGCGTTGCCAGCTCATATAGAAGCGCGGCAGGAGCAGACCGTTGTTCTGCTCCTGTGGGGCGAAAGCGAGGGAAACACGCTCTACATCAAATTTTGGTTCTTCCAGATAACTTTCAAAAATGAAACCGGTGTCCCGGTCAAAAACACGTCTTTGGAGATACGTTAATTTCTGTCCCCGGCTTTCCGAATCCGTCTGAGTTGTGTAGATCGTGCGTCGCCCTGACTGTTCGATTTCCACTTCGGGCCTGGGCCGGTCTTCAGGGGCTGGACGCTGGAAACGCAGGGTAGGCCAGTCCGTGAAGTCATTAGGAGTATGGATATGTAAAAAATTTCTCCGGTACACCGAGGCCTGATTATTGGAAACATCATACGTTAATGTCTCCCATCCATCCCGGAATGAAATACTGTCGGGCAGGAGTCTCCCCTGTGCATCATAGAGATGCTTGCGCCATTCATACAGGCGTTCTTCTTTGTGGAATTGACCGGTCGAAGTCATGATCGTTCGGCCTCCCCGTTTGATTTCTCCGCCGTGTTTTTTAAGCAGCGCGTCGATATCAGGTATCTGGTAGGGATCCAGCGCACGCAGGTCTTTGAGCAGGCCTTTCGTATCCAGGCCGGGTTGTCGTCCCAGCATCAATTGCGCCGTCACCCGCATAGAGGAACCTCGCAGCAGTTCGGACTGCCTGTGCCATTTTAACTGTAATTCGGGTGGATAGATCGAATCGGGATTCGGTTTGACCTCTTCTCTGAATGTTTCGGCATCCACGAATTGCGGCTGGCTTAATTTGAATTCGACTGTGGTCACTTCGCCTGCGGGGAGTTTGATTAATTCGCCCCGGCTCCCCTCAGCTTGTGCCAGCGTTAATGGTTCTGCTACGACGAACCGTCGCTGGCCGGGTGTCATGAAAGCCTGGATTTCACCGGCAGAGTTTGTTTTGGGATAATCCACATAGACCGACTGAGTAGAAACAGGCCGTGGATCGCTGGAATCGGGAGATTCATAGTTAAACCGCACTCCGGGAATCGGCTGGCCAGTCTGCGCATCGACGGCTTTTAAGATGACAGTCGCCGCTGGTCTTAATTTAAACGTATGCTGAACAGGGCCGTGCTGCTCTTTTACGAAAAACTGTTCGCTCTGAAAATAAAATGGCTGATCCGGTTGGGGCTCAGTGATTAATTTGTATTCGCCGGGCACCAGTTGCAGACGGGCATTACCCCGGCTGTCCGATCGGGCTTGAATCCCGGCGCGACGAATGGGACCGATAGATCGCGCTGTCACCAACACGCCTGCGACCGGCTGCTCAGTCTGCTCTTGCACTACTTGTACTGTTACATTGCGGGGCGCGAAAAACTCCCGGTTCAATTCTCCCGAGTAGCCTACCGCTCCCCGACGTTTGTTGTTTGCCTTCTCTGCAGGAGAGGTGACTATAGTGGATTGCCAGGGATCAAAAGTGGGGCCAGGGTCGATTCGCGTAAGATAACTGGTATCACGACGGAGTTGTTTGAATTCGTAGAAACCTTCTGCATCGGTGTGTGTTTCTCGAAATTCTGCGGGCAGAACACGGATGCTGGAGAAACTGAAGGGGTCTTTGATCGGCTGGTTGTCATTTCCCAGAAATCGACACGAGCTTATGCCCCAGCCTGCAGGATTTCGTTGACTGTCAATAAGCCCCAGTTGTACTTTAGCATTGGCGAGTGGGTGCCCCTGTTTGTCGGTGATGTGGCCTTTGAGCAGAGCAGGGCGGTCAAACATCAGATCGACAATCAACGGTTCATCGAGATAAAACGCATTCTCGGTAGCACGCGCATTTTTATCGCCCAGTTCGGTTCCCTGGGGGCGCGTATCGGGACGGTAATAACAGGTCTCATGCCAGGTGAAACCGTATCCATCGCAGATACCGAAGACCTCGAATCTGCCTTCTGCAGGTTTCGGAATCGGATTGGGACGTTCGCGATTTACGAGGAGTTGAATGTCTTTCAGTTCGTAATGGCCTGTTTCGTCAGTTCGCGTCTGGCCGCGCAACATTTCAAAGCCGCCCGGCATGCGTCTGGCTGCCGACCCCACATAAATGGTTGCATTTTTCAGTGGGGTACCGTCAAAAGTGCGTGCGGTTCCTGAAATGCTGACTCGATGCAGTTCTGCTCCATAGCCCCCACCATCCTCTATAGTCTGTAGAATTTCTACCTGGGGAGGTCGTTTTTTCTCTGACTGCTGTTTTGTCTTATCGGCTGAGCCGAGTTCAGGTTTCAGCGCCAGTTGGACTGGAGAACTTTCCTGAATGCTTTGAGGTTCTGCTGACTGTAATGCAGATCCCCAGAGAGATAAGAATACGATCGCGAAGAGTGAATACAGTGATCGCGTTGATATGAATTGTGACCCCTTGCCGGTAACCCTGAATAGACTCATTCCCGTGCTCCTTACAGTAATTGCCTCAGCGAACGATACACGCTAGCCGCGTGTTCATCTGGGGTGGTTCTGTCAGTATACACAGGTGAACCGGGAATGCAAATTTGCTTTTGTGTAAAGGCGGTATGTGCAAGGCCAGCAGGGAGGATTATTGATCTGTTTTTTCAGGACTGGCTGGTGGCTTGAGGTGAGGGTGTCGTTGCAGGTAGGCTGCAAAGTCAGTGATCGGATTTCGTTCCGTAAACTGAACTGGTCGGAGTTGACCGTATCGTGATGAGCCAGCGGGAATGTGTCGGGAGTCGAGAATATGTGTTCCCGCTGGTAAGGAGATCGAGAATGCGTCAACAGGAAACCTGGGATGCAGCCGAACCTGATCAAGCTGGAAAATTCTCAGGGTAATCAATCTGTCACGCATCAGTTGAATGGTGATCGAAAGGCGAGGCAGCATGAGACCATTCTCCAGTTTGGCAGGGGCAAAGAACAGCGTGGTTATCTGAGTTGCTCTGCGTTTATCGTGATGATGATTAGAGTAGAGAAAACCGGAATCTGTATCGAAGATTAATCGACTGAAAAACTCACCCGTCTCCATTTCACAGACGGACTGTTGCCCGCGTTGATGCGTTGAGATTCCGGATTTTTCGACGATGGTCTGCCTTTGAGTCAGCGAAGTCCAGTCGCACAGACTGGAAACCGTTCTGACGAAGGGGGTGCGGCTTTGGCTAACCCTGGCACTGTTACCGGGATTATGTCCCAGAAGAAATCTACCGTCGTACGAATGAACGGCAGAGGGAGTAACCTGCTGACCATGTAAGGTATTAGCTTCTTCCTGTATGGGAACGGTATTAAAAATGCTCTCACGATGAATAACGCCATTCGTTAACAGGGAGTATTTTCGTTGAGATAACTTTTCTCCCCGATATTTTTCCATCAGATTGATTATCTCAGGCACGTCCTCTGGAGGCAGAGAATGAAGTTCCTGGAGTAATCCCTGAGAATCGATGTTCTTCCAGTTGAAAAACAGCTCGCGAACCATCACCTGCAGATTGGATTGTTGCAGTATCTGTTCCTGTCTGTGTTTGTGTTCCTGTACGATTGCGGGCAGGCTGGAAACACGCTCTGGTCGAAATGGTGCTGTGAGTGGTAATAAAACGCGTATCTGTGCTGGAGAGAGCGGAAACTCAACCGTAGTTGCTTCACCAGCTGTCAGCTTGACCGGATTACCTGGTACCGGGAGTTTTACAATTGAAGATTTAGATGTGAAGGGATCAGCCACTGTAAACCAGTATGTTCCCGGTTCCAGGAAGGCTTGAATTTCTCCTGCAGAGTTTGTCTTCGGATAATCCAGATAGACGGTCTGAGTTGAAACCGGATAGACTTTTTCGGAGTCTTGCTTCTGCTGATTGAAGCGGATGCCAGGCAGCGGTTCTCCCGTCTCCGCATTAACTGCTCTCAGGATTACAACCGCAGCCTGTCTGAGTTTGATCCGATGATGCGCTTCCTCGCTCTGATCCGAAACTGAAAATGATTCGTTGAAAAAACAGAAGGGCTCGTCCGGTGTGGGTTCTGCAATCAGTTGATACTGTCCTGGGAGTAGTTGCAGGCGTGCATTCCCCTCGCTGTCAGATCGTGCCTGAAAACCGGCTCTACGGGTCACATTGCCCGGTTGGGCTGAGACAAGAACATGATTCAGCGGTAGGCCGGTATCTGCCTGGTGCACCTGAATCGTAGTGCTGCGAGGAGATTCCAGTTCCTGGTTCAAGATTCCATCGTAGCCCACGCTGAAATTGCATCTGCCTCGCGTCAGTTTTTTACTGGCAGTACCCACGGTGAATCGCTGAATATCAAAGGCTGGTCCTGGATCGACTTCAGCCAGATAGATGGTATCGCGTCTCAGGTTTGTGAATTCATAATTACCATGCGTGTCGGTGTATGTTTCACGCAATTCTCTGGGGAGTTGTTCGATCGCCTCAAAGGAGAGCGGCTGTGAAAGAGGCTGATTATGATTGCCCAGAAATTGACAATTCCAGGGACCACCACGACCAGATGAATAAAGGTTCCCATGCCCCAGGCTGATTCTCGTATGAGCCAGAGGACGCCCCTGTTTATCAGAGATCCGTCCTTTGAGTTGTGCTGGTCGATCAAATGTCAAATCGAGGATGATCGGTTCGTTTTGGTAGAATACCTTGAGTGCGCCGCCTTCACTCGGATCGATTGGAGTGCGTTTTTCAGGACGCTCAATGGGGATATAGCGACAGGTGCGATGCCAGGTGAACCCATAGTCCGGGGAAGTTCCAAAGAGAACAAATTTACCATTGATGGGGCCGGGCTGGTGTTTATTTCGATTGACGAGCAGTTGAATATCTTGAAGTTCATAGTGTCCGTTCACGTCCGTCTTCACCTGACCTCGCAGCAGGTTGAAGTTACGGGGGATATAAACTTCAGATACCTTTTTGGAACTGTTGGCAAGAAAGATGGTCGCGTTTTTAACTGGAGCACCTTCAGCATTACGGGCCGTTCCGGAGACTGTCAGACGGTGTAATTCCCTGCCATGACCTCCTGGGGACTCAACGGTCCGAAGGATTTCCACTGCGGGTGGTCGTTGTGGCTGTTGAACTACTGCAGCTTCCGCTGTCAGTTGTGACGGCGGAAGCAGAATCAGAGTTTGAAACGCAATGATCAGAAGAAACCGCTGTGGCATCGCTATCGTTTCCGATTAGGAGGATGCAGGTGGTATTCGAAAGCAGTGACAGTCACTTAATCCTGCAGATCAAATTTGAGATCAGTAATTTCATTACCATCCTCGACGGTGACGGTCAGACCTGAATTTTCTGCAGAGGCGTATTTTTCCGGCAGCAGATTTTCTGGCGGAGGCTGTGGTTTGGGATTCGGATCGTAATTGGGGTCGTCTTCCGGCAGCGCTTCTTGAGTTTCAGCAGTTTCAAATTTGGTGATCATGACTTTGTATTCGCCAGGCACGACGCCATCAGTACCTTCAAAGGTTCCCATTTGAAACACTCCCTCGGCATTGGTGCGTCCATTCGCATTGCGTCCCTTAGTCTGGTCAACGGGAATGAAAGCAATCACAGCTTCCTCTACGGGTTCGCTGTTATAGGTAACTGTGCCTGAGACGGCAGTTCGCGCGGGACGATCATCTTCAGGGCCTCCACCACAGCCAGTGGTTAACAGACTGGCTGTGCAAATCATTGCAGCGCAGCAGAGGAGGCTTTTACTTCGTTTGAGTGTGAACATTTCATTCTCTCGCTTAAGTGTTGAGTGGTATTTTTGATAGTTAAATTAAGTAATCTTGCGAAAATTGATGTGCCCGCAACTCTGCTGGGATCATAGGTGAACCGACAGCATAAAATCAACAATCGATCAATAAACTGTATTGAAATTCAGGTAGAAACCACTAATATGATCAAGTGGAGAGTTTAAATGAGATATATCAATAATTGCTTAATGAAGTTGTTTAATTAAGCTATGCTGAATCTGTCTCTTATCTCATTTCAAAATCAATTACCTTCTATTAACCCGCCAAGCATATTGCTGTTCTGGGGAGCCACGGTTGCTCAAAGTGGCTCAGGTTGTTTTCTGGTCTGCATCTTGAAGAAGTCTCAATTTGCCTCAGGTATGAGTGAATCCTGTAAGCGCTATGATTCTCTTGTAAGAACTGGAGAAAAGGGTTCTCGACTAGTGTAAGTAAAAATAAGGAGTACTTTGGTGAAGAACATTGTAAGAGAAAGACGCCGCGGTTTTACGTTAATTGAACTGCTGGTTGTGATTGCCATCATTGCAATTTTAATTGCGTTACTATTACCAGCTGTCCAACAGGCACGGGAAGCAGCCCGTCGATCGACCTGTAAAAATAATTTGAAACAACTCGGATTAGCATTACACAATTACCATGACGTTTTCGGTATGTTTGTGCTGCGTCGTGGAGGGACCAACACTGGACCTATTAATAATTCTTCCCGATTGAGTGGTTTTGTAGGTCTTCTGCCCTACATGGATCAGGCGCCTCTGTTCAATAAAATTTCTGCCGGTGATTCAACTAATCCACCTTTTGGACCTTCAGCCTGGACAGGTTGGAGTGTCTGGAACGTATCGATTCCCATGTTGCGTTGTCCTTCTGATGGGCGCAACAAACAGATCGTTCGGACCAATAACTATGTGTTCTCTCTGGGAGATTCAGCGACCAGTATCAATGGAACCAGTTCTCGTGGGATGTTCCCCTATCGGAATGGAACACGCATACGAGATATTACCGATGGAACCAGTAACACCATCGCCATGAGTGAGCATGTGCGTGCTAACTATGCTCCTGCGACCTCCAATGCCAGCCGCAATCGGGTTGAAGGTGTCGCCATGGGGCAGGCCCCCCGAACCAACCCGGGAGCCTGTATGTCACTCGCTTCTGGCTCCGGCTGGGTCAGTGGAACATCCGTTAAAGGGAGGCATGGTACTTCTTTATGGGACGGTCAGGCAGAACGTTGTGCGTTTAATACAATTCTACCTCCCAATGCACCTTCCTGTGCAGAAGGAACCAACGTTAATGCCGATTCCACTCATGCTGCATTGGCACCTTCCAGTATGCACACTGGTGGGGTTCACGCGCTGATGGCCGATGGTGCCGTGCGTTTCATTTCTTCCAATATCGACACCGGCAACTTAAACACAGCCAGTCCCAGCCCGAGTGCCCTGTCACCGAGCCCTTATGGTGTCTGGGGTGCCCTGGGAACCAAAGAAGGTGGAGAAGTGCTGGGTGAGTTTTAATCCTGACACGGCCTGATAGATTCAAGTTGATCTCAGGCACCGCCGAAGCTTAGCAAAGCCCTCTTTACTTTCCTGTAAAGAGGGCTTTCTCTTTCTCTACGTATTTTTTCAGTGAGAGTTCTTTTTTCGCTTGAATGTTTTTTCTACTTCGACTGCGATGAACACAATTGAAGAGAGCGCGAGCGTGATGGCCAACTCAGCCGCCGTTAAGGGAGCGGTCTTAAAGACATCGTTCAAAATCGGAATATAAATCGTGGCCATCTGCAAAATGAATGTCAGCAGAACGGCTCCAAACAGGGGCTTGTTCGAAAAAGGCCCCTGCGAAAAGAACGATTCCCGTTCTGAGCGAATGGCCAGAACATGGCCCATCTGACTTAAGCAGAGGACGGTAAAGACCATCGTCTGCCAGTGTTCCTGACTGCGATCGATAAACCAGGCTTGAGTAAACAGCGAAACCGCTCCCATCAATAATCCAACCCAGATGATATGCGCGCCCAGTCCGTGGGCAAAAATGCTTTCCTGGGGATGACGGGGTGACCGTTGCATCAGATTTTTTTCACCAGGCTCTGCCGTCAAAGCCAGACCGGGGACACCATCGGTGACCAGATTGATCCACAGAATATGAATCGGCAGCAGCGGAATCGGCAAGCCGAGCAGGGGAGCCAGAAAGATCGTCCAGATTTCACCCAGGTTGCTGGTCATTGTGTATTTGATAAACTTGCGAATGTTGTCAAAGATCCGCCGTCCTTCTCTGACCGTTTTGACGATCGTCGAAAAATTATCGTCCAGCAGAATCATGTGCGCTGCTTCCTTGGAGACATCTGTGCCGGTGATGCCCATTGCCACTCCGATGTCGGCCCGTTTCAAGGCCGGTGCATCATTAACGCCGTCTCCCGTCATGGCCACAAAGTGACCGCGATTCTGTAAGGCCTGCACAATCTTCAGTTTCTGTTGAGGTGAAACGCGTGCATAAACCCGAATTTTCTCCACTCGTGCTTCCAGCTCTTCCAGTGTAAGCGGTTGGAGTTCCTTTCCAGTAATGACCGAATCCGTTTCCTCTTCAGCAATGATTCCCACCCGTCGGGCGATGACTGCTGCGGTCAGCGGGTGGTCTCCGGTGATCATCACTGGATGGATGCCTGCAGTCCGACAGAGGGCGACCGACTCGGCTGCTTCCGGACGGGGAGGATCCAGCATGCCGACCAGCCCCACCAGGGCCAGGTCTGCTTCAACTTCTTCTGATATCAGAGACTCTGGAACAGCGTCCCAGATCCGCAAAGCGAAGCCGAGTGTTCGCAATCCCTCGCCGGCGATCTGTTCGGTATGCTGCATCACCTGGCTCTGGTCGATGTCGGTCGGTCCCGCTTTCGCATGGAGATGAGTCGCACGCGCAACGATCTCTTCGGCAGCCCCTTTGGTGATCGATACGACTTTCCCATCGCTCCAGGGATGAAAAGTCGTCATCAGTTTGCGTTCCGCATCGAATGGAATTTCAGCCAGGCGGGGAAAAGCGGATTCCAGCTCATCGCGCAGGAAACCTTTTTCCCGGGCGAGTTCAAACAGTGCTGTTTCTGTTGGATCACCAACGACTTCGTCATCGCCGTCCAGTCGTGTGTCGTTACAGAGTGCCAGGGCAGAGAGTAGTAATTCCGCGTGCGGTTTGTCAGCGAGACTTTGGCTGGTTGAAGAACCAGATTCGGTTTTCGGGAGTTTATCCGTAGAGAGGATCTGACTGTCAAGGTAAACCTGCTCGACCGTCATCCGGTTCTGGGTGAGGGTTCCTGTCTTGTCGGTGCAGATATACGAGACTGATCCCAGGGTCTCTACCGCGGGGAGTTTGCGAATCAGTGCCTGCTGCTTAACCAGCTTGCGGGCACCTAGAGCCAGCGAAATCGTGATCACCGCAGGCAGTGCTTCGGGAATGGCGGCGACTGCCAGCGAGATTGCCGTCAGCAGCATCAGCAAAGGTGGTTCACCGCGTAACAGACCTGCGACGAACACGATGATACAGATCGCGAAAATGGCATAAGCCAGTTTCTGACCGAACGTCGCCAGTCGTTTCTGGAGTGGTGTGCGCCCCTGTTCCTGGTCCTGGAGCAGCGCAGCGATCTGTCCCAGTTGGGTCCGCATTCCCGTTTCAGTGACGATCCCCTGACCGTGACCTTTGGTAATCAGTGTTCCTTTAAAAACAAGATTTTTTCGATCACCGAGAGGAAGTTCCTCTTCGCTAAGCAGGCCGGTCTGTTTCTCTACCGCCAATGATTCCCCTGTCAAAGCTGCTTCATCGATCTGCAGTTGGACCGCCTCCGTCAGTCTCATATCTGCAGGAACAATGTTCCCCGCTTCGAGGATGACGCGGTCGCCGGGAACCAGTTGATTCACCGGAAGCGTTGTGACTTTTCCTCCGCGCAGCACATTGGCCGAAGGGGCGGCCATCTTCTTCAATGCTGCCATCGCTTTTTCGGCCCGATATTCCTGTACGAACCCCAGGATGGCATTCAGTAACACAATTACGGTGATGGCGATCGTATCGGCTGGCTCGCCGATGATCCCGGAAACGACTGCAGCCGCGATCAGGACCAGAATCATGAAATCTTTGAACTGGTCCAGAAACATCATCCAGACTGATTTTCGTTGTTTTTCAACGAGTTCATTCAGACCGTACTCAGCCTGGCGGGATTCGACCTCCGCGGAAGTCAATCCCTGCTCAGGGGAGTGCAGTCGGTCTGCCGCAGCATTGACATCAAGCAGATACCAGGCGGGTGAGGTGTGGTCTGCAGAGTTCATCAGGCAACACTCCTCTCGGTTAAAGAGCAGTTGCTGGTAAGTGACAGGTAAACCTGAAAACCAGGGATCACGTCAGGATGTCTCAGTATTGATTTCATGGGCTTTCAAATCTTTGGATCGAGGCGTACGTTCCGATTCGGAACCGGTCCTGGATTGGAACGCATATTCGATTCTAACGGATCAAAACCATTTCAGCTACGGCTTGTACAAGGAGCGGTCTTTGTCCAAAACAGTTCGGCCGGTATCTGACTCATGTTTGAACTGGTCTTCCTTCTGGCATCAATGCTGGTTGATGGTTAGAATGAAATCAGTCTGCAGTAGGATCTGCAGAGGGTGTCGCATCTGAAGAATTGAATCCGAGAGGAAGTCTGGACATGTTTTCGAACCTGTATCGCATCTTGCCAATAACAATCTGCATTACCCTGGCGCTGACTTTGTGTGTTAAAACGCAGGCCGAAGAGAAACAGCCTGTCTTACTGGCAGGAGCGGCCACCAGTAATATCACTCCCCCCTTAGGCGAACTGATTGTGGGAGGCTGGAAACCGATTCCCGCCAAACGCATTCACGACGAATTGCATGCCCGCTGCATCGTGCTCGATAATGGTAAGGTCAAACTGGCGATCGTGCTCTGCGATAACGTCGGGATTCCGGAATCGGTCTTTGACCTGGCGAAAGAGCAGGTTCATAAGCATACCAGCATTCCCAAATCACATCTGCTGATGGCTTCAACGCACACGCATTCCGCCACCACAGCCCGCGGGCCTTCCAAGGTGCTGCGGGAAACCGAATTCACCGAGTATCAGAAATTCCTGGCCAGCCGGATCTCGGATGGCGTGCGTCGTGCCCTGTATCAACTGGAGCCGGCACGAATTGGCTGGGGACAGGTCGATGAGCCGTCAGAAGTCTTTAATCGTCGCTGGTATGTGAATGACACTTCCCTGTTGACCAATCCCTTTGGTGGCCTGGATCGCGTCCGCATGAATCCTCCGCGGGGAAATAAAGCCCTGGATCGTCCGGCTGGTCCGACTGACCCGCAGGTCAGCTTTATTTCGATCCAAAGTCAAAAGGGACGCCCCATCGCTCTGCTGGCAAATTACTCGCTGCACTACGTAGGCGGCGTGCAGTCCGGTGATGTCTCGGCTGATTACTTCGGCTACTTTGCGAAATACATTGAGCAGAAGCTGGGGGCTCAGGATCAGTCGCCACCTTTTGTCGGTATTTTATCCAACGGTACCAGTGGTGATGTCAACAACATCAATTTCACCGAGAAGGGGGGCAAGCGTTATCAGCGTTATGAAAAAATGCAGGAAGTCGCTGAGAAAGTGGCCAGCCGCGTCTATGAAGCACAGCAGACCATCAAGTATCACAATTGGGTCCCGCTGGGGGCTGCTGCCGCCAAACTCCCTTTGAAACTCCGCAAACCAACGCCGGAGATGCTGGCACACTTCGAGAAAATCAAATCCGAAACCGGGGACGCGAATCGCGCAAAGCATCGACGGGAAGAAATCTATGCAGACCGGATTGCCAAAATCATGGAAGCACCGGATCAGATCGAAGTCCCGCTGCAGGTGATGCGGATCGGCTCACTGGGGATCTGTGCGATTCCCTTTGAAACGTTTACCGAAACCGGTCTGGAGCTCAAAGAACGCAGCCCCTTCCAGCCCACATTTACCATCGAACTGGCCAATGGTTCGTTCGGATATCTGCCCACGCCCGATCAGCATCGGCTGGGCGGTTATGAAACCTGGCTGGGAACCAACTACGTAGAAAAGGACGCCAGTACCAAAATTGTAAACATGTTGCTGGAACTGTTTGCCCAGTTGAAAAAAGAAGACTCGTAACCAGCAGTCTGTCCCCCCCTGTGGAACGCAGCCCATAAGGGGGTTGTTTCAGGTGAGAGACTCGGGTTAGAATGGTTTCTCACCAATGCGTTTATCCTGCCTCACGATCCCAGCCTCCCGCAAGCAACCCGAAAGATCGTTGATTTATGACTGATTCGAGAATTCGGACCACATTGATCATTCTCCTGAGTGGCCTGTGCCTGATGGCTGGCAATCAGTTCTGCGCTGCAGAGCCGGTTGACTTTCGTCGTGATGTGGCACCGATTCTGGAACAGCATTGTCTGGTCTGCCATAACAGACGGGTTCGACAGGGGGAACTATCGCTGCATTCCCTGGACGCAACATTACACGGGGGCGAAAGTGGGGAGATCGTGGATCCTGGAGATCCGGACGCGAGCTACCTGTTGGATCTGATCACTCCCAGTAACGGAGTTGCAGAGATGCCGCGCGAGGCACCTCCACTCTCGGAACAGGAGCAGTCAATCCTCCGTCGCTGGATCAAAGAGGGTGCTGTCTGGCCGGAAAAACTGGAGCTGGAAGCACCACTCTTATGGTCACTCGCGCCGCTGAGTCAACCAGCGGTTCCCATGGATGTACAATCGACGGATCAGTTCCCGCTTCGCAACCCGATTGATGCGTTTATTGCCTCACGACTGCAAGCGGCCGGTGTTCAGCCAGCTCCGCCTGCAAATCGACGGACGTTGATCCGCCGTCTGTATCTGGATCTGGTGGGACTGCTCCCCCCACCTGATGAAGTCGAAGCCTTTGTGGCCGATACCGATCCTCAAAGCTACGAAAAACTCGTCGACAAACTGCTGGCCTCACCCCATTTTGGCGAACGCTGGGGACGCTACTGGCTGGACATGGCTCGCTATGCGGACAGTTCCGGTTACCTGGGGGACAGCATACGACCGCACGTCTGGGTTTATCGGGAGTGGGTCATCGAGGCGATCAATCAGGATCTGCCCATCGATCAGTTTTCAAAAGAACAGTTAGCCGGTGATCTGTTTGAGAAGCCGACCGTTTCGCAAAAGGTGGCGACCGGCTTTCATCGCAATACTCTGAAAAACACAGAAGCCGGCGTAGATCTCGAACTCTATCGGACTAAAGAGATCGTCGACCGTGTCAACACGACCGGCATGGTCTGGCTGGGACTGACATTCGGCTGTGCCGAGTGTCACGATCACAAACATGATCCCATTTCGCAGAACGAATTTTACCAGCTGTATTCTTTCTTTAACAACGCGGATGAGACCACGGTGAAGGTCACGCGGGACTGGGAAAAACAGGAATACCAGCAGGCTCTCGCTGACTGGCAACCCGATTACGATCGCTGTCAGCAGGAAATCAAGACTTACGAAATTGCAGACCTTACCGAAAAACAGCGCACGGAAATTGATAAGATTCTGAAGGGCTATAAACGCTCGTCCGATTTGAAAAAGCTGGAACCGTTTTATCAGACGAAAAAAGAGGGGTGGGATAAGCTCTCAGCCAGGCTGGGGAAACTCCTCTCCTCCCGGCCGCAGGCCCCCTCTACGCGTGCCCCGATTTTCACGGAACGGACCAAAGACCGTCGCGAAACGTTCGTGCATGTCCGCGGCGTTTATAATCGGCCGGGAGACAAGGTCAGTCCGGGGACGCCCTCTGTACTGCCGGACCTGCAGTCGCGTCAGCCGACGCCCGATCGACTCGATCTGGCCAACTGGCTCTTCCGGGAAGAGAACCCATTAACCGCACGGGTGGCGGTGAATCGCATCTGGCAGCATCTGTTCGGACGGGGCATCGTCTCAACGCCGAACGACTTTGGCACTAAAGGAGCCACGCCTACACATCCGCTTTTATTAGATTGGCTTGCTTCAGAATACAGACAACGTGACTGGAGCCGCAAAGCGATGATCAAACTGATCGTGATGTCTTCAGCCTATCAGATGTCGTCCGCCGCCAATGCACGTGACGTACCCCAGGATGTCAACAATCTGCTTTTCTGGAGACAGAACAGTTTTCGTGTCGAAGCGGAAATCATCCGCGATATTCATCTGACCGCCAGCAGTCTGTTGGATCGAACCATCGGCCGCAAGGGGATTCGTCCGCCGCTGCCTGCCTTCGTAACCGATGTAGGACGGAGCGTCAAATGGCCCGCCACCCAGGGGAGTGCCCGTCATCGCCGGGGGATGTACATTGTCTTTAAACGGACGGTACCGTTCCCGATGCTGATGACGTTCGATGCTCCGGATGCGACCGTCTCCTGCAGTCGACGCGAACGTTCCAATACACCGCTGCAGGCTTTGACCTTACTCAATAGTCCCATGTTTTACGAATGTGCAGAAGTACTGGGAAAACAGATGCAGGAGAAACACGCCGACAACATTTCCGCAGCGATTCAGGAAATGTATCTCCGCTGTCTGTCGCGACCTGCCGGTGAGCCGGAAGCGGTCGCCCTGCAGTCTGCCTGGAGCGATCTGCTGCATCTGGCGGAAGCGACGCAAGCTGAAATGAAACCGCAGCAGAAGCCGGCAGAGACCGCAATGGTCCAGCTGGCACGCATCATTATGAACCTGGATGAATTTGTTACGAGAGACTGATCATGCTGTTTCCACCACAGTCACATTCTGAGCAGACGCTGCTGAATCGGCGGCGGTTCTTCGCCACCGGTGCCAGTGGTCTGGGAACGCTGGCCCTGGCTTCACTGCTGAAAGAGGAAGGCCTGCTCGCTTCCGAAACTTCCGCGCCGCAGGCCCACTTTGCCCCGAAGGCCAAACGCTGCATCTATCTGTTCATGGAAGGGGGGCCGAGCCAGATGGATCTGTTCGACCCCAAACCGAAGCTGAATGAACTCGATGGTCAGCCGATGCCCGAGTCGATGCTCAAAGACATCAAGTTTGCTTTCATTCAGAAAGAGGCCGCTCGCCTGATGGGGAGCCCGCGCACCTTCAAACGCTACGGCGAGTGTGGCATGGAGCTTTCGGATCTGCTGCCTCACCTGAGCACCTGCGTGGACGACATCGCCATGATCCGTTCCATGCACTGTGAGCAGTTTAATCACCTGCCCGGCCAGCTGATGATGCTCACCGGATCCGATCTGCAGGGGCGCCCCACACTGGGCTCGTGGCTCAACTATGGGCTGGGAAGCGAATCCTCAAACCTGCCGGGCTACGTGGTACTGGCAACATTGGGACGCGGTCTGCCCGGCGGTGCCTCCAGCTGGTCCAGCGGTTTTCTCCCTTCGCAATATGCGGGCACACTCTTTCGGAATCAGGGAAGCCCGGTTCTGAATCTGGAGACACCCCAACAGGTTTCTTCCGCAGCACAAATGCGGAGCCTGCAGGCGATTAATGAATTAAACGGTCTGCGGTTCGAGCAGGTGGGGAATCCGGAAATTGCCAGCCGAATCAATGCGTACGAGCTCGCATTCCGTATGCAGCAGACTGCACCGGAACTGCTCGATCTTTCGGGTGAGACGAAAGCGACACTCGAAGAGTACGGCGTGACCCGCGACGAGGCTTCGAAGAGTGGCACCGCCGGTTTCCTCGGTTCTTACGCCCGCAACTGTCTGCTGGCACGACGGATGGTCGAACGGGGCGTGCGTTTCGTGACGCTGTTCCTCTCCACCTGGGATCATCACAGTTCACTCGACAGCGGGTTGGAGCGTTATACTCAAATCTCCGATCAGCCAGTTGCGGCTCTACTCAAGGATCTCAAACGCCGTGGCCTGCTGGAAGACACCCTGGTTGTCTGGGGAGGCGAATTCGGCCGCACGCCGTTGGGAGAAAACCGGGTCAATTTCAAGAAAGTCACCGGCCGCGACCATCACCCTTATTCCTTCAGCATGTGGATGGCGGGGGGGGGCATCAAGGGGGGCCAGACGATCGGCGAGACCGACGAAATCGGCTGGGGCGTCGCCAAAGATCCGATCCACGTCCACGACCTGCACGCCACGATTCTGCATCTGTTCGGCCTGAATCATGAAGAACTGACCTACCGCTTCCAGGGCCGCGACTTCCGGTTGACCGATGTCGAAGGGACTGTTGTGCAACGATTGCTGGCTTGAGATCTGAACATTGTTCAAGTCAAATAAGCTGATCAGATCTGACAAAGACGAGAACCAATAGAAAAAGCCCCTGTTTTAACTGGTAAAACAGGGGCTTTTTATGTTTGAATCAACAGTTTCCTGCTGAAAGTGGGCGATGAGGGACTCGAACCCCCGACCCTCTCGGTGTAAACGAGATGCTCTAGCCAACTGAGCTAATCGCCCGGATTTTCAATATACATCGGAAAATCCGATGTTTTTGTTGCGTCATTCTTAATGACACGTTCGTATTATGGCAGGTTCGTAGCGAAATGCAACTCTAGCGTGTAAACTGTTTTAAGCCTTCGCTGACATTGGCCCGAATTTATCCGTTCTGCGGTTTTTTCCTTATCTCGAGAAAGAATTTCGTTATGTCTCATTGCCTCGTTACCGGTGGGGCCGGCTTTATTGGCAGTCACCTCTGTGAACAATTAATTCAGCAGGGACAACAGGTTACAGCCGTAGATGATCTCTCGACCGGGTTCTTGAAAAACCTGGATGCGATTATCGACCATCCGCAGTTTACCTTCCGGACCGGGTCGATTACCGACCCCGTGCTGATGGCAGAAATGGTGCAGGGCGTTGACACAATTTATCACATGGCGGCAGCCGTCGGGGTGAAACTGGTCGCAGATAACCCGGTACGTACGATTGAGACCAATATTTATCCAACTGAAGTGCTGCTGCGACACGCCGTGCAGGGAAAACAGAAATTTTTCCTGGCTTCCACCAGTGAAGTTTACGGCAAAAACCCCAAAGAACGCTGGACCGAAGAAGACGATCTGCAGTTCGGACCGACGACGCGACCCCGCTGGGCTTATGGAGCCTCGAAGGCCATCGACGAATTTCTGGCACTGGCCTATCACCAGAAATACGGGCTGGATGTGCGGATCGGCCGCTTTTTCAACGTGGTGGGCCCCCGACAGGTGGGACAATACGGCATGGTGATTCCCCGTTTCATCGATCAGGCTCTGGACGGTGGTCCGGTAGTTGTGTTTGATGATGGATCCCAGATCCGCTGCTTTGGACACGTTTCCGAAATCGTGGATTGCGTGGTCGATCTGACCAATCTGGATTCTGCTTCCGGACAGGTTTATAACATTGGCGGTGATGAGCCGGTTTCGATCAAAGGACTGGCCGAAGCGATTATCGCTAAGGTCAACCCGGACGTTAAAGTCGATTACCTGCCTTATAACAAGGCCTATAATGAAGACTTCGAAGATGTCCAGCGCCGGATTCCCGACCTGGGTCGGCTGGAGCAGACACTGGGACGCAAACCAAGCGTGAAGCTGGATGCGATCCTGGATGACATCATCGCCTTCAAAAAACAGGCCCGCGGCCTGGCCTGAGCGTCAGGAATAACCGTTAAAACTGGAATCATCCGTAGAATTCGAGCAGGAAATCCGCTCTGAATTCGATCCCGGCTGCACTCTCTCATCTCGCCCGCGCTCCTGATCCGATGAGTAGTATGGCGAATATTGCAGTTATCCTGGCAACATGCGGTCCAATGGATGGGAGAGATGATGAACGGATTCCAGAAAAAATTATTTGTATCAGCAGTTCTACTGGGGATTTGGGGAACAGGTCTTTCTGTCCAGAACGCCCAGGCAGGCGGGGGGCGGATGTTTCTCTCGTTTTGTGAACTGTGCCAGGAAACCAGCCGGGGAAAACAGGCCAAAGGCAGTACGTATCCCTGGCCCCTCTATTCTTACCATCAGTACCGGGGTAAGCATTGCAACAACGAATATCAGCCCGGGCTGTATCGACGATATGAATATGCACGCTACCACGTGAAAAGCCCGCAGCCCTTCCCGGGACAGATCAATCCCTGATCTGAGGACAGAACGCTCAGGCAACTCGCATTTATTCTCAGTTATATCTCTCCTGCAGTGACGTTTGCAGATGGTTCCCATCATCTCGAACAGCACTCGCAGGAGATTGTTTTTTTACAGACAGACAGGGTGTGCGGGATTACGCTGAAAACCGTTCCGGGATTGTTGCTCCTGATGCGCGAGGCCGGTTACACTGTATAGATCAGTCACCGTTGATGGAATGGGGCTGAACCTTGCTGGTAACCCGCCTGATCTCATCCCGCTGGAGTGCTTATGTCTGTCCTGTTCCGGAACTGCTTTCGTTCCACCTGCCTGGTTCTGTTTGTCTGCCTGTTTACATCGATGGTCTCCGCCGAGACAGCGACGTTGATCTTCAAAAACGGGAAGGTCATTACTCTCGACTCCAAATCACAGATCGCAGAAGCGATTGCCATTCGCGACGGAAAAATCCTGGCGGTAGGCAGAAATGCTGAGATGAAGGCTTTTCAGGGGGAACAGACAAAGGTGGTCTCCCTGGACGGTAAGACTGTGATTCCCGGATTGATTGAGTCGCACGTTCATGCTCTGCGGGCGGCCCGCGGAGAGTTGATTCAGCCGCATCAGGAATTGAATTCCGTTGCAGAGATTCAGGCCTGGATTCGGGAAAAAGTCAAAGAGGTGCCCCCGGGACGCTGGATCACCGTTCCCCGCACCGATATTACGCGGCTGAAAGAACGTCGACGTCCCACCCCGGCAGAACTGGATGCGGCCTGCAGTACACATCCGGTCTATATGAATATCGCCCGTAAGAATGTGTTAAACACCCGCGGGTTCGAATTGATCGGCATTCGAAAAGAGGGAGATACGCTGGCGGGGGCTAAGGTGATTTTCGATGAAGCAGGCAAACCTTTAATGATGGAAGGGGGCGGCGGTGCGATCAGCAAACTGATTCCGCGGGAGACCGTTCCCCCCGAAGCGACGCGGGAAGCTTTAAAGAAACTGCATGCGATTTATAATTCTGTTGGTATTACCAGTATCCTGGAGCGGGGCTCGCGCGTCGACGAGTATCGGGAATATGAGCTGTTGAAGGAGCAGAATGAGCTGACCGTGCGGATGACGATGACGATTCGCGAACAGCTGCGGAGCGCTGAGGCGGTGCGGGAGTTCACAAAGAAACTGGGACTGATTACCGGAGACGGAGACGACTGGGTTCGCGTAGGTCCGCTGAAGATCTCCGTGGATGGCGGGATTCATTGGGGGAGTACCCGGCTTTCTGAACCTTACGGAGAAAAGCGAATCAAGTTTTATGTACTCGAAGATCCTGACTATCGGGGAGACCTGGCTTATTCGCGTGAGCTGATGGCGGAAATCTTTGAAGAGGGACAGAAACTGGGCTGGCAGATGTGTTGTCATGCGACCGGGGACGGGAGTGTGAATGAAATTCTCTCAGCTCTGGAAGAGGTGAATCAGCGGCTGCCCGTCAAGGGGCGTCGGTTCTGTATCACGCATGCCTACTTCCCCTCGAATGAATCAGTCAAGCGTTCGCACAACCTCGGGGTCTGCTATGATACGCAGACCTACCTGTTCTATCGCGACGCCGATGCCATCAATCAGGTCTATGGTCCGTCGTGGGTGAACCGTTTCATGGGGCTCAAAATGTTTGTGGATGCCGGCGTGCCGGTGGCGATCAACAGCGATCACATGAATGGCTTTGACCCCGATCATTCGATGAACGCCTTCAATCCGTTTCTGGCGTTGTATATCGCGGTCAGTCGGCGCGATATCTACGGGGACGTGTATGGTCCTCAGCAGAAACTGAGCCGGGAACAGGCCCTTCGCTGCATGACCAGCGATGCCGCCTACATCAGTTTTGAAGAGGATAAAAAGGGGACGCTGGAACCGGGCAAGCTGGCTGACCTGGTTGTGCTGGATCGGGACTATCTGACCTGTCCTGAGGAAGAGATCAAGCAGATCAAACCCCTGCTGACGGTTCTGGATGGAAAAGTCGTCTACGATGCAGCGCAAGACAGTGGAACCTGATTTGTCAGGGAATGCTCTCTGAAACCGTTACAACGGGTATATTCGGTCTGAGATGTCTCGATGACAGGCCGTAAATCGGGCTGAATCTTCATTTTTCCGATCGAAAAAGCGTTACCCTTGGACATTAAAATTGTCATGAGATATGATGCGATCTCTATTTCAGGAGAGAGACCGTACGTATCGGAATTTGACTCATTTCAGGACTCTGACGGGGTAATTGATTTCTTATGTTGGATTTGCAGTTCATCTGCGAGAATCAGGAAGCGATTCTTGAGAATTGTCGTAATCGGGGAATTGAAGTCGATCTGGCACGGCTGACCGAACTGGATCAGCGTCGCCGGGAGCTGATTGTTCAAGGCGATCAGGTTCGTCAGGAACAGAAATCGGTCTCTTCCCAGATTCCGAAAGCCGCAGACAACGATGAGAAGCAGTCTTTGATTGCCAAAGGCAAAGAACTCCGCGAGCAGGTTTCTGCCATCGATATCGAACTGCGGGAAGTCGAAACCGAACTGCGAACCGAGCAGGCACGGGTACCCAACCTGGCCCATCCGGATGTCCCCATTGGGAAAGAGGACAAGGCGAACACCGTTGTGCGGTTGTGGGGTGAGAAGCCCGCCTTCGACTTTACTCCCCTGGATCACGTGGCCCTGGCTGAAAAACATGATCTGATCGATTTCGAAGCGGGTACGCGGGTGGCGGGACACGGCTTCTACTACCTGAAAAATGAGGCGGTTCTGCTGGAAATGGCCCTCTGCCAGTATGCCATGCAGAAGCTGGTGCAGGAAGGATTCATTCTGCACAGCACGCCGGACCTGGCGCGGAAAGAGATTCTGGAAGGGATTGGCTTTAATCCCCGCGGCGATGAAACCCAGATTTACTCTGTCGAAAACACCGACCTCAGCCTGGTTGCGACTGCAGAGATTACCCTGGGGGGCTCGCAAAAAGATCAGATTCTGGATCGGGAAACGTTGCCCCGCAAAGTCGCAGGGCTGTCACACTGTTTCCGTACTGAAGCGGGCGCACACGGTAAAGCGACACGTGGTATCTATCGCGTGCACCAGTTTACCAAGGTCGAAATGTTTGCTTTCACCGAGCCCACTAATGCAGCTTCTGACGCGATGCACGAAGAAATCGTGCGGATCGAAGAAGAGATCTTCCAGGGACTGGGCCTGCATTATCGCGTGGTCGATACGTGCACCGGAGACCTGGGAGCCCCCGCTTATCGTAAATACGATCTGGAAGCCTGGATGCCTGGTCGAGGCGATGCCGGCGACTACGGCGAAGTGACTTCTGCCTCTAACTGTACCGACTACCAGTCTCGCCGACTCGGGACCCGCTGCAAGTCCAGCGGCCAGAAAGGGACCGAATTCGTTCACACGCTGAACGGGACCGCAGTTTCAATCGCCCGGGCGATTATCGCGGTACTGGAAAACAACCAACAGGCAGACGGCTCCATTCTGATTCCAGAAGTGCTCCGTCCCTGGGTCGGAAAAGAGCGGATCGGTTAAATCTTCCACTTTGGAACAAACGCGGTCAGTTCAGAACTCGTAGTAAAGCAGGGTGGCTTTGCAAACGGACAAGGTCTCCCTGCAGAGGGGCGGACCTGATTTAGATCCTGATTATTACTGGATTTAGACCGATTTCGGGTTTATTTGTCAGGAATACAGGGTAAGTTAGACCGAGTACATGATTCCTCCCCGGACAGTATTATCGTGCTGTCCGGACCGGTCTGGATCTGTACAGACCCGCCCCATCTGATCCCGGCGTGTGGTTCGCTGTTTGTTTCTATTCCCGTTTCAGATCCAGAGAATTTACGTGAACGATCAACCAGACAAAGATTTGCCTGAAGACAATACTCCCGACGCTTCCGAGCACGCTGCTGATCAGAATCAGGGCCCCGAGGACTCGGAAGAAACACCCGCCGGGGAGGCTGGTCAGACTGATGTAGAAAATTCCCAGGATCCTGTGGAAGAAGGTCTGCCCGAATGGGAACCATTGACCCCGGAACTGGTCGAAGACGAAGCGATCCGGGGCGACTTCATGTTACGCTGGGCAGCGATTCTGCTTGCCTGTCTGTTTGCAGCGACCTATATCACTGATACCCAGACCCTGGTGCATGTCAAAACGGGCCAGTACCTGGCCAGTCACGGCTTCTGGCCACCCGCGAACGATGTTTTCTCCTATACGGCCACCGATCGTCCCTGGCATAACAATGGCTGGTTGTTTGACCTGTCACTCTCCGCCGTTTATGGCGTCCTGGGAGGGGCTGGTCTCACGCTCCTGAAAGTCCTGTTACTCGGAGTGACGTTTTATTTCATTGTCCGGCAGAGTGAGCGGGAGATTTCCACCTGGTGGGGCTCGATACTCGCGGTGCTGGCTCTGATTGCCTGTTTTCCACAACTCACGGTTACACCGGAGATCATCACAATACTGGGCGTTGTTTTGACCCTGTATTTTCTATCGGCGTGGCAGAAGCAGAATTCTCCCCGCGCACTCTGGGCTCTGGTCCCGCTGTTTCTTGTCTGGGCTAATATGGATTCACGAGTGGTGCTGGGGATTGCGCTACTGTTGTTATATGCCCTGGGTGAAACCGTGGCAGCGATGCTGGATCGCTCAGTGCTCAATGATGATACCGATTACAAAGCCTTGTGGATGGTGCTGGGAGGCAGCCTTGTTGCGACGCTGTTGAATCCGACCGGCTGGCATTCTCTGACGGCAGGTCTGAGTTATTACTCAGTCGATTATCCCATCATGCAGTCCATGTTCCAGGGCCAGTTGCGACCGGAAGAGTTGGGGTATTTCCCGATGACCTCTCCCCAGTTCTGGAGCTCGCTCAATCATTATGCCGTTGCAGCGTTTATTCTGATGCTGCTGACACTGGTGAGTTTCGTGTTGAATCAGTCGCGCATGAGCTGGGGGCAGTTGTTTGTCTTTCTGGGTTTCTGTGGATTCTCTGTCCTGGCCAGTCATGAACTGGTGGTCACAAGTGTGTTGTGTGCCATCTTTGCAAACCGTAATTTTCAGTTGTGGTATCGCGATAACTTCCGGCAGACCTACAGTGTCGAGACTTCGGAGCTGCTGTTTTCACGGGGCGGCCGCGCTCTGACTGTGTTGACGTTTTTCGCCCTGGCTTACCTGGTCGTGTGCGGACGTTTCCAGGGACAGGGAGTGACCCGGCACGCCATCGGTTTGGGGCTTAGCCCTTCACTCAGTCGGACAATTGACGGCTATCGTACCGCCCTGGAAGAGTCTCTTGATGATCGTCCTTTCCATTTCGTGCTGGAGCAGGGCGACCTGTTGATCTGGCTGGATCAGAAATCCTTCGTCGATAATCGTCTGGCTCTGTTTACTGGAACCGGGGAATCCGACCTGATTGCCTTGCACGACACAACGCGCCGGGCGCTCCGCTCGGAGCGTAAAGAGCAGCAGGGAAGCGGTAAGCCTGAGATCTGGAAAGCCACTTTTAATCATTATCACGTGACCCACGTGTTGCCGCGACTCTCGGGAATGAACCCCGACTACCGCACCTTCTTCGATTTACTGACCACGCCGGACTGGCAATTGACCAGCCTTAATGCAGCAACAGCCGTCTTTTATCGCACCGATACCGAAAATGAAAAGACAGTCGAATTCCTGGCATCCCATAAGCTGAATTTCAAAGAGCTCGCATTTCAGCAACAGAAAGACTTTCCTGAAATTCGCAGTGACTGGGCACGTCCGCAGTCGATTTACAGTCGCTACCTGCTGCCTCAGACGGTCAGTCTGGAGAACGATGTGCAGACCGCACGTCATTATCTGGGACTGATGTCACAGGCAGGTGGGAACCATGAATTAACCTCCAGCTTTGCGATTCTGGCGATTCAACTGGCCAATCGTGGGTTGATCGAAAATCCAAACAGTGCGGAAGCCTACCGCATCCTGGGAAGTGCCTACAGTTATCTGGCGCGTCTGGAAGCACAACTGCTGATTCCCCCCGGCGCCAATGGTCAGCAACGACAACAGGTCGGAATCGACCGCATGCGTTACTTCCAGATCCTGCATGCCTACCACCAGTCGTTGATTATTGAACCCGACTTTGCCCCCACTCATATGCTGCTGTTTGAGATCTATTCCAATATGCGGAAAGTCGATCTCGCGCATCGGGAACTGAAAGCCTACCTGGAAATGGTAGAAGGTCAGGAACAGATGGACGACGAAGCCTTTGCCCGTCTGCGTGCCTATTCAGAACACGTTGAGAAACTGCAAGGGCAGATCAATCAGATTTCTGAGGAACTGGCGCAGCTGGAAGAAAAGGGCGGCGATCGGTTACAGCTGGCGAGCCAGGCTTACCAGAACGGATTTGTCCTGCTGGCACAGCAATACCTGGATGACCCGGTCTATGTGAAGCAGAATCCCCTCGCGCAGAATCTGCAGGCGACGATTCTGATGGAAGTCGGTCAGTCTGAAGCAGCCGCGAATCAGGTGTCGCAGTTACAGCGTGATGCACAGAATCAGCCCCAGATTCCCTGGCGGGCGCAAGCCGCATTTACCAGTCTGGGGAATGGAAACTACCGTGGATGCTTTGATCTCTGGCGACAGGAGATTAGAGAGCACGAAGAGGCCCGGATTGCAGGTGTGTTGCAGACACTGCCTCTGGTTCAACCTCCCACCAACAGTTTCTGGCCCACTCAGCATGCGGTCTCGGTAATCAACTATCAGTATGGACTGGCCCAGCAGCAGACGCCGTTGAAGTTGAACATGGCCCGCTGTGAAATTGAAGCGGGTCAACCGGAGCAGGCAAGGGCTTTGTTTCAGGAGATCATTGATGACGCGCCGGACACGCCGTATCGACCGATGATCCGCTTTTACCTGTATCAGCTGACGGGCAAGTTGATTCCGGAACAACCGGAAGCACCTGCGGGGCAGACGGAGCCAGAGGAAGTAGAACTTCCCCTCGTAGCTCCGAAACCCTGAATATGATTAAGCCGGCTTCAAGACTTTGATCGTGGTCCCTTTGACCAGGTCTGCGACCTGTTCGCGGTAGGTCAGCATGTGGGGAGCGGCGAGGTGTGCCTTGAGGGCATCGACGCTTTCCCATTTCTCCATGACGGTCACAATCTGGCTGCCGTTCTTCACCTGAACCGGGATGTCGGTATCTTCATCCACGGCCGGTCCGTATTCGATGCAGCCATCTTCCGCGTGAACCAGGGGAACCAGGTTGTGGAAGGCTTCCAGGAAGGCGGCCTGTTTGCCTTCCGCGATTTCGATATCTGCGATCACAAAAATCATGTTACTGCTTTCTGGAGGGAGTTATTGTTTTCGTAAGCGTTTTGCCAACTGGCTCAGACGTACGATGCGGCGGGAATGCAGGCCGCTGGCGATCTTGTCACCACCTGCAAACGCTTCTACATTGAAGCGATACACCGGACCGTCCTGATAGATGAGCCGTGCGGTGCACTGCACCTGCTTGCCTGGTGGAGTGGGAGCCAGATGCTCGATATCCACATGGGTGCCGACGCTCAAAGAGTCCGGTTCCAGCCAGGGCTCCAGAAATTGTAACGCAGCCTGCTCCAGAAACCAAATCAGCGACGGGGTGGAGAGTACGGAAATTTCTGTATCTCCACCGCCGAAAGTGATCGTCAATTCGGGAGTGACTTCAAAGGTGATCGACTTGCTCTCACCGATTTTGGGACGCTGCCCCTGCATGCTGGTGCCTGTCTTTCTCGATTCTGATTTTCGGTCAGCAGACTACTGCGAGATTTCAATCGGTATGTAATCTGAGATCCGATCATCACTGGTCGAGACACTGATGTAAGAGCGAATGATCTGTTTCGCCAGAGTCGATTTGACATCCGGGGTCACCGTCACAGGCAGGGTCACTTTGATCTTGGAGATACCATTGATTTTGGTAGGAATCTCCAGTGTCGCCTGTGAGGAACTGCTGGGATCCGTTTTGGCAGCAGAGGCATCAATCAGTTTCTGAGGACCTGTGACCTTAAGGATGTAAACATCAGGGCGTCCGACAGTCAGGATGTTGAGATTGATTGATCCTTCCATTTTGACTGGGATACTCGGGAAGAGTGCTTCCAGGGTAATGGTGCCCTGGCTGTCCTTTAAGCCTTCGTCGTAGGGAACCGTGAAGTAGGTATCCACAGCGGCATACAGCGTTTCGTAGGGTTTGCCCGGTTCGGGACGGGGAATATTGTTGAAGGATTTTCCGCGTCCGTAGAACGAACCTTTATAGGCTTCGACCAGTTTCCCATCCGCACCTTTTTTATACAGTCGGTGATCGATACGGCCACTGAAGCCCTTTGTTTTTTTATCGTCGGAGGGGAAGGTCAGCCGCACCGTTGTGGTCTGGCTCTCACCACTCTCCGGTCTCCACTCGGGAATGTCCAGTTTACGGAACGTACGGTAGTTGGCCATGATCGGAAAATGATCCTGGGGAACGACACGGGTCAGGCTGCCCAGGCTGGCGGACATGCTGCGTACCTGATTGGACGAGTTGGAGTAGGTAATCAGTTTTTCCGATTCTTTGCCGGAATCGACGGTCGACAGAGAGAGTTCGTCGGACGAGGCGCGGAATCGTTGTGCTTCGATGAGCAGATCGTATTTGGATTCGTTCAACCAGTTACCACTGAAGGTACTCACGAGCACCTCGTGGATGCCCTCTTCCTTGGTTGAGACAGTCAGAGTGGCGTTAGAACGGTCTCCTCCCAGCTGCGAGGTCTGTTGAATCACACGGTAGCCGATCTCGTCTCCATCCGGGTTGAATACGCTGACGAGCAGACGACCTGAGCTGTTGGCTTCAAAACCCAGCATGACGGTCAGACTGCTGTCCCGGCGGGTGACTGCAATCGGGTAGCGGTGATAGGCACCTGCAGTAATCGTTTTCTGAGGAACGACAAACGCTGCCTGGCGATCGGAGTCGCGCAGGCCCAGTCCGGGCAGGCTGACTTCGGTTTCAAGGTCCGAAAGTTCGATCGGTTTGTGAACCACATCCAGAAAGCTGAATTCCCGTTCGCCATGCTGAGTGACGGTGTAGTAAGCCAGGTAGGTTTTTCCACGCTCCATCAGGTGGCGTTTACGGGTACTGTAGAAAAATGATTTGCTGCTGTTGGAAAGGACCAGGGTGATCTGGTTCCCCAGTGCCTCTTCCTTACCGGGCAGGGCAATTGAGAACGGGATTTTTTCTTTGTCCTTTTTGACATCCAGAGTCACAACGGAACCGTCGGTATCCTGGATTTCAACTTTTTCCAGCTTCACGATGGCGGGAGTGTTCTTCAGTAACAGGCTTCCCTGGTCGGAAACTTCCCCGTCAATATTCAGGTCCAGGTCGACCCGCTTGTGAGCGGCGATGTTATTGGCCCGGTCATACAGACGGTTGAATTTGGAATAATGATTGATACTGAATTCCGCAGACTGTTTCTTGGGATCCAGGGTCTCTTTCGCCAGTCGCAGGAATTCGGTGTAGGCTTTATCGATATCGATCAAGCCGGCTCCCTGCTGAGCATAAGTAAATCCAGTCATCCGCTGCGCTGTATTTTCCAGTGCGATACGCATGCTCAACGCAAGCGAAGTCAGGGAATAGCGACTGTCAGACGATTTCTTACGGATAGACTCAATTTTCTTCTGCTGTCGTTCCAACACTTCTGCATATTCTTTGTCAGCCTTGATCAGAGAGAGCATGGCTGCAGCGGCACCGGCGGCAATCGGTGACGACATACTGGTTCCGTTGAACATGCTGGAACCATCCGAGTTCAACGGTGTCGAAGACAGGGCTGAACCAGGGGCTACGACGTTAGGTCGCATTTCACCGGTGTAGGAAGGTCCTAATGAGGAAAAGTAAAGCAGCCCGTGTTCCGGGGCTTTGACCCCTTCGGCCAGTCGATAATGTTCCATCAGAGTATTGGCCGACACATGGGCACCCACAAAGACGGCAGGGCTGGAGCCTCCCAGACCGTTAATCGTACGATAGCCTGGGCCATCATTTGAGGCGGAGACAAAGAAGGTGGTTCCAAATTTCGCCGAGAGGTCCTGCAAGAGGATGCTCAAGGGACGCTTCAGATAACCTTCGTGACTACCCAGGGAAATGTTGACCACGTCGGGGACATACCCTTGTGGATTAAAGAAGGCCGAGATGATGCCCCGCAGGATTGCCTGGTCGGTACAACTGCGTCCCGAACAGACCTTGATTGCCATCAGTTCTGCTTTTGGGGCGGCTCCTTCAATCTGGAGTCCGCTACCGGCAACGATACCGGCCACATGGGTTCCGTGTGACTGCTGATCGAAGGCCACGGTAATTTCAGTGATCTGTTTTTTGGAATCAGGACGGAATAACAGCGGATAGGCGATCCGTTTCGTACGTGACGGAAATTCCAGCATACTCTGGTAAGGCACTTTCAACCCGTCTTTCTGCATTTTACGGGCGGTGTTGAAATCGATAATTGCTGTTTTTGCTTCTTCCCCAGTGAATTTGCCGTCCATGTCCACGTCGACGAACGCCAGTGCGTACTCTTTGGGAAGGTCATGGATGGTCGGATCCGGCTTACGGGCGACCGCGGGGGCTTCGGGGTCTTTGGCTCGTTTTTCTGCTTCTGCCTTCTTTTCCTCTTCGATTTTTTTCAGGATGGGGTTAGGGATCATTCCGACAACAACCAGCATTTTGTCATCCTTGGTGCCGTTACGGTTGATATCAACCCCTTCACGACCCAGGGTAGTCCAGAGGTCTCCCTGCTGAAAACCGAGCTTCTTTTCATCAATATAACCGAAGAAGACCGTTTCATTTTCTTTGATCAGCTCCGGCAGGGCGACGAATTTACGGTCTGCGATTTCAAATTTGCCATCCAGTTGACGGACGCGGGTCAGGGGAGAACGACCTTCGCGGGTGGCATCATCCCAGAAGATTACGCGATCCTGAAAGACGGGGTGGCTCGTATCGATGCCGGTATCAATGATCGCTACAATCGTACCCTCGCCCAGACCTTTACCGGCGACGCGTTTCCGCAGTGCGGGGACTTTGATGTCGTCCAGCGGGACATAGAGGGAATCGAAGTCGGCTTCAGGGACTTCCTGCAGTTCAGGGACCTTGGGCTGTTCCGGCGTTGGTTCCAGTACACCCTGAGGTGTGTTTTTATGAGGCAGAATCTCTTCCATGACTCCTGAGGGGAGCTTCAGAGAATCAATAAACTTCTTGTCGTTCAATTTGCTCGGGGGGAGGTTGACCACCAGGAAGGGGATATCATTGCCGATTCCCAGGTTAGGGTCGTAGACAATTTTTCCACCCGCTTTCTTGACCAGATCTGCGGTGCGTCGGACGTCGTTTACCCGCAGCAATACAGTCAACTCCGGCGAGCAGTCGCAGAGTTCTTCTTTCAGCTGGGCGTCAGCCGGGGCAGCAAACTGGTTGAAACCAGCGGCCATGATGGTCAGGATCAGGGTGTATTTCGACAATCGAGATAAATTGAAAAAGTTCATCCGTCCCTCAAGCTTTCGAGCATCAGGACACTAGGTCCTGTAAAATGATTATGTTTTGGAATTCAGCGGGCAGGTGGGTCGTGTCGAGTTATCGGGCTCCCGGATCACACTTAATTAAGCATGATCGTTAAGCTTTCTCTATAAGACCACACTTTAATATAGGTTACATTTTGTTGAAGTTATTCATATTCTCACATGATAAGAGGTGAATGTGAATACCACAGACCGAGGAAAATGTGATTTAATCATGACTCGCAAAGCACTTAGGGTTAAATTCTGAACTTTATTACCCTGCGGGGGCTTCCCTGAATTCAGATAAATTTGTCAAGAAATAATTGACAAATCGAATCGGGTAAAATACCTTTGATACATGTTTCAGACTGCCCGCCACGCCCTGATGTTTCTCTGCTGTGCCATTGTTGCACTCGACATCGTATTGTTTCTGGGCGGACCTGCTCTTGTGCAGTCTGAAGGTGAGAATCAGGACTGGTTCTGCTCTGAATTTGAGTTTGAAGAAAACGAAGAATCTGGTGAAGAAGAACCGCTGATCCAGGATGTGGAACTGCTTGTCGAAGTTTCCCACTTGAGCTCACCCCTCTTTGATGTTGAATTTCATATCAACGAATCCGATCGAGACGAAACCCATGTTTCTCGGGGGCCGCCAGCGCTTAGCTGAGTTCACGCCTGTTTTTTCGATATTCTCCATCGCGCTCATTAACGTTCCTCATGTGTTCCACTGTTGAGTCTGCTGCGCGAATAATTCTATGTTGGTGCATGACCAGTCTGGTCGTTGTTCCCGGGATAGAGGATATCTTCAAGTTCACCCCGCCTGAGCTTAAATGATTCAGGTCCATCGATCATGGATTCTTTCAATGTCACAAAATCAATTCGATCAACCCAGGTTCAACGTCAAAAGCTATCTCAACGAATTTAACCCCTGGCACAATATTAAAATTATGCATACCAATGTCCCCAACGATATTCTCGCGGGGATCACGGTGGCTGTTATCGCGATGCCACTGGCACTCGCGTTCGGGGTTGCTTCCGGGCTGGGAGCGGAAGCCGGGATGTGGGCCGCCATCTGTGGTGGGATTCTGGTCGGTCTATTCGGTGGATCCAACACCGGAGTCAGTGGTCCAACGGGGCCCAAAGTCGTTCAGCTGGCTGCGATTATCGCGGCAACCAAACTGGCCAGTGGAGAACCCGATATTGTCTTTGCGATGTCAATGGTCTTTCTGAGCGGTCTGATTTGTGTTGCTCTGGCATTGATGAAGATTGGACGGTTTATTTATTACACTCCTTATTCGGTTGTCTCCGGATTCATGTGCGGTATCGGCGTGATCATCATCCTGCTTGAGATTCCACCCATGCTCGGTTTTGCCACTCCCAATTCCGTGATGGGTGCCATCAAGCAGATTCCGTATGACATCATGCACGAAAAGCCGCATGCCCTGATTGTGTCCCTGGCGACATTCGCGACGATTCTTATCTGGCCGCGACTGACTAAGAAACAGTGGCTGCCTGCCCCGTTGATGGGGCTGATCGTGGGAACCAGCCTTGCGCATCTGCTGCAATTCAAGGACATAGAATATATCGCTTCGATGCCGGTAGGCGTGCCTCATCTCTACTGGCCCGATTTCTCCCGTTTTGGTGATATGGTCGGCGGCGCGTTCGCTCTGGCCGGACTGTGTATTTTTGACTCGCTGCTGACCTGTCTGGTGGCAGATAATATGACCAACGAACGGCATAACAGCGACCGGGAAATCTTCGGTCAGGGAATTGCCAACATGGGCTGCGGGATTGTCGGGGGCGTGACAACTGCAACCGCTACCATGCGGACCGTGGCGAATATCAAGTGTGGCGGAAAGACCGGCCTGGCTTCGATCACGCATGGCCTGGTGCTGCTGGCACTCATGCTCGGGCTGGCGCCTTATGCCAGTTACATCCCCATGGCCTGTCTGGCGGGAATTTTGTTGAAAGTCGGTATGGATATCATTGACTACCGGGTGCTGCCGGTCCTGCATCGTATGCCGTTTACGGATTCGATCTGCTTCTGGGCAGTTTTGATTCTGACGATCTCGGTCGACCTGCTCGTGGCGATGGGAGTCGGTATTACGATCGCTTTTGTGCGGATTGTGCAGGAACTGGGGCAAGCATATGAGCAGAATGTGGTCAATCTGAATGAAATCAGCCGGCCACTGCCCGCTGATGTCTCCATGCCGGAGGACCTCAAAGAAAAAGTTCTCAAACTGCGACTGGAAGGTCCGCTGTTCTTTGGTGTTTCTGATACAATCTACCGGACTTCCTCAGCGCTGGTCGATTACAAGTATCTGATCGTCCGCATGGCACGGGTGCCCATGGTGGATATGTCGGGGGCGTATCTCCTGGAAGATATCATCGACAAAGCGCATGACCAGGGGGCAACCGTGTTCTTTACCGGTTTACGCCCTCAGGTGGAGCGAACCTTGAACCGCTTGAAGGTCATCGAAAAGGTGTCTGAAGAGAACTGCCTGGCGACCTTCAATGACGCCATTCTGCGGATTCAGGAACTGGAAAGCCGGCAGTCTGACACAGAACATCAGGTTGAGTACGAAGACGTAAGCAGGGTTTAATGCGAATACTGGCAATCAATGCGTATCATGGTGGGAGTCATCGCGATTTCCTGCAGCATTGGGTCTCGCATAGTTGCCATGAATTCACTGTCCTGACATTACCTCCGCGGCATTGGAAGTGGAGAATGCAGCACGCTGCTTTAACCCTCGCTACCGAGGTTGAGCAGCGCTTTGCATCCGGCGCCTGCTGGGATGTGCTGTTTGTGACCGACATGTTCGATTTGACGACGTTTCTGGGGCTGGTCCGTAAAGAGATTACGGACTTGCCCCGCATCGTCTATTTTCATGAGAACCAGTGGACCTATCCGGTTCCTGAAAACGAAATCCGTGATCTGACCTACGGATTTATCAATCTGAAATCGGCTATTTCTGCGAACGCACTCTGGTTTAATTCCGACTTTCATCGACGGGAGTTTTTTCAGGGTTCGGCTGAGTTCCTGCAACGTATGCCGGACTATGCTTCAGTAGACGTGCTGAAACCACTGCAGCAAAAGTCGTCCGTGCGCCCCCCGGGAATTCCCTCTCTGACAGAAAATACCCGGGAAAGGAAGTCCGGTCCGCTACAGATACTGTGGGGGGCTCGCTGGGAATATGATAAGAATCCGGAGCAGTTCTGTGACGCGGTGGCGCAACTGGATACACAGGGTGTTGATTTCCGACTGAGTGTGCTGGGCCAGTCCACTCCGGAAATCCCCGACTGCTTTCTGGAATTGAAATCAAAATTTGCAGACCGGATTGATCATTGGGGGTTTCTCGAAAGTCGATCCGACTATCAGCGGGCCCTGCAGGCGTCGGATATTGTGATCTCAACCGCCTGGCATGAATTCTTTGGGATTTCGATCCTGGAAGCGGTCGAAGCCGGTTGTCTGCCAGTGCTGCCGAACCGACTTTCATATCCCGAGATATTTGCTGAGGCTCCCGAATGTTTCTATGACGGATCAACCGAGGCACTGGTTGCGAAGGTCATGGAGTATTCGCAACTGCTGCAATCGGACCAGGTAAACACGGACATGCGGGAGCGGCTGAAAAAAATCTGTCTCCGCTATCATTGGGAGCGGGTCGCCCGGATGCTGGATGAAGGTGTTTCAGAGTGCAGTCGCAGCCGTCGTGCCTGAATAAGATCTGAAGTCATAACCGGCATAAACCCGCTTCAAAATTGTGCTGATATGTATAACTGGTACCCGTTCCAGAGGACTGTAACGGTTATAACAATCGGAGCCAGAATGCCGGTTACGCGAGATGCATGAAATCTGGCTTGATGAGTAATTTGGGCCCTGTTTTATAGTACTGACAGAGAGTCATGCACTTGAATCAATCCAGCGTTTTTCGCTGTAAATTGAAAACTTTTTTATTGTGTTTGGGATACTGCTCTGGCAAAGTAATACCTGTCAGTGACCGCGTGATTCTGATTTCATGACGGTCTCACCAACTTTGATTAAAGACTGTATGAAGCATCTGAGATCTACCCACTTTTGCCAAGCGATTATCATCATGCTTACAATTTCAAAAGACATCCTGCCACAGACTTTTCTGAGCTACATCGCCTTCCGGATTGCATTCATGGACACTCTGGAACGCATTGCTCTGGCAAAGCAGGTTGGAGACGATCCGTTCGAATCATTCGGATATCTGACTGAGGTCCCGTTCCTGAGAAGTGTGCCGCCACACGTGCAACTGGATCTGCTGTCAGTCACCTGGGCCAAGCATCTGGCCAGTGAAAACGTGGAAGGCGACCTCGTTGATGAAAGCGTTGTATACGCGGTCTGTGAAACGGCTGCCCGCATCATCGACGAACAACCTGACGAAGCACGTCGTTACCTTGAGGGGGGACCACTCGACGTGCATATCGCCATTGATCATTTCCTGTCATCGGAAGTTCGCAATCTGCATTTGAATCTGTCTAACGAAGGCGATTTCCTGCTGATCAGCCAGTTTCAGGATATGTCTCCTGAAGAGGCTCTGCCGATGAAAGAAGAATTTGGGATTCAGGAAGAAGAAATTGAACCCATGTTCGATGTGTTGATGCAATGGTACATGTCGGTTGACTTCATGCCCAACCTGGAAGGGTTGCTGCAGGAACGGGAAGTCGCCCGGGCGATCACAATCGTCGGTCTGAAACAGCAGCCACTGTGCTGATTCAGCACGGTCAGGCTTTGACTGACGAGATGCAACGAGGGGGATCAGGAACGGTTGTTATCATCCGTTCCTGATTTTTTTTCGCGCCGTTCCTTGAATACCTCCAGCCGCTTGCGGATTGTCGCTTCGAAGCCGCGTTCAACGGGGCGGTAGTATTCGCGTTCCACTCCCAGATAATCCTGGTCGACCCAGCCCTCCTCTGACGCATGGGCGTACTGGTAACCTTCGCCGTGTCCCAGTTGACTGGCCCCGCGGTAATGTGTGTCTTTCAAATGCACGGGGACAGGCAGCAGAGACTTGTTTCGCACGTCAGAGAGTGCCTCATCAATGGCGACATAGGAAGCGTTGGATTTCGGCGCGGTGGCGATATAGGTCACCGCCTGTGCCAGCAGGATCCGACCTTCGGGCATACCGATTTTTTCGACCGCCGCAAAGGTGGAATTCGCGATCAGGAGTGCCATCGGGTCTGCATTGCCTACGTCTTCTGAGGCAGCGATCACGATGCGGCGGGCCAGAAAACGCGGGTCTTCGCCCGCTTCAATCATACGGGCCAGCCAGTACAGGGCGGCGTCCGGGTCACTGCCGCGCATACTTTTAATCAAGGCAGAAGCGGAATCATAGTGGGCATCGCCATCCTGGTCGTATTGAATCGCTTTTTTCTGAATCGATTCCTGGGCGACTTCCAGATCGAATACTCGATCCTGACCGTAGAGGGAGAGGACCCCGATTTCCAGTGCATTTAGAGAGCGTCGGGCATCTCCATCACAGACTTCAATCAGAAAGTCGAGAGCCTCGGCTTCGACTTCAACGCTGTAGCGGGCCAGTCCCCGTTTTTCATCCTGCAGGGCCCGGTGCATCAGCGTACGGATTTCGTCCGCCGTCAGTGCCTGGAATTCGAAGATCTGGCTCCGGCTGATGAGGGCAGAAACGAGCGAGAAAAACGGGTTCGAAGTCGTTGCACCGATCAGGGAGACAACCCCCGATTCCACATCCGGTAACAAGACGTCCTGCTGAACTTTGCTGAAGTGATGCAGCTCATCAATGAAGAGAATGGTCTGCATGCCCCCCGAGGCCAGTTCATCGCGGGCCCGGTCCAGGGCGGCGCGGACTTCTTTGATACCGGCAGAGGCGGCATTGAGTGCTTCAAAGCGGCGGTTAGATTGACGGGCAATCAGTTCTGCGAGTGAGGTTTTACCGGTGCCGGGAGAGCCGAAGAAGATCAGCGAGCCAATCCGGTCGGCGGCGAGGATGCGTCGCAGAAGTTTTCCCTCGCCCAGAAAATGCTGCTGTCCGACAAACTCTTCCAGGGAGCGCGGACGCATGCGGGCTGCCAGCGGTTTCGCCTTTTCGAGGTGCTGCGATTCCTGCTGATCGAACAAGCCCATGTAAAAAACCTCCGCCAAGTGATTCGTTCGCGGGTGTTATTAGAACCCGTGATTGCAAAGTGGGAACCTGATAACTCGGGTTGTGTGAGCCGGATATACCGGATTTACACGCGGCCGAATCTCGTGGGTCCCCCTAGAAATATTTGTAGGGTCAACTCACGATTTTGAATCAACATGACAGAGGCTTGTTTCTCTGTTTCGTATGTTCTCATTTTAACCGGCTACCCTTTGTAAAACAAGGAGCCGATTTTAGAAATAATATTCTTCAAAAACAACCAGATCAGCCTTCGTGCTTAGCCGATGGACCTTTTGGTTTCTGTTTCTGTTGAATGAGAAATTCAACGAGGTCCCGCAGATCGTCTTTACTGAGCTGCTTGACGATTTCTTCAGGCATTGCCGATTTCCCGGTCGCCCGTTCGTCGATTTCGTCCTTGGGAACACGAATCACGGTCCCTTTGGCATCCATAACCTCCAAGGTATCATCGGTTTCATTGCGGATGATACCGACGACCACCTTGCCGTCCAGCAAAGCCAGCACGGCAGTTTCGAATCCTTTCGCGATCGCTTTGTTCGGTGCGACGATTGCTTCGAGCAGATAACGGCGATCTTTATCACGGCCGATTCCCGAAAGATCGGGGCCGACTTCGCCGCCGTTATTGCGGATTTGATGACAGCGACGACAGGAAGTGTCGCTGCGACCAAAAAAGATTTCACGTCCCCGGGCAGCATTCCCACCAGACAGCGATTCGAGGTAGTTCGCTAACGCATCCCCCTCGGGGCGCTGAGCTTCATACTGATCACGGAGTTGGTCCAGTTCGGGTGATTTCTTCTGCGCGGCTGCCTTGAGCAGATCCAGTTGAATTTCCGCGGGAACCTCCTGCTTGACCAGTCGTTGCATCCATCTGGTCAGGATGGTAGTTGCTTCCGGGATCTGCATTTCAGCCAGGGTGGCGATGGCGCCCTGTTTTTCTGACGTTTGTCCCGATTCAATGGCCTGTTCCAGGGGCTGCAGGGCGGCCTCTGGTTCATGGCGAGCCAGTACATTGCGACCAGCGACTCTCAATGCGGCATGCTTGTCCCGAATAGCGGTTTTAGCGATCTCTGAAATGCCCGGGTAGCCGAGTTTATCCAGTGCCTTGAGTGAAGCGACTCGAACATCAACGGGACGTTTTACATCTTCCACCATTTTGGCCAGCATGGGGGCGGCTTCCTTGATGCCATATTTTGCTGCCAGTCCGGTGCCTGCTTCCTTGATCTTCTCCGAGCTGCTGAACAGGTCGGGGACGATGGGACCGACGATTTCCGCCAGTTCGACCGGTTGCCGGTTTTCGATGGGCTGCCAGCGTCCAAGAACCCGATCCAGGGGCTCCGGCTCATTCCACTGGCTCAGTTCTTGAATCGCTTCCAGGCGGAGCGTTTCAGGGACATTTTTATCGGCGGCAATCTTTGCCAACAGGGCGGCGTTTTCAGCACCTCCCAGTCGGAAGTTCGCATTCATCACCCGGCGGAGCAGGGGATCGGCCATGTCCGGATTCAGGGAAACCGCTGCGAGGTCTGGTACCGCAGCGGGAATGGGAGCATCGTTAATCGCCCGGGCCGCTTCGAGCACGATCTGGGGATCGGAATCCTGCAGGAACAGACCAACTTCCTTACGCTGCAGACGACGCAGAGCAACAACCGCAGCCAGGCGAACTGCCGCCGATTCGTTGTTGACCGCGGCAACTAACTGGTCTGCTGCCCCGATGCGGGACAGTGCCAGAATCGCAGAATGACGCAGCATCGGGTCGGCATTGTTATTCTGCTTGAGTAGCTCAAACAATGCGGGAACCGCTGCCTGTGACTTAAAGTGCCCCAAGGCAACTGCGGCGAAGTATTGTACGCGGGCATTCGAATCTTTGAGCAGTTCAATCAGGGTCGGAGTTGCAGAAGTAAATCCGGCTTCCCCGATCACTTTGGCAGTCTGAGCTCTGACTTCGCTGTCCGGATCTTTGAGCAGACTTTGAATGCCGGCGACTGCAGAACTTGTCTGACGCCCCAACTGTCCGATGCCCCAGATGGCATGCAGGCGGGCAAACAGATCGTTCCCATTCAGGGCGACATTCTGTAGAGAATCCAGGGCACTCCGATTGACGAGGGCAAACTGGGCTTCCATGCGAATTCGCTGATCCGGATGCGCGAGCAGACCGACCAGTTCCTCAGTGGAACGTTCTGAAAAGCCTGCTTTCATGAGTTCTGCAGAGTGAACTTCTTTCGCTTCCCCTGCATGTCTGGTATCAGTGAACTGATAGATGCGGCCTTTGCCCAGTCCGTTCCAGCCGTTGACCCAGTCAGAGACATACAGGCTGCCGTCGTAGCCAAAGTCGACATCGGTCGCGAGGATCTGCCAGATAAATTCATGGGAGTCGGTCAGTTCAAAGGAAGCTCCCTTCGGTTTGACGGCAAACGAACGGATACCGCTGCGTGAGGGAGTCCCCCGGAAGTCGGCCAGGAAGAAGTGACCTTTATAACGATCAGCGAGACCCACGCCCGGGTAGTGGACCAGTCCGGATGGACCATCAGACAAATTTACGATCGGGGGAACCATGTAAGCCGGCTGACCTTCGTGAGCGGGGTGCCAGATCTTTTCCCGATTGAAAGGGCCACGGTCGGACAGGTACTGGTAGTACATCCGCCAGCCGGTATCTCCCCCTTCGACAACATAGACCCAGCGGGCCTTGTCGCCGCTGTCTGAGTTGTTGTCGCCTGTGAACAGGTTGCCGTAATCGTCAAACGCCAGTTCCTGCGGGTTACGCAAACCGTAAGCGAATTCTTCGAGTTCTGTCCCGTCCAGGTTGCAGCGGAAGACGGCTCCCGTATCAGGGCGAAACAGGTGTTTGCCTTCTTTGGTTTTGATATTGTATCCCCGGTCGCCGATGCTGAAGTAGAGCCGACCGTCGGGGCCGAGTTTCAGTCCGTGCAGGTCGTGTCCGCGGAAGGCGACCCTGACCCCGTAACCGCTGCTCAGTTTTTCCCGCAGGGTGGCTTTCCCCTCACCTGCCGTGTCTTTGAGACGCCAGACGTGGGGAATGCAGGTGTAATAGACGTATCCACCGCGGGCCAGTACGCCGGCCCCGGTACCGTCTTCAATGTTATTGAAGCCGTCCGCGAAGACGCCGGCATGGTCGGCTTTGCCGTCGTGATCCCGATCCTCGACCAGGCGGATCCGATCGTGTTCGAGCGTGTAGTCTTTGACGTTTTCCTTGAGATGTTTCTTGAAGTAAGCAACGCGATCGGCCACGGTTTCTGCGGCGAGGTCATCATGCAACCAGTCCATATGACTCCGGTTGTCTTCCACACCCTTAGACTGCCGGTAGGTTTCTGCTACGTAAAAACGTCCCTGTTCATCAATGCAGAAGGCGACCGGATTGGCCATCAGCGGTTCCGCAGCAAACAGGCTGACATGCATTCCTTCAGGAACGCGAAAGCCCGAAATTGCCTGTTCCCCTTCCTGCGATGCCTCGGCAATCGCAGGTGTATAGGGTGTCTCGCTGAAAGCTTTGTGAGGGTTCAGAAAGGGGATCAGACTGACCGAACAGGCCAGCAGGAGACGTAAACGAAACGGGAGTTGCAGACAGTGGGCAGGAAACAAAGTAACACTCCTTGGGGTGAGCGGCGGGATTCTGTGGATGAAATTTGTATGAATTCAGGTCGGAAAATCACTACTATCTTAACCGCCTGTAGAAGCGGTTCACAGACTGAGTTTCTCCTATATTCGCTGATCAATACAGATTTGAACCCGAATCGGAATTTTTCCAGAGCTGTGAGAGTACAGTTCATTCTCAACTGGTTTGCAGGGTAGAATCTCAGTAACATGAACTAAATACAATACAGTATCACTAAGAGGCAAGCCGTTCATTAAGTTTGCTTATAAAAGAGAGTGTCATTCGTCTAGAGTGTGCGCAACGCACT
The DNA here is from genome assembly GCF_007744075.1 of Gimesia chilikensis. Classification (NCBI taxonomy): domain Bacteria; kingdom Pseudomonadati; phylum Planctomycetota; class Planctomycetia; order Planctomycetales; family Planctomycetaceae; genus Gimesia; species Gimesia chilikensis. The sequence goes on along the minus strand of NZ_CP036266.1, from coordinate 6,364,526 downwards.
AGAATCAGGTTAATCCATGAAAAATATTGTCAGCCTCATCCTGGGAGGGGGCAAAGGAACTCGTCTGTTTCCACTAACACAGCTCCGTTCCAAACCCGCTGTTCCCCTGGCCGGCAAGTATCGTTTGATCGATATTCCGATCTCAAACTGTATCAACAGTGAACTGAATCGCATCTATCTGCTCACGCAGTTCAACTCGGTCAGTCTGCACCGTCACATCCGACAGACATATAAATTTGATTCCTTCGGCGGCGGTTTTGTCGAGATCCTGGCAGCCCAGCAGACGATGGAAGGGACCGACTGGTACCAGGGAACAGCAGATGCTGTCCGTAAGAACATCCGCTGTATCGAACAGTCGGACATCGATTACGTGCTGATTCTCTCCGGCGATCAGTTGTATCGCATGGACTATTCGGAAATGTTGACCAATCATATCGAGTCTAAGGCCGACGTTTCGATCGCGACGGTGCCACTCTCCAGCGAACAGGCCTCGGCGTTTGGGATCATGCGGGTTGATGACACAGGCCGCGTGAAAGGCTTCCTGGAAAAACCGCAGACCGAAGAAGACCTGTCGATGGTGCGGACTTCTCCCGAGTGGATTGACCAGCAGGGCATCGAAAGCCGTGGCCGGGACTGCCTGGCCAGCATGGGCATTTATCTGTTCAATCGCGATCTGCTCGTTGATCTGTTGAAGGCGACCGATTACGAAGATTTCGGTAAAGAAATCTTTCCGATGTCAATCCGGACTCACAAAGTACACGCGCACCTGTTCGACGGTTACTGGGAAGATATCGGGACGATCCGTTCTTTCTACGAAGCGAACCTGGCTCTGGCTCATCCACAGCCACCATTTGACTTCGTCGTGGAGAAGGCGCCGATCTACTCGCGTCCCCGCTTCCTGCCTCCGACGCGCTGCGAAGGAACGCAGATCACCCGCAGCCTGATCGCCGATGGTTGTGAGATTGATGAAGGCTCTGTGATTGAAAACAGCATCATTGGCCTGCGGTGTCGAATTGGTAAAAACGTGACCATTCGCAACTCGGTCATTATGGGGGCCGACTTCTACCAGGACCAATGCAAAGAGCTGGACCAGGACGACCGTCCGCCGATCGGTATTGGCGATGGTGCCTATATTGACGGTGCGATCGTCGACAAGAATTGCCGCGTCGGCAAAGGAGCACGCATTGAACTCAACGGTCATACCGAGACCGACTTTGACCAGAGCGATGTGATGATTCGCGACGGCATTATTGTCGTCCCTAAGGGCACTGTTTTAGAGGAGGGGTGGAAGCTGTAAAGCCACCACTGTGAAAACAGAAAATCAAAAAGCAGTCCTCAGGGGCTGCTTTTTTTACGCCCGGCTTGATTTTGTGTTCATGCGATCATATGGTGGGCGAGTGTGGATTTCAGGTTAAATTTCACTCGCTTTGGGCTATCTGTTGAATCGAGGTCGATCAGATGAGAGTGCTTTGTATTTTTGTGGTTTTGTTTCTGCTATCGTCTCAGGTTCAAGCACAACCGCCTGTTAAACACTATGAGATGGGTTTTGAGACAGTTGAAGTCTTTGAATATATCAAGTCGCTTCGTGAGACGAATCAGCCGATTCCAATTTTTCCAACACGCACCAGTAATGCTTTAATTGTGAGGGCCGTTGCGGACAAATCACGAGCCTCGATGGCAGGACTTCAGGAGAATGATCTGATTCACATTGTCAACGGAAGTCACCTGCGTGCTCCCCGCGCGGGAGATAAGAAACTCAGTCGAATCACCAGTCAGGATGAGTTGAAACTGGGAGTGATCCGACGGGAGGAAAATCGATGGAATCGAATCTCCGTTGTGCTACCTGCGATCTCAGATGAGACGGCACTCCGACTGAAATTGAGGAAAACTCCAGGTCTCGATTCCGAGCTGCTGCCTGTGGTCAAAGTCAGGCATCGGGAATCTCCGGCTACAATATTTTCTCCGGATAATTTCCAGCTCTACTTTACGGAAACGAATTCACGTCCCACTCAACTCCATCTGAGAATGGCTCAATTACTTCCAGGTAAGACAGTTGGCGGAACATTCATCATCGCGACCGAAGATGGTCAAACTGCTTTCGTGCCCGAGGATGGCTTTGACAGAGATCACAAACCGAGTATTTTTCGACGATCGAAAAGTCCAGAGTGGGGGCCGATCCAGGTTGAACTGCAACTGTTGCTGTCTGAAGAAGGTCAGCGGAAAATCAAAGAGGAATTCCGGGTTGCAGAAGAAGCGTATGAGCGCGAATTCAAAGATTTTAAATTCGATGAAAAGCGGACCGACAAAGCATACCAGGAACGGAATAAAGAGCGATTAAAACAGATTGCCGCGATGGAACGGATCAATGCCGAGCTGATGCGAGTCGAACAAAACCATCAGCGTCTCCTGCGTCGTCAGGAACAGTTGGCGAATCCAGCGAGTATCTCAGGCCGAAATTCGAGGCAACTGACAGATCAATCGCGAAAGGCGATTCGAGCTCTTTACACGGGGCTCACGCCAGAGCAGCAGGAGATCGTCAGAAAATCGGTTGTATCTCACAGAACTCCTGCATTTCTCAATGAAGCTGGTCTACTGCAACTGGAAGAAACGGGATTCGCTGAGTGGGAAATCAAATTGAAAAGAGCCAGCCAAGGCTGGAAATGGTATGACGCACCTGTGAATCCGCAGCAGTTGAAACTACTGCGGGATATCATTTCATCGGATAATGTGACAGTCCATCACGCGAGCGTTCCGGGGCAGAAATTTACAGTCTCTGCCGCTCAGAGGGAGCAGATGAAAATTGTATTAGACGTCTTTTTTGAGCAGGGAGGTAAGGTGCAGTAGTCGTCGATCAATTCAAACTCGAGAAGTCTCTCTTAGCTCAAGAATGGTTGAACGCTTTCCAAAGAACCGCGTGCCGGACATCGACGGCGTGCCAGCAGGCTCCCGAATCTGCTGCGGGGAAATCCTGCCAGGCGACAATGAAGTGGAAACTGCATCGGTTCCCTTTTTCCAGGTCAGGCAGTGTCAGCGTGATCCCTTTTTCGTCGTGTCCCAGCGGGCAGAATTCATATTTCTGCTCTTCCGGCAGACGCGCATTAAGGCACTCTTCATCTTCAGTGCCGATCATAAGCTGCGTCTGAGCATTCTCCCAGGACATTGCAAACAGATGCTGGCCCCCTTCATAAGAGCAGGAGTCGTACTTGTGTCCCCGCAGTCGGCACTCGAATATCAGGTCTTCTACTGGTTCGCGACAGTTAATTTGCAGCAGAATCCCCAGGCAATTGTCTAGTGACATCCCAGCCGGCAACCGGGGTGAGAGCGGCACCTGATCAAGCTGCACCTGCACCCCTGGTGTGACGCCAAAGACGAAAAAATTGATTTCCCCCAGTGGGGTGTCGATGATGAGATTGTGCATGGTTGTCAGATTAAATAACAATTCTGGTATGAATATCATCCAAATATCATGAATGATATCGCATCATTATTTTGTAGAGGCGATTTGATTGTGCGAACTCTACTTTAGAAACACAATACCTGTATCAAATAAGTCTGCTAGAGATGGAAGTAGCATGAACGTTGACTCTCATTTGATTCGTCTGGTGCATGACATTTTGTTTCGTGAGTGGGACCCGCTGGGTGTGAATGCAGATGAAGGCGCCTTCAGTGAGTATTCCAGGTACGATGTTGTGCTTCTCCAATTACTCAAGAGAGGGGCGGATGAACGGCGCGTTGCAGAGCATCTACTGCGAATTCAGGAAAACTCAATGGGGATCAGTCCGACTGATCCTGAGAGGGACAAGGTGATCGCCTTGCGACTGCTGACTGCCTATGAGATTGCCCAGCGTCGCATTCGACCGGCCCGCTCCGCAGAAGAGTTACTGGAACGTTATCAGGCGGGAGAACGTGTTTTCAATGGCAGCCGGATTGAGACGGACGAAAGTGGAATTCTGGCGGGTTGTACTCTGAATGGTCTGGTGCTCCGCAACGCTTATGTGAAGCTCTCGTTTCAGCGGGCGTCACTGCGAGGTGCTGATTTCTGGGACTCGGAGCTAAAGGGCTCTGACTTCTCTTATACCGATTTACGCGGTGCCAGGTTTGTCGGAAGCGTGCTGAGCGACACTTCTTTTCAAGGGGCCCGGCTGGAAGGAGTAGAGTTCAACAATGCCTGTTTTCAGCTGCGCATGTTGAAAACAGGTGAATTCCCAGACAGTTTCTGACATGTGCTCCACCATCATCTACATCTCGCTATTCATTAACCGAGAGGTAAATCTGTTTGCTTTCAGTTCTGTCCTCAGGCTCGTGTGAGTAGAAACATCATTGCTTCCCGACACAAATTATCTACACTGAAATACAATTCAAATAAAATAGCTATTACCGAGGGCTGCTGGTTATGCGTTTAAGACCGTCGAGATTGAATGATAGGGGCTGGTTTCTGTTTTCTGCGATCATATTGTTGACTGGTTGTACTTCTGAAAAACTGGAGATTCCAGTTCCAGTTGAGACTATGACACCTCTCAAGGATACTCAAAACTCGCAGTCATATACTGAACTGGAGGCCTACCGAGATGTTACCAGTGCAGAGTTTAAAGCTGCCTTCGAAGCCAGCATAGGCATTACCGGACAATCAATTCCTGACTGGAGGGCATTTTCAAAAGAGGTCACGAAACAGTCACCCAGTGATTTACAGGTATGGGCGTGCCTGGTAAGAGCAGCATACCAGGCACGTTCTGTAAGATATCAGGGGCTTGAATCTCTGGATTTAGAAACAGCTGATCGTGCGTTTGGCGAACTACAGCAAGCGTTAGAAATCGACCGGTCTTGTGTTGATACCAGAGAGTATGTCGCAGTACGATCTGTATTGGCGAGTTTAGCACAACATGCATCAATGATTAATACGGGGCTCTGGAAGAAAATTAACCAATACCCACTAGGGGCTTCTGAGAAGTCTGTATTAACAGAACAGACGATTGCTGAATTCACTGCAGTCCCGGAACAGTGTGTCGATCTTTTGACTCATTCTGATTCACCTGTTGATCAACAATTTAAAGAATATTCAAAACAGACCTTCACGATGAAGCTCCCAGCTGATTTTGAAGAGACAAATACTGAGCCTGATTCTGTTCTGTCCTACTACAATGCTACTCCATCAAGGTTTCATACTGTCATGATCCTATGTGGGCGCGACGTCAACTTTAAACTGACAGATCAGATGAAGACGATGGCTCCCCAACTGATATTAACTGAAGTTGCTGATCAGCGCATGAAACGAATCGGAGACTCTATTGTCTGTTCGGGGACGACGACTGTCTGCGATGTACCTGCCAGATATTTTCATACAAGAAGAATTCGTTTGGATGCCCGGTTGATTGCCTGTCAGATCTATCTGTTTATCAGAAATGAAGACTTATATGTTATGAGTTTTCACTGCGATGCAGATCAGATAGAGCATTATCGCGATCTGTTTTCTCATGCACGTACGTCATTTCAATTCCTGAAATAGTAGTCGAGTTGCACAGTATTTCCAGAAGACTATTTTCCAGGAATATCATTGCGTCACCACCCCCATCATCTACACTGAAATACCTCTCTCATGTCTAAAGTTGTTCCAGGAGCAGCATGATGTTGCGCTCGTGTCTGATGCTGTTGTCAGGAAAGCGGATGGGCTGAGAACAGAGTCGTAGCTGAGAGTGTAACTGCTGAGTGCGAATACGATTCCGCTGCCGGGCTATTCGGGAAAGCAGACGGCGGTTGTGAAGATGAATGGATTTCAGACACCGATCACCTGGAATGGTCAGACCAATGTGACCAGTCTGCTGGAGCGGTATCGGTGAGGGTGACGTTTGAGGGACGAAAGAAGACTGAGATCCGGTTCAGCGCGATCTATGTACGCGCGAAATAATGACTTTTAAAACAGGCTCACGCAAATTCTGCATGAATGTATTCCCCGATTGGCTGGAATCCCAGTCTGGTGTAGGCTCGAATTGCGGGGGTGTTGTCGTTGTTGACGAACAGGGTGAGTTGTTTGCCCCGGGCGAACCAGTGTCTGCAGGTGGCGCTGACGGTCTGTTTGGCGTAGCCTTTTCCCTGGTGAGCGGGATGTGTCATCACGCCGCCTACCTGGGCGTAGTGCTGAGATAGCCCGTGGACATTGGCTTTGGCGATGATCTCACCTGCCTGTTTCAGTAGCCATTCGTACTCGGGGACAATGCGCGCCCGCTCGTTTTCGGGCACTTCTCTGTCGGCAGGTTGCTCATCCATGATGTTTCCCAGGCGAATGATACCGTCTATGTCGCCTGACGTTCCCTGGACTTCTGCTCCTGTGGAACAGTCATGGAAATTCTCCTGCGCCAACAGGTACAGGGTCTGCTCCCGAACTTTGATGGGGGTGATGCCATGCTGCTGGAGACGGTCGAGGGTTGGGAGTGCATGCCGCTGGAAGGCGACCACATATTTCAGGGGCCGGTTCTGTTTCACGAACTCATCGACAAAGGCATCGATGACAGCGGTGCTCTCAGCGTGCAGTGTGATGTCGTTCCAGAGGCCGAAGTAGACGCCCAGACCTGTCAGCACATCATTTTCGAAATAGCCCAGGTAAGTGTTGAACTCGAAGGGATTGTCAGAGAATTCAAAGCTGCCGATCACGAACATGTTTTCGAGTTCGTGCTGGTATGCATAGTCCAGAATGAGCTGTTGATCTGAGGCGGTTAGTTCACGAAGCATGGAGTGTCGGTTCCGAAGTTTACAGTGTGACAAAATCTGTGGCGGTCAATCGTATAAGACACAATTATGCCAGACAAGGTTCTCGTTTCATGAGAGTTGTGATTGCGCTGCTTACTCCGGCCCGAAATAGGGGTGATTGTTTCTAAAATGTATGAACTTGCATCCGGAACAGTTTTCTGATCTTCTTTCTGTATGTATGTTCTGTTTAATGTTGTCGGGTGAATATTTCTTGAAGGACCTGGGTGGCAGGAAAATATTTCACATGTCAGGGGTGAATTTGTAGTTGTTTTATTATCAGTTCTGAAAAAACTTATTGGGTCGTTCAGGACTAATTAACGTGGCTTTTAGTCTTATGGGAAAGCAATCTTGATGGAATATTATGTAGAGGACTTGAGAAGGTACTCATTACGGGAGTTCTTGAGTAACTATTCGGTCAATACTTTGCTGGGGGTTATTCTCTGGTTTTTGATGAAAATCTATCTTATCAGGCCACAAAATAAGCCTTTTGCTGTGTGCCGATCCTTTAAGGAAAAGCAGGTTGACCTGGATCAAATTCCAGAGCGTTACCAGCCTGATATTTCGAAGGAGCTGAAAATACTTGATGAAGCCGGTTTCATTGAACCGCAGTTGCTAAAGCTAAATTCGGGTCCGATTAAGGATGACTCCAAGCTATCAGGTGTCACGATTTATGCTCTACATCAAGACAAGGTGATGGGCATCAGTTTTGTGATTTATTTTCCGGATGAAACTGAATCGATTCGATCGTCGTACTACATCGTTTCATTTCCGGACTCTACCAGCTCGATTACAACAAGCGACCAGCGGAATCTGATTGATATTGAACCAGGAGACGCTGCAAGTTGCGATCCTGACGCCACACTCATCGAGTTGATTCAAATTCACCAGCAGAGGTTGGCAGAATTAAATGAGTCCTGTCTGACAATTGAAAACGGTGAAGAGCTGCTGCAACTATTTGAAGATCGAGAGAATCGAAAATTTGACTATGATATTAAACGTGGAGTGATGAAACGCGTTGATCTATCCTAAGCATCTGGGGCAGGTCAACTACGACAACGATTTGAATGAAAAAAAAACGCCCGACAAGGTTCACACCTCATCGGACGTTTTACGGGTTGCCTGCAGTGTCATGTATTGCTTACTCCTAGAAGCTGGCTGCGGGCAGCTGAGTCATCTGAACGGTTGCCTGGAGGGGCTCGCCTTCGATGGATTCCAGCAGTTCCATTTCCAGTACGCCACCTGACTGAGCGATGACCTGGCCGAACACTTCGTTGTCGGTGATGACAACACCGTTACACTTCGTGATCACCATTCCCGGTTGCAGGCCGACAGCAGCGGCAGGTGAATTTTCTGCGACTGTTTCCACACCAATCCCTTTGCCGGGCAGCATCATTCCTTTCAGACCGAGGAACCAGCGAACGTCTTCCACAACCACTCCGTTGGGAGCGACATAGTCACAAGTTGGATACACGTAGTTGCAGTACTGGTAGTTACCGGGCACGCAGGTCCGCAGTGGTGTGCAGTAGTTGTACCACCACCAGGAGAAGCGAGGACGATGGTTGTGCCAGTGATGGTTTCCGTGGTGACCGTGATTGTGTCCGTTATGATGTCCATTGTGGTGACCGTTGTGGTTTCCATTATGGTGTCCGTTGCCCTGACCTGGTTTGTGAGGCATGGGCTTGGAAGGCCGTGGTTTTGGAGGACCGTTGCCAACGGGAGGCCGTGGACGAGGTCGTGGTTTGGGAGCTCCCATGCCAGGTTTCGGAGGAGTGATTCCGCCATTGCCTGGTTTGCCATTACCGATACCCGGATCGAGAGGTTTCGGGAACGGTTTGGGTTTGGTGCTTCCGATGCCTGTGAACGGATTCTTACCCGGACGTGTGATGCCGCCGTTACCTGGTTTCCCGTTTCCAATACCCGGATCGAGTGGTTTGGGGAATGGTTTGGGTTTCATTGTGTTATTGCCCGTGAACGGTTTTCTGGTTGGTCGAGTAAAAGTGTTGCCAGGCTTCTTGTTGTTGAACTGGGAGTGAACCTGTTTCATCGAAGTGCGTGGCTGCAGGGAAGAACCCTTATGCTGCATCTTGGAAAACGAGTTCTGATTCATCCGCGTGTTTGTGACACGGTGGTTGAAGTTCTGAGGAGCCTTCATCGTCGATGTTCGGGATCGCATCCCATTATTTCGTGATTGGAAATTCCCTCGTGATCGAGAGGAAAAGTTTGAGCGAGATGAGCTCGAGCGGGAGAAACCAGAGCGACCGTTCGAGTGTCCTCTTCCCCCGGCATAAGCGTCTAATGTCATTGTTCCGGCGACCATCGCCACAATTACCAAACTGAGTGTAAAGCGTTTCATTGTCCTGTTCCCCTTATTTCGTATCAGTTTCCACGATTGTGTTTGTTTTGTTTAACAGGTCCCATGCCTGTCTGACTTACTCAGCGTGAAGCGGGAAAAACTGTTACAGGAAAAATGAGAAAAGTTCTAACTTGTTAAATAGCAGGTGTTTGTCGCGTTGTCTGGCGCGTGGAAATGTGACATATGCAGGTTTTTTGATGAGCAGGTTGCAATCAATTGATGGTCCGCGGATACTGGAATGGTTGGCCTCTGAACAGGGGAAACGTCTTATTTCGGCTGACTTATTAATCTGAATATTTAATGGACAGGAATCCGGATGATGAAGAAGTGCTTGCGTTCAATTGCGGTAGCTGTGGTCTGTTGTCTGGCAGTGCCGGTGATGGCGGCGGAGAAGGTCGAACCGGTGCGGATGGGCTGTGGTATCATGACTTTTGATACGGTGCCCGGCTGGGGGTTCGACGAACAGGGCCGTTCCGTTCTGGGCCCCACCCATGGCGGCGTGGTTGTCGACAAAGAGGGAAATATCTACACGAGTGCCAAGCTGGGCGTGTTCGTCTTCTCACCCGACGGGAAAGTGGTACGCCGTTTTCTGGGAGACGAGTACTCTAACATTCACGATATCGAAATCCGGGATGAGCCCGAAGGGGAATTCATCTACGGTGCCCGCAACGTGGCAGGGGAAGGGATCAAGTTTCACGCCGAGACGGGAGACATCGTTCTCAAACTGCCGTTCCCGAAAGAGTCCGGACTGAACCTCAAGAAGTTTGCCCCGACCGCGATTACCGTCGCCCCCAATGGAGACATTATTCTCTCAGACGGTTACGCCAGTAATTACATCTTCAAGTTCGACAAGGATGGCAAATACAAATCCCACTTCGGTAAGAAGGGGAACGGCTTGAAGGAATTCAACACCGCACACGGGATGACGCTGGATACGCGATACAATCCGCCTCGCCTGTTGATCTGCGACCGTAACCATCAGCCCAAGGGCCGCCTGGTGCATTATGATCTGGATGGGAACTACATCGAAGAAGTGATCACCGGACTGGGCATGCCGACTTCAGTCGCGATCCAGGGAGATTACGTTTCGGTTCCCGACCTGCACGGACGGCTGGTCATTCTGGACAAGACCAACACCATCGTCGCCGTATTGGGTAACAACGAAGATCCGAAAACGCATCGCAACTTCAACGTCCCCCAGGATCAGTGGCGCGAAGGCATCTTCAGCGGTACTCACGGTTCCTACTGGGACAAAGAGGGCAACCTCTATGTGCAGGACTGGAACGTTTCCGGGCGGCTGATGAAGCTGGTGCGGGTGAAGTAAAGGGGAAGAGCTGATCCTGCCTCAACAGGAGTCTGTCGATGAATGGGATTCCGGAGGAGTTTCGTATTGCTGGTGATACTAAAGATGTTCCCAGTGATGTGGACGCCTCCGCGGGGCCGGACATCCCTCTGCGAAAGCGATATGTCATCCTCTTGTTCCTGCTGGCGGTCCTGTTTGTGGGCGTGCCTGTGGGATTGCTGGCGGCTTTGTTCCTGTTGCCTCCTGCGAAATATTCACAAGCGCCACGCTACTATGAAGTGACCGACCCGGGAAGTGACTTCAAGCACTATACCGGTTTCGACTGGCCGGGGTTGGCCCGGGTTGTCTCTGCGGGTGAAGTGAGGCTCGAATTCCTGGGGGATGGTGAATACTACCTGGTCTTCGACACCGATGCGGAGACCATATTACACTGGTTAAAGCAACCTGCCCCGTGGGGAGAAACTGACTGGCAACAGGGACCGGTGCCAGCTGAGATTCCCCGGTTTTTCAACTTTGGTGTCTCAGGGATTAGTGCTTCCGTTCTGGGAACTGAAGCTGTGGGCCCGATCGAAGAGTCGCAGATAGAACGCCTGCTGGATTCTCCAGAGGTTCGCTACACCGCACGACAGCGGGCAAAGAACTCCTGGAACAATGGAGAGATCCTGCTGCTGGATCCTGTGCAGAATCGGGTCTGGTATTCCCGCTGGGATTTATGAAGTCTCTCTTTGGCTGAGCGGGGGAATCGTTCAGTCCACCTGGGCGGCCCAGTAGACTCCAGAGGCGACCAGTGATTTCGGACCGTCCTGGGCTTCCGGGTGAGGACTGTAACAGATCACGCGACCGGCACCGAATTTGGAACGGATGATGGCATGAGTGCCTACCATCGCTCCCGCGGGGGCACCGTTACGGGCCACTTCGGTTTCGAAACTCGCCAGTACTTCGTAGCCCGGGAGGTGCTGCTGGTTGTCGGGGACCAGCAGTGGCCCGTTCTGGTAGCGTACTTTGTAACTTTTTGGACCGCGGGCGAGGACCTGTTGTCCGGCGGGTGTCAGACCGATTTCAACGGTTTCAGCGCCGCGGGCCCAGTGCTGGCGATCCCAGACGCGGGCGTTGATCACTCCCAGCGACCATGGGTAGTGCGATGAGGCGAGGTAGGCCCCGGCGCAGATCCCCACATAACCACCGCCGTTCTGCACAAACTGGCGGACGGCTTTGCGACCTTCCGGTGCCAGTGCTTTCGACTGCTTACTGCCACTGCCGCCGGGCATGATGAGAACGTCGAAGTCTTTGAGTATGCCGTTACGAATCTCGGCAGGACGGACGACCTGATACTTGAATCCATTGGCCGGCGTGAGGAACTGTTTCAGATTACGCGGGCCGTTTGATTCCTTGTCCGGATAGTCAAACACGGCGACACGAACCAGTTTCGTTTCAGCTGTCTGTGCTTCTGCCTGAACTGTGATCGGCAGACAGGCCAGACACAGGATGAAGAAATTCGCACAACGGAATATAATAGTAGAACGCATGGAAGCTATCCTTGGTTTCGTTAGATGTTTCAGGGGATCACGATTGTTTTCTTGACCGGTGCGAACCGGGGAGGCGGAGGAGCAGGCAGGTCGATCGCGGCCTGCTTCATTTCCTGCAGTTCCTGTTGCATCGCCTGCATGGCGAGTGCCGCCATCTTCTGATGAAAGCGGGTGACTGCGCCTTGTGAATAACCGTGTTGTCTGCGGCTGGTCTGAAACGCATGCGTGAGCTTGAGGATCTTGTCTTCTGTTCTCCAGAGGTCTTCCCAGATGCCGGGGAGGGCCTGGGTATCGATGCCGTCACCCTCGGCTGATTTACTCCAGGCGCGCAGGGAAATCGCAATCTCTCCCAGCTCGGCTCCTTTGCGATCTTCCAGCGGGTCAGCGACCTGTTTCATGTCGACCCAACAGGGAACGGCCAGTGAAAAACTGGGATTGCCCAGAATGGTCCACATGGTTGTCAGGCCGGGATTTTCTCCGGGTTTGACGCCATGAAAGACGGCTGCAGAAACGGTGGTGGATCGGCTGATGGTGTTTGCGGTCTGGATGATTTCAGGCAGCTTGCCTTTGGTGCCGTTGACGGTGCCGGGGTGAGGAGTGCCTTGCTGGTTAGACAGGTCGCGTGTCAGGTTGCGGAGCAGATACTCCACGGTGATACCAGTTCCCCGCTGTTGTTCGAGTCGGGAACAGGCCTGGGAATAGCGTTCGGCGGAATAAATCTTCCCCAGGTGTCGCTGCTCGGGAAGGGCCGGCAGACCCTGGGCAGTAGTGGCGAAGTTTGAGCGAACGATGTAGCCATTGGGGGCTGTCCGGGGATCGTTGACGTCAAACATCGTGTAACTGTCGGGACCGGTTTCGAAGAGGGCGGCGCCTCCCCGAGCATCAATGACACCAAAGTTGGAAACAGTGCGACGGCCTGTTTTGTTGGTTTCGTCGAGCAGTTTACGGAAGTCCTCGACTGTTTCACAGGTTTCCAGAGCATGTTTGATGAAACGTCCATTGCCCATGCCGGACTTTTTACCGGGAGTGCCGAGATCTTTGCTTAACGAGTTTTCCAGGCAGAAGCCGGCTTCGTTGACGCCCATGAATGCGGATTTTCGGCTGCCTGCATTGACCACGGCGATGGCGCGGAGCGGACCCTCTTTGAAGAGTACCACTTCATTATGAATGTTTGAGGTGTCCCGGTTTTTCCAGAGCAGTGGTCGGCCGTCAGCGGTCGCTTTGCCACTGATAACAGCGGTCGTGCAGGCGCGGGAGGAAGCAGACCCTGTTCCTGAAATCAGAACCAGCAGCAGTAGCATCCGCAGCAGTGAAGTCACGTTTCGAGCCATGTCGTGTCAGACCTTCTATGAAGAACCAGAAGTCTCTTAATGGTGATTCCGTCCAGAATCTAAATTCTGAGGACATTTTGGGTTCCGATTTTGAGAACCTCAAGTCAGCAGAGGTGCCTGCACGAAACCTGCATCAAATCTTCATATTGTGCAATGTCATTCCCAGCAGGAAAACAAAAAATTAAGATTCGGAGAGGAAAAGGAAAGATATTCTGTCAGGTAGGATGCAGATGTCTTATGCTGGAGGCAGGAAAGCAGCTGTGTTCGCTGTCATTACAGTGTTGCATCCGGAAAGGGGACTTTGATGCAGGAAATGCGATATACTGAAAAACAGATTATGTGTGGCATGTATGTCTGTTGGTGCGATGCGATGGGGACGGAAACTCGCTTTGATGCAGACACTCAGGTATATCAGTACATGAAATCAGAAAACCTCTGGAATGATACTGATCTCGCCGATGTTTTTTATCGCTTTGAACGACAGTTTGGTTTCGAATCTACTCTGGATGAATGGATTCGGGAACTGGAAATCAAGGGACCGTTTACCCTGGAAGAGTGGGAGCGGGATGTGGCTCCCCGGTTCACTTTCGGTGTCATTGCGCGATATATCCAGAAGAAGGCAATCAATACTGTTTCATTTCAACCTGTGACAGTGATGAATCGCGAGTGTGGTCCCGCTGGCGTTTTTTATGGTCTCCAGCAGGTAGCGACATCAACAGCGGAAGCCTGGCGTGCCCCATGCCGTTTTGCACCGAGTACCAGGATACTCGGGGTCTTGCGAGGTTCGCGTCTGGATCGATTCTGGGATGAATTGCACTGGAGAACCGAACAGAAGGTTCCGCAAATATCACGAACCTGGGATGTTCTGATTGCTGCCGGTTGCCTGGTAGCAGGGGGGGCAACTCTGATTGCTATACCTTCCTCTTTTGCGACAGGCAATGCTGTCTACGCGGCCGCATTATTCGTGTATCTGCTTGCGTTCTGGATCCTGTCTTCCGCTTATCAATACTATTCCGATCCCTTGCCACCAGAACTACAGACGTTCCGCGATCTGGCACTGTTCATTGCTGATCTCGATTGCGATGCGGTGCGACCTCTTCAGACGGATCTGCTTTGTAAGGGTGAAGAGGAGTCTTCATGAATGAGACTCGTTATTCCGAAACGCAGATACTGTGTGGCATGCAGGAGTTATGGGAACGGCACCAGACGCAGTGGTTCTTTCTGCCCCGTTATACGCCCTTCCAGCCCGATGATCGGATTGATGTGCATCAGAAATCCGGAATACCGAGGTGGGCCGGGGAAGAGATCAATTTTAGTGACTTGGTCGACTTGTACAAAAGTCTGCAATCCTGCTTTCGATTTGAATGTACGCGCCAGGAATGGTCCGATTATTTCAGGCTGGATGTCTGCCGGGATGATTTTGAGGCGTGGGAGCGGTTGCATGCAGCCGACTTTACTTATCGTCGGGTCGCACAGTTAATCGCGGCGCGTGCGACGGCGATATCTTTTGAGCCGGTCAATGTCATCGGGCAGGAGTGCGGTCCTGCGGGGGCGTTTCACGGGATCCAGGAACTGGTACGCGAGGTTAAAAAGCGTCCTCGGGATTTTGGACCAGGCACCCGGATTCGGGACGTGCTGACGGGGAACGCGTTCGCTTTATTCTGGTTGAAAGTGCGCTGGATCACAAAGCAACGTGCGCCGGATCTCGCGCAATTCGATCACAGGCTGGGGAGACGAGTACTTTGCTTGATGCTGGCCTATGTGTCGTTCATGGGAGCCATTCTGTTCTCGTTACAGGTCGATCCATCCTGCTACTACTTTAGTGCTTTCACTTTGATTCCTCTGACAGGCCTGGTCGGTTGGCTGATGGAGCGACGATCGAATCCACTTCCACCCGAATTACAGACATTTCGTGATCTGGCGGTGTGGATGGCAGGGTTGGACGACAAGCAATTGCTGGTGGAAGGAGTGAGAAAATGAGTCAGTCTGCTATCTGTCGTATCCTGCTGTTGATGTCTGCACTGGCTGTGATCTCCAGCAGTAGCGGAGAGCGCCTGGCAAGGGCATCTGTAACACAGTCACCGGATCCATATTGGAGACAAACCCTCTTTCGAGGAGATGAACCGCTACATAATATTCCAGAAGTGATCTCCCGCAGGTGTGAAGGGGATCTGATCTGGGTGAAGGTTCGCAATTCGGGAAATACAGTTCTGCGCTATACCTCAGTGGGGCGCAGTGGAATTCAACTGTTTCAGGAAACCGATCTGTCGGGGCGCTGGCAGGCGGCCAACTGGGACTGGTGTGGTATGGGGAAAAAGTCCGTTCTATTAAAACCGGGTGAGACGGTTGAACTGAAAGTGGATTTCTGGGAACAGGGAATTCGGGAACGAATGCTGGGGCATTTCAGAGATGAGGATTATCTGCATTCAGCGATGATCGTTCTGGCGACTGAGAGTGGGGGATTTGACTAATGTATCATCAACTAGTTCAGTGGAATGCAATCAGGTGCCTCCTGTTGCTGTTGTTTTCATTCAGTCCCATTTCGAACGTTCCAGCAGAGGACAAGCGGGTTCGCTTAACGATTCCGCCTGATCAACTGCCGGATCCAGCCTGGCGGAGGACTCAATTTGAAGAGATGGTGCCTTTGAAAAATCGTCCTGTCATTATTTCCCGCAATCAGGTTAAAGATGAGGTCTTCGTCGTTGTGAGGAATACTGGGGAATCGACCTTAATCTATCACTCAGCAGGACCGGAATACATCCAGTCATATCAGGAAGTGTTTCGGCGAGGACTCTGGCGAAAAGCAAACTGGGACTGGTGTGGTTTAGGAAAAAAAGACTTTTCTCTCTTACCTGGAGCATCTGTGACATTAAAAGTCCGCTTCGAAGATGATGAGAGAGGCGAACGGATACTGGGGGCATTTCGTGAGGCAGGGACAAATCGAGAGGGACTAATCGTACTGGCAACCAAAGGACTGATCTGGTAATTCCCTTTTAGAAAGACTGGCTGCATGGCAAGTGAAGTCGAAATAGAGGACGTGACCAAAGTTGAAGCGGCTCTGGAAGCTTTGACGGCGGGTAAGCTGCAACAGGGGGAGCGGCTGCTTCAGGAGGTGATTGCCAATACGCCGGAGACCTATGAAAATGAAGAGGCAGACGGGGAAGGGGTGGCGATCAAGTTCTGGAGCATGAATGAGTTCATGCAATACGTGAGCTGGATGCAGGACCAAGGAACCGAGCGGGCGGTGAAGTGGATCGGGAATGCCTATCCGCGGGCTTATTACTACCTGGGGTTCCTGTGTGTGAAACAGCAGCAGTATGCCCAGGCTGTAGAGTATCTCGACAAGGGCCGCAGCCTGGAGCCGGAGAATCCGAAGTTTCTGTTCGAGAAGGCGCAGGCGCTGATTCACCTGGGGAATAAAGAGGGGGCCCTCGCATTGTATGATCAGGTGGTGGAGACCGGACCGCATGTCAGTCAGGCTGAACTGGCAATGGCACGTCGCGGTCGGGGATTCGTATTGATCGAAATGGGAAAACTGGATGATGCGGAAGCCGCCTTTCATGCTTCGCTGGAACTGGACCCTGAAAGTGAAATCGCACTCAGCGAGTTGAAGTATATCGCGCATCTGCGTCAGGGCGGACCGATGGTAGAAGACTTCGAATCGGTCGAGACGACGGGCCCCGATCTGTCGAGCTGCGCCATCTGTGGGAAGGACTACGAACAGGGAGTGATGATTACCGTAGAAGGCCGGCCACTGACGATCTGCAAACGCTGTGAACGCCGGCTGACAAAGAAGTGGTGGCAGTTCTGGAAGTGAAGAAGGACAGGGTTTCGGTGTATCATCAAGATGATTGTTTAGGGAAAGTTACCGATGCGCGCTGATTCTTCTCGTAAGCAGTTCAACATTCTTTTAGTATCAGTTGGACTGTTTCTGATTCTCGTGGGGATAATGGTTTTAATAATACTCTGGCTGGCGTCACTCCCTAAAGAAAGCGATTTTCATTTTGATCTGGGGCAGGGGCGGTCCCTGGATATCTACTGTGAGGGTGAATTCTTTTATGAACCACCGGGATATGTCTCATTTCAAATCACAGAAAATGGAAGCATTGTGGTGCCTGAACGAGACTTTAGTGGGATTGGATCACAAAGGGTCCCGTCAGGCCGGCTGGAGGTGCTTTCAACCCGGGATGGTGAGACGATTGCCTTCAGGCGAAATTTTAATGTAATGATCATGCATGATTTCAAGACGAATCGGACCTGGCCTGATGAGAATGGCAAAGTGAAATGGAATGAGTACCTGTTGGCGATTGAACTGCTGCAACGATTTAAAACAGAAGGACAGGACCTGTATTCTGATTTGATTGATCATTTTCTGAACATCGCTCTTAGCTCTCCGGATAAGAAACTGGTCGTGAATCAGGTCTGGAATGCACAAGGAGATCAGGCAGAATTACGCGTACGCGTCTACGACTATGAGAAGCGAGAGTCACAGTTGCTTCTGCCTCAAGAGATAATAACCGTCCCCCTGTCGCAGGATTTCGACTGGCGTTCTGGATGGGGAGCCGGCTGGATCAGCAAGAACCGTTTTGGGGTTTGGGTGGCTGGCGCGGGTGTGCGTGTCTGGGAATTCTCTGATGAAGGTGCGGGCAAAGAACTACCGTCCCCATTAGATGTTGAACTGATTGAGGAAGTGAAATCTTTCCCTGCTCCCGTACTCGAATCAAAAAGTTTTAGACTCTAGATCGCGTTTCTTAGTTCGGATGTTAAAAACCAAACTCGTTTCAACCGGGGCTGATGCCCTGCGGCTCATTTTGTTCTGTTGTTGAAATCCTGAAAACAAGAGTAAGCGCATACCCTCGGCTACAGTGAATACTTACTTGAACGAGGCTTTCGAGCTCAGGATCATGTTAAATACTCTTAAATAACGCTACCTCGCATCTGAAAATTTTAGTGCTCGTGATCCCATTTGGGGATTGGTTCACCACCGGCAGGTGTGCTGAGGGCCTTGAGAACCCCGGGGTCGATATTCTGATCGATGAAACGGACATGTCCATCTGCGAACAGAAGAAAAGCTCCTTTTTTGTCTGGACTCCCAAAACAATCGGGGCAGCCATTTAGTCCCCGGGCTGGGTCACGAACATTCGTAGCTGATCCCCAGGCTGGAAAGCGGGAGTTGATTTCGCCAATCATGATCGTATTGGACAGGCCATCTGCGGTCTGGATTGTTTCGGCTCTGATGCTTTGATCGACAGGAAACAGATGCGAATTGGCACTGAAATGAGATAAACCATATCCCTCGGTATTTTTCTTTGGTCCATTCGGAAGATGAGGGTTCAGGAAGAGTGGGATTACAATTGAAAATATTTTTTTGTTTTCCGGTGCATTCCAGGGACGGGAATCATCAATCTCTCGCGCCATGGCGGATTCGTTTATGTAAGGCAGCAGGCTCGTCATCCATCCATGCAGAGGTTGGTTCTGCTGATCCGTAGTCCCGCCTATTGGTAAATGTTGATTGGATACGTCGCTATATAATTCGAGCGCCATACCGAGCATACGCAGATTACCCCTGTGGTTGGCACGCATTTCACGTTCCTGTTTCACAGCAGGATACAACAGGGCAATCATGCCTCCGACGATCAGGAACACGATTAAGGCCTGAATTGAGAATGGCAGCGTTTTCTTCGTTGATTCACTTGTCGGCGATGGACTCAATTGAGAATTCCTGTCTAGGACACTCTTTCAATCTATTATTTTCTTCATGTAAACTTATCATAACTTCCTGAATCTCATAGATACAGGGCGTATCGGAAGTCCCGGTTGTCAGTTGAGATTCAAGTCTTGTCTCAGCGAAGCCGTGACGTAGAATGCGGGTGACGCTCCTGGACGACTGCTGGTGATGCCAGTGGGAGGAATTTCTGTTTTATAAAAAGGTATCTGAGATGGGCTATGAGATCAGTGGTCAGGTGGGACTGGTAACCGGTGCGAATCGGGGGATAGGGAAAGCGATTCTGGAAGCATTACTGAAGGCTGGAGCGGCGAAAGTCTATGCTGCGGTGCGTGATCCGGCTTCGGTTTCCGGGTTGACCGAGGCATATGGGGATAAGGTGGTTCCCCTGGAGCTGGATCTGACGAAACCGGAAACGATCAAGACTGCGGCCCAGACTGCCAGTGATGTCTCGCTGGTCGTGAATAATGCGGGGGTGTTGAAAACGGCTTCCGCTCTGTCTGAGAATGCACTGGATTCACTTGAATTCGAAATGAATGCCAACGTTTACGGTTTGATCCGTGTCGCACAGGCATTCGCTCCGGTACTGAAAGCCAATGGGGGCGGCGCGCTGGTGCAGCTGAATTCCGTAGCATCCATAAAAACATTTCCTGAATTCACGACTTACTGTGCCTCCAAGGCTGCTGCGTATGCGGTTACTCAGGGTTTGAAAGATCAGTTGAAGGAGCAGGGGACCCTGGTCGTCAGCGTGCATCCGGGACCGATCGCCACGGATATGGGGCATACTGCCGGCTTTGATGAAATCGCTGAGCCTCCGGAACTGGTGGCCGATGGAGTGGTTGCTGCTTTACAAGCTGGTGAGTTTCATGTCTTTCCTGATTCGCTGGCGAAAGAGATGGGAGCTGCTTACGAGAGCTTCGCGAAAAATGTGATTGAAGCCGAGATGTCTGAAAATTAAGATTTCTCTTAGTTAATTCAAGTGTCATCTTGGTGACATATCTTTATCGATTGCGGAACTGATTTTTGGCCATCATCTTTGATCTTTACGTCGAGTGCCACACGCCGGAAGAACTAGGGGAGATCAAGTCCCATTTCGAAGGGCTCACCTTTGAGCTACAGACGGGTAAAACGACCCACTGGCAGTTTTCGCCAGAAGATATTGAGGGCGTGTATGCCTGCAGCTTATGGTCTCGGCAATTAAGTGACTGTGCAGTGAGAACGGTCACAGATGCAATTGAATGTACAGAGGCTGGGGTGAGGCTCTATCGTCATTTGCAGCAGGGACCTGATTTTCAGTTTGCACGTGTGGCCTGGGAGGCCACTTTTATTGGTGGATGGGAACTGGAAGACTGGCTGGAACCGTTGGGAGATCCGGGAGAGAGTAGGCTGGGGCTTGAATGCGTCTTCACTGAAGCACGCTATGAGCAACTGGGGAGACCAAAGTATTGCAAAGCGTTTCGGCCCGGCTATGTCTGGACCGGTTATCGGGGTGAGGTGTATCGTCCATTGTGGAGCAGCGATCAGAAAGAGCTGACCGATCTCTATCGAGAGTATTTTCCTCACGCCAAAGATCTGAAATGATCTCTGGAACTATCTTCAATCAACCCGGCCGGGCTGGCGGTTGTTTTTGCCTTTGCGTCTTGTGCCGGAGTCGCCGAGGTCTTCGCGGGCCTGTTCTCCCAGAGCAGTGAGGCGTTTGACGACTTCAGGATGCTGATCAGCGACGTTTTTACTTTCGCTGATGTCGTCTGCCAGGTTATAGAGGGCCAGGCCGGTTTTCTTCTGAATGTAGGGGCCGGGCGTACCGCCGGATCCGGGTTTGTCTTTGAGGCTGCGATAGGGATGCGGGAAGTGCAGTTTCCATTTGCCGCTGCGAACTGCATTCAGGTGATCGCCCCAGTAGAAGTAGAGTACCTCGTGAGGTGATTTGGCTCCTGATTCTCCGCTCATCAGGGGCCAGATGTTTTTGCCGTCGATGATGCGGTCTTGAGGCACCTTGCCGCCGGAGAGGTAGGCGATAGTGGGCAGAAGATCGATGGTCATCGCCATTTCGTGACAGACGGTGCCTGCCGATATCTGTCCGGGCCAGGCCATGATGCAGGGTTCGCGTTGGCCCCCATCCCAGGCGGTGCCTTTACCTTCCCGCAGGGGGAGCGCCGAGCCGGCGTGGTCTCCATAGGAGAGCCAGGGACCGTTATCGGAGGTGAAGATCACCAGGGTGTTTTCAGCGATGCCGTTTTCTTTGAGTGCCTGACGGATCTGACCGACGGACCAGTCGATTTCCATGATCACGTCGCCATACAGGCCCTGCTCTGATTTGCCCTTGAACTTGTCGCTGACATACAGAGGCACATGAGGCATGGACTGTGGGACATACAGGAAGAAGGGCTGATCATGGTGTTTGTTGATAAACGAGACGGCTCGTTCCGTGTACCAGGTCGTGAGCTGAGCCTGTTCTTTGCCGGTCACTTTGGGATTGATGACGGTTTCATTTTCGATCAGGGGCAGGTCAGGGAACCGCTTTCCCGCTGTCGGGTGGAACGGCCACATATCGTTTGAGTAGGGGAGTCCGAAATACTCGTCGAAGCCGTGGCGGGTCGGCAGGAATTCGGGGAGATGTCCCAGGTGCCATTTGCCGTAGATTGCGGTGGCGTAGCCTTGTGGCTTGACGACTTCCGCGATTGTGGTTTCTTCTGAGTTGATGCCGATCTTGGACTGTGGTCCCAGTGCGCCGCGAATGCCGACGCGATTGGGATAACATCCGGTGAGCAGGGCAACCCGTGAGGCGGAACAGACGGCCTGGGCAGCGTAGAAGTCGGTAAAGCGAACTCCCTCCTGGGCCATCTGGTCAAGATTGGGAGTTTTAATGTTCGGGGAGCCGAAGACGCCGACATCCTGGTAGCCCTGATCGTCGGTAAAGATGATCACAAAGTTCGGATGCTGGCGGGCCGGCCGCGCCTGTGCTTTTGCGGGCGACAGGCTCAGTAATGTGATCAGGCAGAGCAGCAGGGCCCAGCCGGTATTTGAGAGTTTCGTTCGCAGTAAAGAAAAACCCCAGTTCAAACCGGCCATGAGCGCGCCTTTCTGTCTAATCTGATTTATTTACTGGCGGGTACGATTCTTTCTGACTCAGGAAGTGTGTTCACCCCGGAAGTGAGCATCCTGCACGGGGACGAGCTGTTCAAGGCAGGCGAATAAGACGCCCGCAGGAGAGCCGATCGCATCAATGTGTGCGACGATATCCTGTGGATAACAGCTGAGAACCTGTGCTGATTCTTCACGATAGACTTCGAAGCGACGACGGATGACACTCTCGTTGGCATCGTCGGCCCGGTTCTCGCGGATCGCGCGGTGCCGGATGCGGTGGATCATCTCTTCTTCATCACTACAGGTTAAGTGGAGCACCTTGAGTACATCGATGTATTGTTCCAGGATTTTCGCCTGTTCCACATTTCGAGGAATTCCATCCAGGATGAGGATGTCTTTACGAGGCTTATACATGGAGAGGGTAGCCCGGGCATCGAGTCCCTGTTTCCAGATGCGGATACTGAGTTCATCAGGAACCAGTTCGCCGCGCGAACTGTATTTATAAATTTCCTGACCTTCGGGAGACTCGATATCGATCGAGCGAAAGACGTCTCCACTGGAGAGATGGAAAAAGCCCGGGATCTGACCTAAAATTCTCCCCTGAGTTCCTTTACCAACTCCAGGAGCACCAAACAACAGGACGGCTTTTCGACGGTCCGTTGCCATAGTTATGCCTCTCTCTCTCAAGGCCGTAGAAGGTCGTTGCGATCACGGCGGGTAGTACATCAAGTATTAAAACAATTCTGTTAATCACAATAACGTGTTCCAACAGAATTCTCACCCCTGAAGGGGATTTTATAACGAATGTAAATAAAAACACTCCGAAAAACCAGAACGATTTTTCGGAGTGTTGAATTGTACGAGAATTGATCTTTAGCGAGAGATCAACGCCACGACCTGACCCACGTCAACCGGCAGGCTGACATCTTCTGAACCAGGAGCTGTGACAACGGTTGCTGCCAGCTCTTTTTTGTCCAGAGACAACCAGGCACATCCGGGGCGACCGGATTCAACCAGTTCGCCGTAGAGTTTCTTCAGGTTGGGACGGTTGCGGACGGTAATGACATCACCTGGTTTGACCCAGATAGAAGGCTTGTTAACCGTCTGGCCGTTCAACTGGAAGTGTGAGTGAACGATACCCTGACGCGCCTGCGGACGAGTCTGAGCAAATCCAGCCCGACAGACAACATTGTCGAGACGACGCTCGCAGAGGATTAGCAGAGCTTCCCCGGTGTTGCCTTTGGTCCGTTTGGCTTTGTCGAAGTACCGACGCAGCTGACGTTCACGCAGACCGTAGTAGAATTTGATCTTCTGCTTTTCGATTAATGCGAGACCGTAGTTTGAGGGCTTCCGCCGACGCTGTGACATTCCCGGCGGCATGCTCCGCTGGTCCAGTGCACGTGTTGCACCTGCGTCTTCGAAAACCAAAGCTCCTAAACGGCGGTTAACCCGTCCTTTTGGTCCTGTGTAACGACCCATTCAGTCTTTCTCCCACATTAATCATCAGCTGCCGCTTGGTTCCAGTAACACACGGCAAAGAAATATTATTAGGGTTTGATCGAAATAAACTATTCCTGTATAACAGCTTAGCGGCTGAGTATCAGGTAAATCAAACCAGATAGAGCAGTTGATATTGTGGGAAACAGCACGTAGTCGCGCGTACCACAACCTGCAAAGCGGTCCGTTGTTATCGCAAATTCTCAGGGAATCGTCAACCAACTGGGGAGACGGATCACAAATTCTGAGAAAATATCAGAAACAGTCCCCCTGAGTCGAATTATTCGGCTGAGACTGCAGGATTGGTGTCTGTGTTAGTGTACACCTTCTTCTGGCTGAAGACCTGCGGGAAAGAGACCGACGACCGGAACAGGGCCGCGGGATTTTCGGATTCAATGGCGATGCGAGGCAGGTCCCAGGGATCATGCTCACCCAGGGACGAGTAACCGCCGTAATAGCTGAATCCCCAGCGATATCCGGATTCCTCCAGACAGTTGCGCGTGAGCTGGTCAAACGAATTTTGGGCACCCACGGGATAACTGAAAGCTGAGATCGACTGATTGAGTTCAGTTTCGATGCGGTGCTTGCAGTGTTGGACTTCGAATTTTTGAGTTTCCTCCGGGTGATTCGCCAGGATCGGGTGATTGACGGTATGACCGCCGATATCCATGCCCGCTTCACTCATTTCGCGGATCATGTCCCAGTCCATCCAGACCCGATCTGCGATTTCTGCGGGACAGCGACCGGTGCCGGTCGCGTCTGCGAGGGCAGTCATAAAGTCCTCTGTCTGTTCCCCGGACAGCCCCTTGTAGATCTGTAAGAGTATTTTAATCGTCTGACTTTGCTGAGCAGGTTCCAGAGAGAGTTGCTGCTCACTCCAGGGGGCCAGTTTCAAATTACTCTGTGACGAGCTGCGCACCATCCAGGAGATTTCGTCCCACCAGGCGATCTTGCGCTCGTCCAGAAAGCCGGTGGTCAGGAAAAACGTGGCTGGTGAATTGTAGGCACGGAGCAGGGGAAAGGCCCATTCATAATTATCGAGGTATCCATCATCGAATGTGATGAGGACGTATCGTCCCCGCGGGCTTTTCCAGATATGGTCCAGATCCTGAATGCGGATCAGATCGAAATTCAGAGTCAGGAATCGCAGTTGTTGTTCAAAATCTTCTGCAGATGCACTCCAGAGATCGTGATCGAACAGTGAGTTCTGCCTGTCTCCAATTCGATGGTAATTCAGAACAACCAGACCATTCCAGACGGGCGTATTCCGCGCGAGCAGATTCATTCCTGTCCAGTCGAGCGCTCTGGCCAGCAGTTCTTTTTTACTCATACCCCATATCCTTTCCATCACAGTTGCCTCTCCAGCAACGGTCTCAGTTAGCGACACGTTCAATCAATTGTGGTGACATGTGCAGGTAATGACCTGCTTTGCGTTTTGATTCGATGTCGCTGTAAACCAGTGCAACCTGTTCAGCGGGCAGTCCGATGCCTTCCGCCACTTCAGCTGCGGAATAACCGTGGTTTAAGCCATACAGGCAGCAGTCCAGTTTGTCGTAAGAGACGGCAAAGAAGAATTCTTCCTGGGACTGTTCCAGAGAGTAGGTGTCTGTAGTCGGAGGACGCATCTGAATCAGTTCCGGAACATTCAGGTAAGCTGCCAGCTGATAGACCTGCGTCTTGTAAAGGTGCGCGATCGGTTTCAGGTCTGCAGCACCATCGCCGTTTTTGACGAAGAAGCCCTGGTCGTATTCGAGGCGATTCGGTGTACCCGGTACTGCGTAGTTCAGACGGTCTGCGTGATAGTATTCCATCATTTTTCGACAGCGCTGTTTGAAGTTCGTTGCTGCGACAATGGTCTGATAGGCCGAGAGAGGGAGTCGTTTCTTGATCAGTTCCCCGTCCGGAGTCTGCACAACTACGGAAAAGACGCGGTAGCCCCCTTCCTGGAGCAGGTTGGGCAGCACGATTTTGGATTTCCAGTGAGGTTCGTAATCCGGGATGACCTTTTTGATGGCAGCATCACGGCGTTCGTAACAGCCCGCTCCCTGCAGCATGGGGGAGATGTTTTCGACGAGTGACTCGACATGGTAATGATCGGCGAGTAACTGGCCGTAGATCAGGCTTTCGTCTTTTGTGTCGTGTTCGGGCATCATGATCCCCAGCACCCGGTCAGAACCGAAGGCGTGGACACAAAGTGCGGTCACGACGCTGCTGTCGATCCCTCCGGAGAGACCCAGGACGGCGCCTTTCTTACGCATATCCTTGCGGACAGTTTCCTGCATCCAGCGGACAATGCGTTCGGTTTCTGCAGCACAATCGAGATCTAACAAAGCAGGACTGAAAGTACGGGTGGAAGTTGTGGTCGACATTTATGGTTCTCCTGTTGCCCACTGAGAACGATTCAGCAGGCGTTGGTAATAAGTATGTATTGTGTATGAAATCGCTTTGTGGATCGCCGTATCAGGGCAGAGCCAGCTGTTTTTTATCGACTTTGCCGTTGGGTGATTTCGGAAGCTCATCACGGAATTCCACTTTCTGTGGAACCATGAAATCTTCCAGGTGCTTGCGACAGTAGGAAAGGACCTCTTTTTCGGTCAGTTCCTCTCCGGGCATCAGAGTCACGATGGCACGGATTGACTGTCCCAGGACCGGATCGGGATCACCCACGATGGCGGCTTCCGAAATTGCCGGATGGGCAAACAGAACATTTTCCACTTCCCTGGGGCTGACTTTTTCACCGCGACTTTTAATGATGTCATCCCGTCGGCCTACGAAGTACAGGTAGCCTGCGCGGTCCATGCGGAACAGATCGCCGGTATACAGGAACATTTCTCCCGGCAGTTCTCCCGCTTTCAGACGTTCGGCGGTACGTTCGGGGGCTTCCCAGTAACCTTTCATAACATTGGCACCACGCACTACCAGTTCGCCGACATGTTCGGGTGGCAGGCGATGACCTTCGTCGTCGACGATGAAGACTTCCGTGTCCGGCATGGCGATACCCACCGAACCGGTTCTGGTATCGACCTGATCGAGGGGCAGGTACGAAACCCGCTTGCACTCGGTCAGACCGTACATTGAGAAGATCTGCAGGTGAGGCAGCCGTTTGCGGAATGTCAGGATATGCTCTGTGGGCAGCGCGGCACCGGTGTTGGTGATATAGCGCAGCTGCGAGAAGTCATACTTGGAGAGATCCATTTTCAGCAGAATGGCAGACATCGTCGGGACCAGCGGAAATCCGGTCACTTTTTCATCAATGATCTTCTGCAGCACTGCATGTGGATAGGTAAACGATTTTTCAAGAACCAGTGTCGCACCGACGCGGAATGCCATCAGCAGCTGATACAGACCGTAGTCGAACGACAGGGGGAGTACATTGAGGATGATGTCTTCGGGGACATTCATCAGGTAGGTGGTAATGGAGCGTGCGGCTGAAGTCATGTTTAAATGAGTCAGCATGACCCCCTTGGGATTTCCGGTTGAGCCTGAGGTGTAGACCAGGGCCGCCAGATCGATACTGATCGTCTGGATGTGTGGCGGGGTATTCTGGTCCGCGAAATCAGACTGCAGTTGATCCCACTCTGCGAAGCGGGGCATCTGCAGGTCGGTCTGCTCCGGATGTCCGGTGGCAGGACCCACGGTCACCACGGTTTTCAGGTGTGGCAGCAGATCGGAATGTTCGAGGATCGAGGTCCGTTTCTTCCCGGGGATGATCAGTACGCTGGCCCGGCAGTTGTTGAGCACGTAGGTCAGCTTATCGATTTTCGTAGTGGGATTGACCATTACGAACACACCACCCGCTTTGATGGTCGCAAAGATCGCGACGACGGCTTCGAGTGAGTTATCCAGATGGATGGCCACCCGGTCTCCTCTTTGCAGCCCCCGTTCCAGCAGGGCATGTGCCAGCCGGTTGCTCTGCTGTTCCAGTTCCCGGTAGGTGTACCGCGACTGATTGATGATCAAGGCGACTTTGTCAGGATGATGACTGGCGCTCTGTTCCAGAAATGATTGTAGTAACAACAGCCCGCTCCTTTGAAATTAGGCCAGTTCTTTGATTTTGGAGTCGATGAAATCAATCAGACGATTGATGGAGTCCAGGTTTTCCGGGACAAGTTCATCGTCATCGACTTCAACGTGATACTGGTCTTCGATAAAGGCAACCAGTTCGAGCACGCCGGTGGAATCGATGATGCCTGTTTCCAGGAATGAGTCGTCGTTCTGCAAAGATTCCGGATCTTCCCCGAACAGGAAGTTTTCGGCGACAAAGTTACGGACCTCTGATTGAATGGGATTCATGTTATTAACCTCTTAGTTGTACTGAGTGGAGATGTTATTAAGGGATTGTGTTAACTCGTAATGGTGGCGGGAGCTGTTGTTTCTTTTCCGGCTGTGACTGTCTGGCCGTTGATCATCTGTTCGACCAGAATCTGGGTCGAAAGAATTCCGACCAGAGCCATGTTGTCTCGCGTGCCGATGGCGCGTCCCTGTTCCATCTTTTTGACCAGTCGCTGGACTGCGGTGGGCTGGAACAGTCCATGCGCCTCCAGGCGTTCCGGTGACAGCAGTTCGTTGACATAAGCAAACCGTGCCCGCTGGCTGTTTGAGTCGATGAAGCTGTGAGCGTCCGGAGCACGATACGGTTGTTTGGGACGTTGGCGAATGCTGTCGGGAATCAGGTCTCTCAAGGCGTATTTCAGCAGGAATTTTTCGTTGAGACCGTTCATCTTGAAGCGTACGGGAATGCGGGAAGCGAACTCGACCACCCGGTAATCCAGGAACGGGAACCGACCTTCGACTGAATTGCCCATCGCCATCCGGTCTCCCTGGGAAGACAGAATATAACCGGGCATCAGATTGATGGCCTCCAGGTACTGTGCCTGACAGAAGGAGGGCCACTCCGAAAACTGAGCGGGCAGTTGTTGCTGGAACTCAGCCTGTGGATCCTGTGCTTGCAGTTCCTGTTTGAGGTCATCGCTGAAGAATGTTTTGAGTTTGGCTGTCAGGTCCCAGCGCGGGAGATGCGAGAAGAAGGGGCTGTCGAGTTCATCTTCACGAATCTTGAAGAACGCCTTCAGGTAGTCGGGGGACTGGGCCTGCAGATTTTTCATGTAAGGGTAGAGACGCTTGAGCAGCAGCGGACGGATTTTGGAATCCGGTTGCCGACTCCAGAAGCGACGGATTTTTGTTTCTTTAAACAGGTCGTAGCCGCCGAAGACTTCATCAGCGCCCTCTCCCGTCATGACGACTTTGAACTGACTTTCCCGGACCAGTTTCGACAGGAGAAACATGGGGGCAGGTGCTGTGCGTAAAACCGGTTTTTCTGTGTGCTGAATTACCGTCGGGAAGATGCGGCCGATATCGTCGTAAGAGCAGCAGACAGTCTGATGATCTGTGCCCAGTTCGGTGATCATTTCCTGCTGGAACTGGCTTTCGTCAAAATCTTTGTCATTGAAGTTGACCGAGAAGGTGTTCAGCGGGGCGTTGGTGTAATTGCGAATGATGGCTGCTGTGATTGAAGAGTCGAGTCCGCCGCTCAGGTAGGCGCCGACGGACACATCAGCCCGCAACCGGAGCTGGGTGGCGTTGATCAGCAGCGACCGCAGTTCGTCGGCCCAGTCGTCCAGCGATCGGTTGTCTTCGTTGGGTGAATAGTCGAGATTCCAGTATTGCCAGATTTTGACGTTACCGTCTTTCACGATCATGGAATGACCGGGGGGCAGTTCAGAGACACCGGCAAAAAATGTACGGGGAGGCAGAGGAGACCAGAAGGTAAACAGCTGGTTCAATGCTGTGTGATCGACGCGTCGTTCGACATCCGGCAGGGCAAACAGGGCTTTGATTTCTGAGGCAAAGCAGAAGCGACTGGGAGTCTGCGTATAGACCAGCGGGCGGATTCCCATCCGGTCGCGGGACAGAAAGACTTCCTGTTTGCATCGATCATGGATCGCGAAGGCCCACTGTCCATTAAAGTGATGTACGCACTCCGGGCCATATTCGGCGTACATCAGCAGGATGACTTCTGTATCGGAGTGGGTCTGGAACTGGTAACCTTTCTGCTGGAGCTCGGCACGCAGTTCGATGTGGTTGAAAATTTCTCCGTTGAATGTGACGCTGAGCATGCCATCAGGAGTCTGCATGGGCTGCAGACCACCGGCCAGGTCGACAATGCTGAGTCGACTGTGTGCCAGCCCGACTGAATCCGAGACCTGTGTGCCTGAGGCATCAGGACCACGGTGATTCAGAGTCGCAATCATCTTTTTCAGTTCTGCCTGTTCGACGGGGCGTCGATCAGTGCGGATGAAGCCCGCAATTCCACACATAGAAGCATCCAGTTCAAGTAAGAAGAGATGGAAGTTGCCTGTCTGCAAGAGAATACTCTTACAGAGGGAATCTAGGTCGAGGGGGTACCAAGTCAAATTTTCCCTGTGTGTTCGCCTGGCTGTTTAGAAAAATAAACAGGGTATTGACTATTTTGATGATTAACTGGTGCAACTCCTGCGATCGGTCCAGCTGTTGCAGGGAACTTCTGGTCACTGATGAGATGGGGGTGACCAAACCGTGGTGGATCAAGTCAATTTGCCTGAAGCGGGCGATGATCAATCAGAGTTGAAAAACAAATTTGACTCTCACATTACCCGAGCTATGTTTGCGTTGCAGCGTGTGAAAGCAGGTTGCACTTCCTCTCACTTACATCAAAGCGGGCCTGGCCGGAAAAGATACGACCGGATGATGCGGCTTTTCCATTCAACGCATTAGATGGAATGTGAACCGAATATGTCAGCTCATGAAACTACTTCCGACGTGTCCAATCTTCAATCCCATCATGATGAAAAAGAAGCCACGGGGAAAACCGCATCGAATACGGTGAATACCGAAGAGCTTCTGGCCTCTTTGAGCATGCTGGAGCTGGCTGCCGCGGAGGTTTCTGACGATTCGGACTCGTATGCTGAAGACGACGCCGATGGGGTGTCGACCTCTGCACTTCCCGAATTAAGCGAACCCATGCGGGTGATTGGCAAGGATCAGCATCTGAGCCAGTTGTTTAATCGCGTACAGTCCCTGCTGAAAGGGAGTGCCGAAGAATCGCAGGGGAAATTCGTTCCACAGTGTCCGGAAACGCTGGATGATACCGGTTTGACCCAGGATGAAATCGAGAGATTGATCCTCAAGTATCTGCTGGCAAAAGGAACTCAAACGGGACGACAGATCTGCAAGCAGATCAAGTTGCCCTTTGGAATTGTGGACGCCATTCTGAAACGTGCCAAGCAGGATCAACTGGTTGCCTATGGCAGTACTGCCGAGATGGGCGACTATGAATTCATGATTACCGAACTTGGTCGGGAGCGCGCACGACGGTATACGCAGGAGTGTACCTATTTCGGAGCTGCCCCCGTCTGTTTTAAAGACTACCTTAAGGCGATGGAACTGCAGAGCATTGCCAAGCAGGAAGCCACACAATCGGATCTGAAAGAAGCCTTTTCCGATCTGATTATTAATCCCAAGATGCTCGATCGCCTGGGACCTGCCGTCAACTCAGGCCGGGGGATGTTCCTCTTCGGTGAAGCCGGTAACGGGAAGACGAGTATTGCAGAGCGGATAACCAAAGCCTTTGGTTCAACGATCTGGATTCCCCGCTGCCTGGGCATCGATGGAGACATTATTCGGATTTTCGACCCGGGACTGCACGAAGAAGTCGTCCAGGAAGAGACAGGCGAGGGGTTGTTTGACCTGTCCGGCATTGATCAGCGGTGGGTGCAGATTGTGCGTCCTACGGTGATCGCCGGGGGGGAACTCACCATGAAGGAACTGGAAATTACGCAGAACCAGCAGACCAAGATCTGTGAAGCCCCTCTGCAATTGAAGAGTAACTGCGGGACGTTTGTGATCGACGACTTTGGACGTCAGCGAATGCCCGTGGATGAGTTACTCAACCGCTGGATTGTTCCGCTGGAAAAACGGTACGACTTCCTGAACCTGCCCAGCGGGAAAAAGATTCAGGTGCCCTTCGACCAGTTGATTATCTTTTCGACGAACCTGGAGCCGAAGGATCTGGTCGACGCTGCGTTTCTGCGTCGTATTCCTTACAAAATCGAGGCCCTCGATCCCTCCGAGGAGGAATTCCGGGCCTTGTTTGAGTTGATGTCGCCGATCATGGGCTTTCAGTTTGACGAGGAGGCTTACCAGCACCTGGTCGATACGCACTACAAAGCCGTTGATCGACCGTTCCGCGCCTGTCAGCCGCGCGACCTCCTGTTGCAGGTCAAGAACTTCTGCACTTACAAGGAACTGCCGCGCAAACTCAGCGCGGAGGCATTCGACTTTGCTGTCGAAAACTACTTCTCTGTGATGTAAGTCCTCGAACTACCGTTATCCTGGAAAGGATCGCAGCTGTTTCAGGCAGGCCATTCCGTATCACAGCATTCACAACGGAAGCCGACAACCGTAGACGTTCCCGGAATCATCCGGTTCCTGCGGTTGAGCAAGCCGTCTCGCAGTTCCAGTTTTTCAACTGAGGAACTGTTGCATGCCGGGCACTGCTGATTTTGAAACAGGATCCGTGCGCGGTTCAGAACCCAGTCAGTCTGTCGTTCGAACCGAGGCTGACGGTTAAGTGCCCGACGGAATGGCAGAATCGTTGGTTGAGATTCTGTCTGTGTGACGGGGGTTTCGGTGGTAGTTTCTTCGGGGTAATAGATTTTTAAAACGCTCATCCATGAGCTCCTTACGTTCAATCCCTTGATAAAATATTCCTGTAAATCCGAACTGGAATCTTTATGGGGTAGAGTCCCTGCACGCAATTTGAGATTGGGAAAGTATGCCAATACGTGCGAAGAGGAAAGAAGGATAAAATTCTCTTATTAAGTTGGCAAGAGGTTTTAACCTAAAGGTAGGAACATTGTAAAAAATTCCTGCGTCAGCAGTGCGATCTCTGTGAAAATAGATAAACATGGAGTTCTAAATGTGTTGTGGGTACCGCGGCCGCATGGATTCCCCTTTGAAAAATAAAGTTGATGCGATAAAAGATTTTCCGATCTGTTGAAGTATTCTGCTTTGTTCGCTGACTGTGTTTTGGAGAGATTCCCATTAATAAATCAAAACTGATCAAGCTGATGCTGGGTGTCATCGTCACGATTGCCTGCCTGGTGGCGGCACTCTGGGGAGTCAATCTGCAGCAGATTCAGGAGAGTTTCCGCCAGGCAAATTACTGGACGCTGCCCGTGATGCTGGGCTTGCTGTTTCTCTTCTTCTGGTTGAAAGCCTATCGCTGGCGGATGCTGCTGGAACCGGTCCGGAAGTTGAAGATCTCCGAAGTGGCCCCGGCGATGATGATTGGCTTCATGGGGAATAACATTCTGCCTGCGCACCTGGGTGAGTTTTTACGCGTCTATGTCCTTGGGCGGCAGTTTCAGATTCCCAAAACAACCGTTCTCTCAACCGTGGTTCTGGAGCGGTTGTTTGATATTGTGGCGATTCTCTGTTACCTCTGGTGCGGTATTTATTTCGCGCCTGGCCTTTCGAAAGATTATCAGACAGCCAGTCTGTTTCTGGCAGGTATTATGCCTGTGATCATCCTGGTACTGGCCGCGTATCTGATCTGGACGGAAGCAGTGATCCGCCTGTTTCAGAAACTGTTCAGTCTGATTCCCTTTCTGCCTGAAAAACTGACGCACCTCGTGTTGGAAATGATGCGTGCGGGAGCGGAGGGAATGGCTTCAATGAAAAGCGGGCGACTGGCATTTGGGATCATCTGGACCTCATTTGCACAGTGGTTTGTCAATGGTCTGAGTATTCTGGTGGCACTCTGGAGTTTCCAGATCGAGATAACTCCCCTGGCAGCTTTTGTGGTGCTGGGAGTAACTGCATTCGGGGTGACTGTCCCCGCGACGCCTGGTTTTTTCGGAGTGGTTCAGTTCTGTTTCAAGATCAGTCTGCAACCATTTGGCGTGCCTGAAGCGAAAGCATTTGCCGCTTCCATTTACTATCACCTGGTGCAGTATATTCCCGTGACACTGGTAGGCCTGTATTACTCGAATCGGACTGGCCTGAAACTGAGCGATGCCGAGCGGGAAGCGGAGAAGGAACTCGAAGATCTGGAAGGGCAGGACGGCGAACACTAGCCGATTGCAGCATCAGGATGTTGAGACGAAGCTTATGGTTTCACTTCTATTTCTTTGCCCAGTTGTGTCTGCTTCACATTGGCCACACCCTGTTCGGTGATGAGCAGGTCTTCTACGCGGTTGTCGATCAGTTTGGAATCGATGACTTCGACCTGGCTGGTCCCATTGACGGACAGCCCACAGCGACCGTTTCCGGTGCAGGTGACTTTATCCAGCACGATCTCTTTGCAGCGATCGTGGACATTGATGCCGTCCACGCGGAAATTTTCAAACGTCACGTCTGAAATCTGTACTCCCGAAACATCAATCAGCGAGAGTCCGACTGACTTCCCGGCCAGTGAGAAGGATTCCATCCAGGGCTGCTGGTTTTTCTGTTCGCGATAGAAGATGGATCCATGGTGCACCGCCCATTTTCCTGCAGGAATTTCGGAGAGCTGCAGGGCTTCGCCCGAGGATGGTTTAAATTCCGGTACGGGTTTCCCGTCCAGGTACAGGTTGAAATAACCTTTGCGATAGGGAGTGACTTTCCAGAGTCCGTCGTCCAGCTTGCGCCAGCCATTTTGAGGGACCGGGATGGCTCCGCTGATGGTCGCGCCATTTCCGAGGATCGTGAATTTTTCCTTACCCAGCCCGCTATGCCGTTTGCCGGAGAGCGTTAGTGCTTCCTCGTAAGGCAGATCGTTGTTGATCAGAATGATCTTGTCTCCCGGGCCGGCATACTCGAGGGCCCGCTGGATTGTTTTGACAGGGCCATTCTTGCCATTGGTCGTTTTGAGGGCGATGCCGTTAAAGGAATTATTGCCCGCGCGATTGTCGACGTAGATCACGCCGCATTCTGCTGTGATATGCCAGCCAGACAGGATCAACAGCAGGCACAGGAACCGGATCTGAAATCGGATACTTCGGCTGGCATTTGGCATTGCGGACTCCCTGACTGATTTCTGTCGCCAGATTGAACTGATTAAGCGTTTGATTGTGTAGTTACAAAATGCAGAAAAAACCCCGGCAACCTGGCCGGGGTTTTTGGAGTGCGAGTTGAAAACGTCGTCTTAACGCTGGCTGACCGGAACGTAAGAACGTTCTTCGTAGCCGATGTAGTTCGCCTTGGGGCGGATGATTTTGTTGCCATCCAACTGTTCCAGAATATGAGCACACCATCCCGCGATCCGGCTGGATGCGAAGATACAGGTGAAGAGATCGCCGGGGATGCCCATGTAGTGCTGCAGGCTGGCCGAGTAGAAGTCGACGTTGCAGTTCCGCTTGATTTCCGCGTAGACCTGCTTTTCCATTTCGATCGACATTTCGTACCACTTGGGTTCGCCGGTCTCTTCTCCCAGTCGACGGGACAATTCTTTGAGGTGCTTGGCACGCGGGTCTTCCACCTGGTAAACCGCGTGGCCAAAGCCCATGAATTTTCCTTTGTTTTCCCGAACATTTTTGATGTAGGGAGTGATGTTCTCGATTGATCCGATTTCGAACAGGGTCTTGAGAACTTCGGTGTTGGCACCGCCGTGCAGTTTCCCTTTCAGGGCACCGATGGCTCCGGTGATTGCGGAGTAAATATCGGGCAGTGTGGCGATGATCACCCGGCTGGTGAACGTACTGGCGTTTAAACCGTGTTCTGCGTGCAGGGTGAGAATCAGGTCCATGGCACGGGTCGCGTCTTCGCTCGGCTTTTCGCCGTTGAGCATGTACATGAAGTTGCCTGCGTGGCACAGACTGGAATCGGGTTCCACAGGCTCCAGGCCTTTACGAATCCGATGGATGGCGGCAACCATTGTGGGGATTTGAGAGATCAGTTTGATCGAGATCTCCAGCCGCTTTTCGTAAGACTCTTCTTCAGCATCCGGATCGTAAACACCAGCCAGAGAGGTCAGTGACCGCAGCAGCGCCATTGGTGGTGCTGACTCTGGCAAGTTCTTCAGGGTGTCGATCAGTTCTGCGGGGATGCTGCGATGTTTCTTCAACTCGTTCTGGTAGTCTGCCAGTTGAGATTCGTTAGGAAGTTCGCCATTCAGCAGCAGGAATGAAACTTCCTCGAAGGTTGCGTTTTCCGCCAGGTCATCGATGTTGTAACCACGATACAGCAGCTTCCCTTCAGTACCGTTGACTAAACAGATGGAACTGTCGGCTGCAATGATTCCTTTGAGACCCTTGACAGCTTCGCTTGATGTTTTCTCTGTGTCTGCACTCATTTGAACTGATTTCACTTTCTCATCTACAGCCAATAAATTTACAGTAAAGGGTAGCTATCACGTAAACGAAGGCTCTGGTCCGGCGGATACCCGCCTCAATTGTTTTTAAACAATGTATTGAAAACGCCTCGACAACCAGTATATCAAGCCCGGGTATAAGTTCAATCAAGACCAATTGTTTCCCAGAGGACATCTCCAGAACTGTCGAGTCGGTTTCAGAACAACTGTCAAAGCTGGAAGATCCCCTAAATGTTCAGCAGAGGATCCAAATCGGGGGATTGACTATTTGGGGTGTGGTGTGAAAATAACAGTATGCGAGGGAACGTCTTGGGGAAGCTGTCTCAGTGTGGAGCCCTTAAATTGCTGCACAATTGAGATTTAAATCCCATGAACAAGCCTGTGGACGGAGGTGGATCTGGCTCTGCGAGTGCAGGCAGGATTTAGTCGTAAGTTATTGACAGGTAAAGCTTGAGAGGTTTTTTACAAATTTTTAATTCGTGATGGGGATTTCCGTAGACGTTACAGAAAGTTGTGGTAGTATGGGGCTATATGAGCTGGAGGCTTATTGGCTTTTTCAGGTTCTCGGGAGTTGTAAGGATGCCTTGGGAGAGAACCCTCTTGAAGAATGATGTTGGCGAACCGGATGCTCCGACTAAGAGCACGAGTGCGTATTTGAGCAATGCCAGCGGCAGTTTGTTCTACGCGACGCCCGATCTACCTCAAAAGACCAGGTTCTGCTTTGAGCCTTTCTCCGCGCAGTTGATGTTACTGAAGGACTATTTCGCCGGGCTCAGAGAACGTCTTCAGGTTTTGATGAGTTTTATGATTATTTCACTGTCTGACTCTATAGGAACCAGACAGGTATGAGTAGAGTGGCATTAGAACATGTCCGCTCGATTAATACAGATATAACAACAGGAAAAGGGATGTCAGATGGTCAGCTTTGACGCTTTAGATCAGACCTTCCTTTTATTCTCATAAACAAAAACGCCGTGGTTACGCACGGACGTGTGACCGACAGAATTTTGCAAATAAATATTAAAGGGAGTGACCCGTGCACCGTTTCGATGCCAATCTGAATTCATTATTTCAGGAAGCGGAAGAACAAGGTTTTCTAACATTTCAGCAGGTTCACACGTTCCTGCCTGATGAAGGTGGCGATCCGTCTCTGATCGAGTACATCGTCGTCGGTCTGGAAGAGCGTGCCCTGGATCTGATTGATGATCCGAATGCAGATATCGATGAGGAAGAAGTATCTGCGATGGATACATCTGCAGATACGGATCCGGAAGCTTCGTCCAATTCAGACGATGATGACGATTCCAATTCGTCGATGGTGGAGGCAGATACTTCTCTCTCTTCACGCGATCCCATTCGCATGTATCTCAGCCAGATGGGTAACATTCCACTGTTGAGTCGTTCACGTGAAATTTTTCTGGCAAAGAAAATCGAGATTACGCGGAAGCGGTTCCGCCGCACCGTGCTCGAATCTGACTTTGCACTGAAGATTGCCATCGATACTCTGGAGAAAGTTTACGCGGGTGAACTGCCCTTCGAACGCACGCTGCGAACTTCTGATACTGAGGATGCCACCAAAGATCAGATCATGGGCCGGATGCCTTTTAATATCGCCACTTTGCAGGCGTTAATGGAGAAAAATCGGGACGATTTTGAAAAACTAGAATCAGGCGAAGCCGGCAAGGTCGAACAACGCGAGATACGCAAACGCATGAGAATTCGTCGTCAGAAAATGGCGACCCTTTGTGAAGAGCTCTGTCTGCGAACTCAGCGTCTGCAGCCTGTCCTGAAACGCATTCACCAGATTGCCGGTCGGATGCGTGAAGTGCAGGAGCAGCTGGAAGACTTTCGGCAGTTGCGTCACAAGACAACGGACACACGCCTGCTGGAACGCGAACTGGCAGAACTGACAACCATGGTTGTTGAATCGGCTGATGACTTTCAGAGTCGTTCACGTGAAATCAAACGTCGCTTCGATGACTGGACGGAAGCCAAACAGCAACTTTCCGGCGGTAACCTGCGACTGGTTGTTTCGATCGCCAAGAAATATCGTAACCGTGGCCTGAGCTTCCTCGACCTGATCCAGGAAGGAAATGCCGGCCTGATGCGGGGCGTTGAGAAATACGAATACCGCCGTGGTTACAAGTTCTCAACTTACGCTACCTGGTGGATTCGTCAGGCAATTACCCGTGCCGTTGCCGACCATGCCCGGACAATTCGTATTCCCGTTCACATGTTCCAGAGCATCTCGACCCTCAAAGCACGCAGCGAACAGATTCGTCAGGAAACCGGTCGCGAACCGACCATGGAAGAACTGGCTGATTCCGTTGGACTGGGTGTGGAAGAGACTGAGCGGATCATGAAGACCTGGAAGCATCCGATCAGCCTGGATACACCCGTCGGAGAAAGCGAAGACAGCAGCTTCGGCGATTTCCTGGAAGACGGACACGAATCTTCACCCGCCGATGCCGCGATGCGGGAAATGCTCAAAGACAAAATCGAGCACGTGCTCAAAAGTCTGACCTATCGCGAACGGGAAATCATTCGTCTGCGTTATGGTCTGGGTGACGGTTACAGCTACACCCTCGAAGAAACCGGTCGTATCTTCAAGGTGACCCGCGAACGTATCCGTCAGATCGAATCCAAGGCCCTGCGGAAACTGCAGCACCAGACACGAAGTGCCCACCTGCGTGGGTTCGTGGATGCCATCTTCCCCAATAAGGAAGATGAGGAAAATCAGACAGAAGAGGGTGTTCAGTCAGAACAGGAATCCTCCAGCATGGTCGGAGCTCTGGAATAAACCAGCTCTGATCTGAAATTGATACTCCTTAGATTCAAGGCGGTTTGTTGTTTTCACGAACAACAGGCCGCCTTTGGCTTTTCTATTGGCGGCAATTCGAATAGTTTATACGCTGTATTAAGACGCGATTTACAGTAGCAGATTGAATATCCCCGTCACTTCAATCTATCTGGATTTTTAAAAATTTACGGAGTATCACAGCATGGGGCTTTTTGAAGGTAAAAAAGGTCTTGTATTTGGCATTGCAAATGACCATTCCATCGCCTGGGCGATTACAGAGAAGCTGTATGATGAGGGAGCCGAGATGGCTTTCACACACCTTCCCGATAAAGACCCCGAGCGTCCCCGCATGGAGCGTCGGCTGAGGAAGCTGGTAGAGCCTCGTGGGGCAGAGATCATGATTCCCTGCGATGTGACCAAAGAAGAAGACCTGGATAAGGTGTTCGAAAAGGTTAAGGCTGAGTACGGACAAATTGATTTTCTGCTGCACTCAATCGCCTATGCTCCCATGGACGACCTCAAGGGACCAGTTTACAACGTCAGCCGGGACGGATTTAAGCTCTCGATGGAAATCAGCGTTTACAGCCTGATCACCATCGCCCGTCGTGCCCGCGAAATTCTCAAGCCGGGCGGCAGCATGCTCACGTTGAGCTACCTCGGCGGTGAGAAAGTGATTCCCGGTTACAACGTCATGGGGATCTGCAAGTCCGCCCTGGAAAACACCGTAATGTATCTGGCCAACGAACTCGGCCCTGAAGGCATTCGTGTGAACAGCCTGAGTGCTGGCCCACTGAAAACACTCAGCTCCTCAGCCGTGGGTGAGTTCGATGTGATGATGAAGCTCTACTCCACCATGTCACCCCTGCGTAAGAACATTACCCCGGATGACGTCGGTAAAGCAGGCATGTACCTGTTGAGCGACCTCTCGAGTGGTGTTTCCGGTGAGAACCACCATGTCGATTCGGGTTACCACATCATGGGTGCTCCACCAATCGAATTACAGCAGATGGAAGGCTAAGCCTGCTCCCTGCGGGCAATCAGCATAATCCCGTTGAACCACCTGTTGCATAGAATCGTTGCAACAGGTGGTTTTTTCATGCGCGGTGCACTTCGGAGGCGTGGAGTCATTACTTGAGCCGTTTTTATTTCTTCACAGAAGATTTCTCCGTTTTTGATTCTGATTTCCCTACAGGGGGTGTGTGCTGAACAACTCCCTTTTTAGGCGCGATTCCTCTATCGGGAAAAAATCTGCCGGATTGCCCGGTTTTCGTGATCCGTGGACTGATTTTTACGTTCTTTAGTCTGCCAAATCTGATTTATGGTTCATACTGAAAGAACCATACTCGTTGGATTCTCTTTCCAGCGAGGTACGGGAGGATTTCGCACTTCCCTGCTGTCCGGGAGGTGTGAGCTGATTTTATTTCCTTTAAAGCTGAAAGCCCGCCGTGACTGAATTATTGCACGCAGCTCTGAACTGGCCCACCCTGCCGGCAACGGTACTGGTCGCCATCTGCGTGCTGTACTGGCTGTGTGTGATTATCGGGGTGTTGGACTTCGATCTGCTGGATTTTGATCTGGACTTTGAAGTCGGCGGTCATGGCCCGTCCATACTGGATTTTGGCTTCATCGGTTTGAAGTTTCTGAATCTCGGTGAAGTGCCTGTCATGGTCTGGATGAGTATTTTCTCGCTCAGTATGTGGATGCTTTCTATCAACTTTGATGCCGGGGTCGAGATTCAATCTGCGATGGACTATCTCCCGCTGTTCCTGAGAAATCTGGGTATCAGTCTGGTGGTTACCAAGTTGATCACGCAGCCATTCAAGGGATACTTTCAGTTTACTCCTCCCAATCAAATCGAAACATTGTTAGGCAAATCATGTCGTGTGACCAGCAGTTCGGTCACTGAGAAGTTCGGCCAGGCCGAACTGGAGACGGAAGGAGCCCCTCTCAAGCTGCATATTCGTGCGGAAGACGAAACAATCCAGAAGGGAGATCTGGTACGTCTGACGGATTATAACCAGGAAACACAGGCCTTTTACGTCGTTAAAATTAACCAGGAGTCCTAAGAACATGTCCATATCGGTACTTCAGTTACCCACAGCTCAACTGCTGGGGGTCGATTTATTCAGTGGGTCCATTTTCACCGCAATTGTCGTGATCGGGGTCGTGCTGGCTGGTTTTGCGATGGCACTTTCCCGTTTCTATCGCAAGGTTGGACCGGAAGAGGCTCTGGTACGAACCGGGGTCGGGAACCTTAAAGTTGCCAACGGGGAAGGGATCTTTGTAATTCCGATCCTGCACCGTGCCGACCAGATGGACCTCTCGGTCAAGCGGATCGAAATTGCCCGTAAAGGGGAAGCGGGGCTGATCTGTCGGGATAATATCCGGGCCGATATCGAAGTGGCTTTCTTCGTGAGAGTCAACAATACTTCGAATGACATTCGCAACGTGGCTCAATCACTGGGTTGTAAACGTGCTTCCAGCCGGGATGCCCTGATTGAACTGTTTGATGCCAAGTTCTCAGAAGCTTTGAAGACGGTCGGTAAGCATTTTGACTTTGTTGAACTCTACAATGAGCGGGACAAGTTCAAGGAAGAGATCCTCAAAATCATCGGCACCGATCTGAACGGGTACATTCTGGATGACTGTGCGATTGACTTCCTGGAACAGACTCCGCTTGAGAAGTTGAGCCCGACCAACATTCTGGATGCGGAAGGGATCAAGAAGATTACCGACCTCACCGCCCGGGAACACGTGCTGTCGAACAATATTACGCGGGAAAAAGAAAAGACGATCAAGAAACAGGACGTGGAAGCCCAGGAAACGATTCTGGAACTGGAACGTCAGCGGGTCGAAGCGGTTGAGAAACAGAAGCGGGAAATCGCATCGTTGACGGCTCGTGAAGAAGCCGAAGCTCGTCAGGTAGAACATCAAGAGCGTCTGAAAGCCGAATCTGCGCGGATTCGCACCGACGAAGAACTGTCGATCGCCGAAGAAAACAAACTCCGCCAGATCATTGTGGCTCAGAAGAATAAGGAACGGACCGACGCGGTCGAGACCGAACGGGTTGAAAAAGACCGGTTGTTGGAAGTCACGGAACGTGAACGGGTCGTCGGCATCGCTGATATCGAGAAAGATAAAGCGATTGAAGTCGAAAAACGGAACATTCAGGAAGTGATCCGCGAGCGGGTGATTGTCGAACGAGCCGTGGTCGAAGAAGAAGAACGCATCAAGGATACGCACGAATTCGCGACTGCAGACCGTTTGAAACAGGTCACCGTGACCAAAGCGGAAATGGAAGCTCAGGAAAACCTGGTCAAGGAAGTCAAAGCAGCCGAAGCACAGAAGTCGTCTGCCGAACTGCTGGCCGAAAAAATGGTCATCGAAGCCGAAGCCGAAAAGACGGCAACCGAAAAGAAATCGGATGCGATCAAAGTCATGGCGGAAGCCAAAACGGCCGACGGTGCCGCAGAAGGTCTGGCCGATGCCCAGGTCATGATTGCCAAGGCAACCGCCACCGAGAAGACCGGTCAGGCCGAAGCCAACGTGATGATGGCCAAAGCCGAAGCGACCGAGAAGACCGGAACCGCGGAAGCCAACGTGATGAAGCTGAAGTTCAGCTCGGAAGCCAATGGTATCGAAGAGAAAGCCAATGCGATGAAGCTCTTCGACGAAGTGGGCCGCGATCACGAAGAATTCAAGATCAAACTCAACAAGGAGAAAGATATCGAACTGGCAGCGATTTCGGCTCAACAGGAGATCGCCGAGGCTCAGGCCGGTATTGTCGGCGAGGCTCTCAAGTCGGCCCGGATCGACATCGTGGGTGGCGAAACCACCTTCTTCGATAAGATTGTGGACTCGATCAAGAGTGGTAAATCCATCGATCGCTTCGTGCACAACAGTGAAACCCTGACGGATATCAAGAACACGTTCTTCAACGGAAATCCGGACTACTTTGAAGACCAGCTCCAGACCTTTATCTCCCGGTTTGGCATGTCCTTCGAAGATGCCAAGAACCTGTCGATTGCCGCTTTGATCTCACAGCTGCTCGTTCAGGCCGAGAGCGATGAAGACCGTTCGACGCTGAACCGCCTGCTGGCGACCGTCAAAAATCTCGGAATCTCCGACCAGAAGGTATCCTCCTTTATGAAAGCCAAGGTGGAATCGTAAAATAGAGCTGCAAGTCACGCTCTATCTGGACGGATAAGAGGTCTGGTCTGCTCTCTTGTGCCTGGTGAAGCCGGCCGTGAGAGCAGGCATCAGCCTCAGACGAATGCTTCACTCAATCAACCGAAACAGTGAGCCACGGGATTCACATACAAATGGCGGATTCAGAAAATCATACATCCGAGACTGCAGCCGACAATGCGGACGCCATTGCGCTGGAGAGCAGTACGTATGAAATCATTCAGAACCGTCTGCAGAGTCGTGGTAAGGAACTGCAGTCCCGCCTGTCGCAACTGAATGAACGTCGCAAGGAAGTCTTTGGTTCGATTGAAACCCGGTTACTGGGTAGCGATCGGATTACGACCGAGCACAACTGCGTGCCCCGCGATATGCTGGCGGTCGGGAACCGGTTTCTGTTTGGCTACAACGTACGTTTCGGGCTGAAAACAGAAATCCAGCTGAGTGATGTGTTTTCAGTCTACGAATTCAAAGACGGAACTTATCACAACCTGCCCCTGGATCTGATTCAGGACCCGGCGTTCGAAAAAGATTTCAAGGACATCTACCGCTACTATAAGAATGCGACCTTTGCCAAGTTTTTTGTCAAAGGACCTTTTTTATACATGCTGTTCAAGGTGGGGCAGGGAGCCCGCGATTTTAAAACATTTAAATGGGCCTTCCAGGAAGATCAACTGGTCTATGTGGATAACCGCAGCGATCACGAAGTCGAGTATCCGCCCCAGCAGGAATTTGAGTGGGTGCGGACGCACCGCGATCTGCATTATTCGGGCGTGCATCCGCACATCTCGATTGATGACCGTCTGTTTGTGGAGACCATTGGCGGCGACCTGACCATCAAGATCGAGAACAACACCGATACCGGTGAGGGTATCTATGCGGAACCTGTGGAAGACCCGGATCAGACGCTCGATGATGCCGAGATTTTCTATGCATTGATCGGCTCACTGATTCTGCTCAAGATTCGTCCTTATAAAGAATCAAAATTTCGCTATTTCATCTACAATGAAAAGCTGCAGCAGGCCCGGCGGCTGGATTCGATCAAGGATGCCTGTATTCTGCTGCCCGATGATCATGGCCTCGTGTTTTCCAACGGCTATTATCTGCAGAACGGGGATTCGAAGACGTTTGAA
The DNA here is from genome assembly GCF_007744075.1 of Gimesia chilikensis. Taxonomy (NCBI): domain Bacteria; kingdom Pseudomonadati; phylum Planctomycetota; class Planctomycetia; order Planctomycetales; family Planctomycetaceae; genus Gimesia; species Gimesia chilikensis. Next base: position 6,320,517 of record NZ_CP036266.1, on the reverse strand, counting down.
ACCGACCTGCAGGACATGCTCTACCAGGAACGGATCGCGGCACCGAACGGGGAAGACTTCCTCTACGTCTTCTATCAGCCCGAACAAGGCATCCATGTGCTCCTGCAGTACAATGTGATCGAACAGAAACTCGATACTCCGATGATCTGTCATGGGTTTACGCTGTTCGAAGGGGGCGAGCTGATCTGTTTCTCGGGGCAGGGAGAGCCACAAAAACATCACACGATTCAGCTTTGGAAAACGCCTTACGTCAGCGAATCGTTTGAAGTTCCCCACAAGACCGATTCCTATCTCAATAAAATCGGCAATAAGGACATTGTCCGCGGGATGGCAGAGTGCCATGAACTCCTGGGACTGATTTACCGCAGAGACGCTTACGAAAATCTGTATGTCGATCTGGTGAAACAGTCAACGGATGTGCTGGATTCCTATTTCTGGATCAATCATCAGGATACGTATGCCCTGGGTGAAGTGGTTCTGGAGATCAAGAAAGCTGCGGAAGCTGCGGTCACCGAGTATGAAAAGGTTCTGCAGCTCAGGCAGAATACCAGGAAGAAGACAGCCGAAGTCGAAACTCAGACCCGCGAAACCCTGGTCGCCATCGATCATCGCCGGTTCGATCAGATCGATGATTTCGTCCAGAGTCTCGCCAGCCTGCGAAGTCTACGGGGGGATGTCATCTCCCTGCGAGATTTGCGGTATGTCGATGTGACGCTGGTCGAAAAGCTGGAAGCCAAAGTCAGCGAACGAACCGAAAAACTGGCCGGACGTTGTGTCGAGTTTCTGCTGCGAAAAGATGCCCTCAAACCGTACGCCGATCGGATCTCTGCTGCGTCTGAGAAGATCAAAACGGTCGAGAAGGTCGCCGACGCTCGGAAGGTGGAAGAAGAGATCGAAGCCAGTTCCGGTGAACTGGAGATGCTGATCGATATTGTCAGTAATCTGAAAGTGGAAGATACCACGCAGCGGACGGCGATCATCGACAATATCTCCGCTAATTTCTCCCGCATCAATCAGAGCCGGGCCGCGCTGAAGAATCGCATCAAGGATCTGATGTCGGTCGAAGGCGTCGCTGAGTTCAATGCCCAGATCAAGCTGCTGAACCAGGGAGTCGTTAACTACCTGGATGTCAGTGATTCCCCTGAGAAGTGTGATGACTTCCTGACGAAACTGATGATTCAGGTTGAAGAGCTGGAAGGCCGGTTCGCTGAATTCGATGAGTTCGTCGAGCAGTTGACGGAGAAGCGGGAAGAGATCTACGCGGCGTTTGAATCGCGCAAACTGGCGATTGTGGAAAGCCGAAATAAGCGGGCCAACTCGCTGGCGAAATCGGCCGAACGGATTCTGACCGGCATTCGCAGTCGGGCAGAACAGCTCGAATCGATCAACGAGATCAACGGTTACTTTGCCTCGGATCTGATGATCGACAAAGTGCGGGATATCGTACGGCAACTGGGTGAGCTGGAAGACACCGTCAAGGTGGACGACATCCAGAGCCGATTGAAGAGTATTCGCGAAGACGCGGTCCGGCAGTTGAAAGACAAGCAGGAACTGTTCGTTGATGGCGAAAATATCATCCGGCTGGGCAATCGTAATTTTACCGTCAATCGTCAGTCCCTGGATCTGACCACGGTCATGCGGGACGATGTGCTGCAACTGCATCTGACGGGGACTAATTTCTTTTCTGAAATTGAAGACGAACGGCTGCTGGCGACCCGCGATGTCTGGAACCAGGAACTGGTCTCCGAAAACAGGGACGTTTATCGCGTTGAATACCTGGCCTATATGCTGTTGAATTCACTGGATTCCGATCCGGAAACATCGCTGGAATCGGTGCTGAAACTGACCGATGAAGAACTGCTGGCATTCATTCAGAAGTTTATGGGGCCCCGCTACAGCGAAGGCTACGTAAAGGGAGTGCACGATCAGGATGCGCTGCTGCTCGTCAAATCGTTGCTCAAGATTAAGCCGGCCCTGGGACTGTTGCGATACCAGCCTGCGGCTCGATCTCTGTCTAATCTCTATTGGAATTACTTCTGTGCCCCGGAGCTGAAAACGCTGTTTGAATCGCAGCTCTCTGGTTTTGGTCGCATCATGCAGGTCTTCCCACAGACCGGAAAACAGCAGTACTATATCAGCGAACTTCAACAACAGCTGACGGAGTTTGTACAACGGCTGCATTGTTTCGAACCGGCGCTGGTTCCCGAGTCTGCAGAGTATCTGTTCCAGGAACTCGTGCACGGCAATCAATTCGTGGTCAGTCAGCGGGCGGGAGAGCTGTTCCAGGAATTTGAGAAGTACTTAAAACACAATAACGCACTGGAACGATTCCAGGAGAGTCTCGAAGCGACTCATGCCAATCCGTTGAACTGGTTTCTGCTGGCCCGGGACTGGGTCGGCGCTTACCTGGATCATCTGAATTCCGATGAAGACAGAGATTACCGGGATGAAATTGCCTTGCTGCTGCTGGCGGGCAAACTGGATCGTCAGCGACTGATCGATGCCCGGGTGACCGATCAGATCAGTGGGCTCTCGGGTTCGCATTCCCGGATTCAGCAGGGCGAATATCACCTGCACTATAACCGGTTCATGCAGCGGTTGAATGAATTCCAGCAGGTGAAAGTGCCCCGCTTCGAATCCTATGTCACGCTCAAGAAAGAAATCGTCGACGAAGCCCGGCATGCGATGCGACTCGAAGAGTTTCGTCCGCGGGTGCTGACTTCGTTTGTCCGCAACCGTCTCCTGGATGAAGTTTATCTGCCTGTGATTGGCGATAACCTGGCCAAGCAGATGGGGGAAGCGGGCGAACAGAAGCGAACCGACCGCATGGGACTGCTGATGCTGGTGTCTCCGCCGGGTTATGGTAAAACCACGCTGATGGAATACATCGCCAACCGCCTGGGGATCATCTTCATGAAGATCAACGGGCCGGCCCTGGGACACCAGGTGACCTCGCTCGATCCCGCATCCGCACCGAATGCGGGGGCCCGGGAAGAGGTGAAGAAGCTGAACCTGTCGCTGGAAATGGGTGACAACGTGATGATCTACCTGGACGACATTCAGCACTGTAATCCCGAATTCCTGCAGAAGTTCATCTCTCTGTGTGACGCCCAGCGGAAGATCGAAGGGGTCTACGAAGGGGAGACTCGGACCTACGACCTGCGGGGACGCAAAGTGGCGGTCGTCATGGCAGGAAACCCATATACCGAGAGTGGGGAAAAGTTCCAGATCCCCGACATGCTTTCAAACCGTGCCGACATTTATAACCTGGGTGAAGTGATAGGCGAGCATGCGGATGCGTTCGAAATGAGCTACCTGGAAAACTGTATTACCTCGAATCCGGTTTTGAATCCGCTCTCGTCACGCAGTCAGAAAGACGTTTATACGATCATTCAGATGGCCGAAGATGGAACCGGCGAACGGGGCGACCTGGAAGGCAACTATTCCGTCGAAGAACTGAACGAGATGGTTTCCACGATGAAGAAACTGATTCGGGTTCGCGACGTGATTTTGAGTGTGAACCGCGAATACATCCGTTCTGCGGCCCAGTCAGACGAATACCGGACCGAACCGGCGTTCAAACTGCAGGGGTCCTACCGTAACATGAACCGCATCGCCGAGAAGGTATTTGCGGTGATGAATGACAGGGAACTGGAAACGCTGATTGTTTCCAATTACGAAAACGACGCCCAGACCCTGACCTCGGATACTGAAGCCAACCTGTTGAAGTTCAAGGAACTGATGGGCATCCTGAAGGAAGCCGAGCTGCAGCGCTGGAACGACATCAAAAAGTCATTCCGCAAGAATCAGCAGTTAAAGAGTGTGGGCGGTGAAGATCGCATGGCGCAGGCCATTCTGCAACTGGCGAATGTGGGCGAAGGACTGCAGGACATCCGCGAAGCCATGAACGCCGGCATCGGCAGACTGACTGAAGAGAAAACAGAGACCAATCTGGATCAATATGCCCGCGAATTCTCGGAGCGGTTCCAGAATCTTTCCGAGAGCCTGCACGCCATCCAGGCTGCCCTGAGCTCAGGGACGAAAGATGTGACGACACTGTTTGAGAAGTCGCTGCAGAGTCGTGAAACACAACAGGCGGCGGCTGAGAAACCGGCTGTGGAACCCGACGACCGGATTACCGTGGTCAATAAGATTCCCCGCTCACTGTTGAATGTGCTGGAAACGCAGTTCGACCTGATGCAGGGCTGGATGCAGCCTCTGCTCAATTCTTCGCAGGCCAACCAGGCCGAGTTCCAGGAACTCAAGGATCTGGTGAAACGCTGCATGAAAGACTACAACGCGCTGATTAAACGCGTGGACGACGAGTAATCAGTCTACTCGTCGCGATCATGCCAGTTCGTGTAACGGCTCTCCGAAGGGGAGCGTCATGATCGGGCGTCCGGAGCGGTCCAGTTCGGTGCGCAACTGGTCGAACCCTTTCAGTAAATCCTCGCGGCGGGAAAAAGGTCAGCCTCAGGTTTTCGGGCGGACTCGGATCCCGTGAAATGCAATTTCACCTGAATTTGAATTTCTTAACATGATTGACATTTTGCAGGAATGGGTATACAAGTGATTTCTGAATGATTGTGTACTGACGAATTGTTTAACGAGGAATGAATCCAATGCTGAATGCGACATCTCTGGTATTAGCTGCTGCAGAACCATTACTGGCCTTTTTTTGCGTCTTGTTTGTGGCGGTTCCGATCGGATTGGCGATTGGCGCTGTCATTCTGCGAGCAGCGATCAGCCTGTTCAATAAATTCGCTGGTTTTGGAGAAGATCACCTGTCGCGCGTCCCCGAGCCTGAGATGCTGAAAGCAATGGGAATTGTTTTCATTACCGGGCTCGTGAACTGGGTTGTTGGCTTTATCATTGGACTGTTTGGGGCAGTCGCGTTGAAAGAAGTGGGCCAGCCTTGGGCAGAATTGCTGCCCGCTCTGTTTTCCCTGCCCTTCAGTTTCCTGGTAGCCTCCGCTTTGCTGGCTGGTCTCTTGCCAACGACCTTTGTGCGAGGGATGGGTGTCGCGGCCTGTCAGTATCTGATTTCGATCCTCATCGCAGTCGTGATTGGGGTGATCTTTGTGATTATTGCTGCGCTGGTGGCTGGTGCAGCCTGAAAGAGGCGGTTTTCGAAGTCTCTCTTTGCAGTAAGATTCAGTGACTCGCATGCAGTAATCGCTGGGCTGTGACGTAGATAAACAGCCCCGGATCGAGCCGCATGAGGTTGGCTATTTCGTCCAGTTCTTCGTATTCGATATCGTCTTTTTTGGTGCCGTTCAGGGCTTCCAGGCCCTCGGCGACTTCATCCAGGGGGAGCCAGCAGGTCTGGAAGAAACGCATGATCTCGAACCGCCAGCCGGCGCGATAGTAGCGGTCTCTGAGCCAGTTCGAGGAGAGGGCCGCGAGGATAAAGAAAATAAAGTTGGTGAGTACGATGAGGCCGATGTAGAGCAGTGAGGACCAGAAAGAGGAAAACATCCGAAAGATCAGATAGATAATGGAAATGATCGAAGCCAGGAACAGCAGGACATATGTGGTTGATGTCATTTCGGTGATGTTCTGATAGCGACGGCCATAATTTTCGTGAAACAGTTGATCGGCCAGTTTCTGAATTTGCGAGTCTCTCTGCTCACTCTCGCTATATTCCACATAGACTTCCACGCGCTCATAGACATCATCGGCGATGAGTTCCCAAAGGATTCGCAGATTGAGCAGCTGTTTGTCCAGCTTGGGGAATTCCGTCAGGAGATCATCTTCGTAGGAGATCAGTAGAAGCTGACATTCGAGGAAGGCCAGGTCGGCTTCGCTTTCGGGAAGTACACTGTAATTTCTGATGGCCCTGTCGATGGTCTCGCGGATGGCACTCTCCTGGATAAACGTGTCCCGCTGCTCACGGTACTGACGGAGCAGGTCCAGCAGGTAATACTCGCGTTCCAGCCAGTAAGGCAGTTCATCGTAGTGAGAGTCGACTTCAGCAAAGATCTGGTCGATCCACTTCTGACTGGCTTTCCAGATGGCTGGTTTCAGAATGTGCAGATAGAAGACCAGCAGGTTGTCGACACGATGGTCGCGTAAATTTGCTTCGCAGCTGGAGAGTGTCTTGCGAAATATCTTGAAGGGCGCGTTGCGGATCAGGCGATCCCAGCCTTTTTCGGTCAGATAATAAAAGCGGTCTGAATTGACGATGCGAGACGTTTTGAGCAACAGGGACGCGAGTTCCTTGAGTGGAATTTCCTGAGAGAAGTACTGTTTCAGTAATTCGAACAGTCCGGGCTCTTCCTGGTGAACCTTGAGGCCTTCCAGGATCCAGCCTGCAAAATGGCCTTTCGTCTCAGGCAGCAGATCCGCAAAGACGGCCAGCGCGTAATAATCGTAGGGAGATTTTGAGGTCTGCTGTTTCAGTTCCGCATACAGCACGTCGATCGGTTCGTCTTTGAGTCGCTCCAGCAGACCTGTTTTCTGGCCTTTGTCAGTTGCTTCACTGGCCGAATTGTAGAGCGGATCTGCAGCGGGGGAGCCTGTCAACTCGGTCTGAAGTTCGGAATCGGACTGTTCCGTATCACTGGACCAGTCAAACTGCAGGTGTTGTGAACTCGGCAGGGGCTCACCATAGCGGAGGGCGTCGTTCAGGGATTCAAACGCGGCGCGGATTTTCTGGAATTCCTCCGGGAATTTTTCCGGTTTGAATTTCCGAATAAAGGAATTGTATTTCCGTTTCAGATCGAGGACATCGTAATCCCCCTCCAGGCCGAAAAATTCTTCCGGTCGGTCAGGCAATAATTCCCATTGTGGCTCATCAGGGCCACTCATATCCGGCTCCTCTGCAAGGTTAGGCTCAGCCGAGAAAACTCAACAGCATGCTGAGAAAGTCTGAGGCATAAACGATGATAAATCCCAGGATTAACATCACAAACAGATAGGTGATTCCATAGACCACCCTGTTGACCGCCCAGAAGAAATTATCCAGCGTCGAAATACGATTCCGCTTCGCCAGCAGCTGATTGATCCAGACTTTCTCCAGCTCGTATAGTTGGGGAAACTCTTTTTTGATGATCTGGGCCAACTGACGGTATTTTTTGGGCTTGGGGAAGCGGGGGCTCATCAGTCCGCGGCGGGATTCTTCCAGGAATTTCATGCGGAGCGTGACCGCTTTGGCGGGTGGGGCAATGACCAGTTTACAGAACTTGTCATAAAACTCCGGGAAACAACGGGGGTGCGCTTTGAGTTGTTGGAACAGGGGCCTGCATTCTGCAACCGATTTGAGTTTGCT